>JALVAT010000020.1 GCA_027011045.1 Microcaldota archaeon | reverse complement strand
CAACGGAAAGCGCCAGTTCGGGATCAAAAATACCGAGCTGAGGTCCAAATGCCGTCATAGGCTCGTAGTCGAGCTTTTTGCCCCCGAGTATCTTCTTACAGGCAGCGGGGCACGATTCTCCGCAGGATGTGGAGCGAACCTTGGAGAACAGGCTCTTCAGCGATTCAACAGCATCGGCAAGCGGCTCCAGGACGTACCTCTTCAGCTCATCCTCGGAGAAACCCGCAGACTTCCAGTTGTAGGCGGGAACAAGCTCGGGGATCTTCGCCCAGTTGACGATGGTTCCCCCGAAGCCCAAATCATTCACAAGTCGGTACTTCTCCGTCGCCCTCGATGCGGCAAGGGCGGGCTTTTCCCCGAGGAGCTTCTCGACAATATCTACATCGGTGAAGGGGAAGGGCGCATCTCCGCCAAGGGCAACGGCAAACACGTTGTGGGCCCTGACAAGCACGGAACCGGCACCGCCCCTCCCAAAGAAGTCAAGAGCCCCTGTCTTCGGATCCTTTGAAACCAGTGCGCCGTAGCGGGTAGTAAGGGCAGCCATGCCCACGTTTATAACCCTAAAGGGAGCTCCGGAGTAGACGTCCTTCAGCCCATCGTAAAGGAAATCGGCGAACTTTTCCGTATCGTCGACCACATCTTCGTATTCCTCGAGTTCGAAAATGTTCATCGTGGTACCGGCGGAATCACCCACCACCGCCACCACTACCGGGACATCCGCGCGCCCCACAATGGTAACGCCAAAATCGCCGGTTCGCGCAATGTACTCGCCAAGCCCGCCCGCAGAAGAGACAAAAAGACCACGGGTCAGGGGTGAGCGGAAGGTGACGACGCCACGCATGCTACCGGGTAGGGCAGGGTTCACAAAGGGGCCCGCAGAGAAGACCACGGCGTTCTTCGGATCGTATGGATCCTTGGAGTACGTCTCAAACTCCTGCTGATGGATCTTCACGCCGGCATCGACGGCTCCAGAAACGCTCATGCGAATTTCCTTGAGCTTCCGCTTGGACACGTCCACTACGAGCATATCCCAATAAAGGAAGCCTCTATTTAAAGAGGGGCCGTATTTACTACATGGCAATCTGGAGAAGCTGGGCAGAACGCATCTACGAGGAGTACGGAATCCTGCCGGCGATCATCTTCGGATCTGCGATCCACGGATCTGGGAGGAGTTTCATAGCGAACAAGGTTGCAGAGGAGATGGAAAAAGAAGAGTTGCCCGTTTTGCGGCTGTCCACTGGCGAGATCGTGAGGCACATAGCAGAGGAAGAGGGCGTGGACATCAACGAGCTCATGAAGATGCAGGCGGAAAACCCCGAAAAGTACTACCAGCTCAACCTCAGCATCGATGCAAGGATCCATGAGATCGTGGAGCACGGGGTGCAGGAGAACATCGTAGTCCTCGATTCGAACCTCGCGGCATACCACGTGGAGATCCCCACGGCGGCGGCAATCCTCGTGTACACCAAGCCGGATGTAGCGGCGGGGCGGGTTTTCCACGCAAATCGAGAGGGCGAGAGGCGTTATAGGAACGTGGAAGAGGCAAAAAGAGCGTTGATCGAAAGAACAAGGGAAGACATCGCCACGTATCGTGCTCTCTCGAAAATCGTCCGTGACAACTTCTGGAAAATGGTTTACAGGCTCGGAGCAGAGGATATGGAGAAGAATCTGGAGGCAGTTCTGCAGGAAAGGGTACCAAAAAGCCCATACTACAACGAAACGGTGGACAACAACGGATCCCCGGAAAAGACCCTGGAGCAGGTGCGCACCATGATCAAAAGGCTCACAGATGGATGATTGTACCCACGTGCTCGCCCCGAAGAGCCCGCAGCAGGTTATCACCCTCTGGGGAGAGGAGCTGCACCTCGTCCACCCAGGGCGAGGTCTTAACAAGTTGGAGCATGCTCTCCACCTTACCAAGCATGCCGCCGGTCACGTCAAAGCCCCTGGCCCCGCCAAGGGCTGCCCGCACCTCCGAGAAGTTATCAGGGGTGATTTCGGGGATGTGCTCGGCATTCGGATCGACGTGGGGATCCGCCGTATAGACTCCATTCACATCAGAAACGAGCAAAATCCTCCGGGGCCTTAACACGGGGTTCAGGGTGAGAAACACGCGCTCCGTGGAGAATATGGTGCCACCACGCATACCGTCAGGCACTGCATCCCCATAGGTAACGGGGACGAAACCGTGCTCCAGCATCTCCGTTAGGGCCCCAAGGCACAACCGGCTGGGCACATCGTCCCTGGCAAAGATCACAGCGGATGGAGGATAGTGGATGGCCTTTACACCAGCATCTACGAGCGCCGATACGACAATATGGTTCAGCTCGGCGGCGACGGCGTGCACTTTGGCCGTATAGAGCTGTGGGTTTGTCCTCTTTATCGATTCAAACTCGTGGGCTGCCCAGTGACCGAAACTGCCGCTCCCATGGCCCAGCAAAAGCTCAAGATCGCCCCCAGCCACCGCCTCGGATATCTGAGAAGCTAACTTCCGTATAACATCCATAAGCGGCGTTTTGGGGCGGGTTTTATCCGTAAGGACGGATCCGCCCAGTTTCAGGAATATGCGTTCCTTAGCCACCATGCAAATCGAGGCGAATCCTTTTTATCCGTGAGGCGAGATCCTCGACAATCAGCGAGGTGTTTTAAATGGGCGCAACCAATTATAGACGTGCCAAGGGGCAGCAGGATCCAGGATACGGTGTACTACGTTACCACAAAACCAGAGCGCATAAAGGAGAAACTGGACAAACTCGAACTGCCCGGGGAAAAGATAGAGCAGATATGGGAGGAAGAAGACGTTCCGGACGTGTACTTCGTGGACGGAACGCTCGTCGTGGACCTGAACTTCATGGGCGAAAGCACGCTAATAGCGGTGAGGAAGAATACGGTTGCCATAGTGGCGGAGGGCGAGACAGAACTGGTAAAATGGATGCGAAATGCCATACGGAAAAAGCGCAAGTTCCTGCAGCACCCCGGCGAGTTCGTCTACCGCGCAATTAAAAAGCAGCTGGACATCATACACGACAGAATCTCGGAAATCCACAAACAGGTAACGCGCATAGAGAAGGAAATGACGCAGCAGTTCCACACTGAGAAGGCAAACGATACCGTCTTGAACATATACGATGTCCTCTTGAAGCTGCACGACGTCAGGAGAGAGCTGGCGTACTTCTGGAAGATGGTTATAAAGCTTAGAAGGTGGTCGCAGCTCAAGAACGAGCAGATCGAGGATATCCGGGGAGATGTCCACGAGGTGCTTTCCTTCGTGGGGCTCACAATCAAATCGGCAAACTCCATCCTCGATCTTCACGACCGCGCCCTGTCCATGGAGCTCAACCTACTTATTAAGCGCCTAACAGCGATCTCAATAATTCTAGCCGCTATAACAATCATTACGGGCATTTACGGCATGAACTTCCGATATCTTCCGCTTTCGGACCACCCCTACGGTTTTTGGATCATTAACGGACTTATGATCGGATTATACGTGGCCATGTGGTACTGGTTCAAGAAGATCGGGTGGATGTGATGGTTCCGGGCTTGAAAAGAGCGGAAAACCCCGAGCGGGCGATGATCCGAAGCCTTCGGGAGGGTGCGCACCCAGAGGACGTGCTACGCCAGAACTCCGAGATCGCGAGAAGGCCCGAGTTTTGGGAACACGCCAGAAGGACCATGCGGGAGAGGGAACCCAAGGATGTAGGTCTCTGGATGGCCGCATTCACAAAGGCGGCAACCTCGGAAAAGATAAACGAGCGAGCTGAAGAACACATCAAGGACATTCTGGAAAATCTAATCAAAAAGGGTGCGCTCAGCAGGGACCAGATGAAGCGCGTTGCAAGGCTGATGGGCCATAGGTATACGGTGCTCGAAGCACTGCCGACGGACATTCTGAAGGAAGTTCTGAACGAGAAGGGTTTCGTCGCAAAGCACCCCGAAAAGGCAGCGAATATTATCCTACATCTCGCGAAAAGGAGTGATGATGATACATTTCACATAGTAAAGGCAATTGCGGAGGAAAACAATCTCCACGAACACATAAAGGAGAGTCTTCTAAAGAATATGGAGCTACATCCGCGGGCAATCGCGCTGGCATTCAGCATGAACCTGGTCAAGGACCCTGAGTTCGCAAGGCATATATACCGTCAGCTCAAGCAGGAACGACTGAAAAACAAGATCAAGATCCTTGAAAGCGTTGCAAAGTTCGACGTAAAGGATCCTGAAAGCGCGTTCCTGGCAGCAGCACTTTTTAAGAATCTAATAAGGGCGTTCAGCCACGAGAAGCGTAGTTATTCCGAGGTTCTGAAGAACTTCGTGCAAAAGATTCAGAGAATTGCGGAGGAACCGGGTAACGAGAACTTCAAGCACGCGGTTCTGCACCTGGCAGGAGCACACCTTGCCCACGCCGCAGCAAGGGATGATCCCGAGTTTGCCGCGTGGATCTCAAAGGAGCTCATCCAGAACTACGATCCTAACAAGATGAAGGAAATTCTCAAGACTCTTGAAGAACTCACAGGAGAAAAGGCGCGACTTGACGACGTAGAGAAGGAGCTGGCAACGCGCATAGGAAACGCAATGCTGCTAGCGGTCAACACCGCCGCGCGGAGAGCAGACCCGGACGAAATAGAGCGAGTCATGGAACAGGTAGTCAAGTCCGTGAACGAGCTAGCGAAGAAGAACCCCAGCGAGCACTTCATGTGGTATAGCGGGATGGGTATACAGAATCTGGCGAGCGCGGCAATGGCAATCCCCATGGGTACGGAGCACCACGGGGAAGTGTTCAGAAATCTTGTAAATATTGCCCTTGCACACCCGAAAGGCGCAGAGATCGTCTCACAACTCATCAGCAGCGGTAACGACGTACAGAGTAGAGTGATTGCAGCAAGAGCGCTCAGAATCATAAGGGAAGCCGAAAAAGAGAACAGGGCAAACCCCGTTGCAATAAGGAGAGTGAAGAACATCCTGGGAATCATACTAGGTAGAAAGATCGAGTAGCCCAAAAAAGAACCCCTGCAGAACCAAAGAGCACGCGAAGCGAGATTAGTGGTGGTAGAAGTTTGGGTAGCGCCCGAGCCGGGATTTGAACCCGGGTCGCGGGCTCGACAGGCCCGCATGCTAACCTGGCTACACCACTCGGGCACCAAGCGCCTTCGGCGCAATATCTATCCTCTGCCGTTGATTTTAAAAGGGTTGCGAGGGGCAGCAAGAGACGTTATCACCCAGGAAAGATTCGCGTTTAATAAAGAGCCACGTCGTAGAAGCGCCAAGAACTCGTAAACGGCAAAACACCAAGAAGCAGGAGAGTGAAAAGGGCAGCGGCGTCGGGCCCTTCCCAGGTCCGAGGGGACCCAGTACCAGGCCCATCGCTGGCGGGCTTAACTTCCGTGTTCGGAATGGGAACGGGTGTTTCCCCGCCGCTATGGCCGCCGACCCAAATATCCTTAGTATAAAAAGGATTTAAAAACTATCGGGAACCTACCGCTTCTGGACGAAGTCCTTAATGAGCTCACGAACCTTCTTTATGGCCCGAACAATGTCCTCCTCCTTCCGCACACCGGCACAGATGAGGTTGCCGTTCTTGAAGAGGAGGATCGTGGCCTTGGGATCTCGGATACGTATGATGGCACCGGGGAACTGCTCAGGTTCGTACTCGACGTTGTCCAGGGTTGCGGCAAGGGAGTAAAGATCCACCGTCACGCCGAGGGAAGCGGACGCCACAATATTCTCCACCCTGAAATCCACACTGTCCGGATCTGGAAGCTTTAGGTGCGGCTGTGCCTCCTTGAGGAGCTCAATAGTCTTTCGAATGGCCTGGCGTATCTGCTCCCGGTTGCGGTTGCCAGTACAGATGAGCTTGCCGTTCTTGAATACGAGCAAACGGGAACGGGGATTCTCTATGCGCAGAATGGCACCGGGGAACTGCTCAGGTTCGTACTCGACGTTGTCCAGGGTCAATGCCAGGGAGAACAAGTCAATATCCACATCCAGGGAGGCGGATGCAACGATGTTCTGAACCTTGTAGTAAATCTTGTCCTCCTTCGCGGAGGCCGATTCTCCACCCATGCGCCTCCTTCGTATTGGAGGGGTGATCTTTAAAAAGGGTATTTAAAGGTAGCGGTCACGGTTTTATAAGCGCTGTGGCGGAGCCGCCGCCGTGCCAGCTCATCCTCGGGCGAACCCGGATCACCCAGAGCTTCTCCGTCACGTCGTCCATGAGAACGGCAAGTCCCCGAGTATGGGGGAGCGATGCCAGCTCCTTGTCAAGGCTTTCGGAAGCGTAGGTGGGCCTAACGCGGGAAAGCGCCTTTATGTCCAGGTAGCTCGTTATCCTGTGCCCGATGATGATATCCGCCTGGGTAATCGCATCATCGCTTAGGCGGTCGATCCTCTGAGTGGCGAGCACAAGAGAGAGGCCTGGCTGTCTCCCAACGCGTATCCAGTCAGAGAGCACGTCCTTCGCAAGGGATTTTCTGTTGTTGGGCATGAAGAGGTGCGCCTCGTCGATGATCATCCACACAAGGGGCATTTCGGACGTCGGCCGCCCTGTACGCATCTGCTGGACCTCTTCTACCTTGCGGTACTTCATGCGCTCCTCAAATATGCGCTTGCCCAAGATCGCCACGATTACCTCACGCAGGGACTGGCCCCCAAGGGCTGCCTTAAAGGTGGACACGTCGATAATATTCACGGCACCTGGGCGAACATAATCTACCACGCGGGGCGCGTTAACGTCAAAGAGTCCCCAGCTTTTCGCTGCAGCCAGTCGCATGGCAACGGAACGCTTAACGTGCTCCGCAAAGCCCTCCTGCGCCTGAACGGTGCGAATAAGATCGTCTATACTAAAGTTGCGGCCCTGATTCTCCACCACCGCACCTGCAAGAAGCGCCCCTGCCTCAGAATCCAGATCAAGGTCAAAGAGACCCAGCCATTCCTCAGGACCGAGCTCAGACGGCCTTATGGCAAAGTATCCATCCACGGGAAGCCCATGTTCAAGATAGAACGGTAGGGCACTCTTTGGAACCAGGACGTTAACGGAAAAGCCCTTGGGCTCCAGCCCCCACTTGCGTAGAAGGGCCTCCTGCTCCCTGTTTGGCACTTTCATCGTCCAAAAGATGCCTACGGTATCAATAACGATTACGGCGGTTCGCATCTTTACGGAATACGGTAGCGACGCCAGCTCCTCCACGAGCACACCAAGGGTATACGACTTTCCATAGCCACGTTTGCCGAGGACCAGAATCACGTGGGACGTGCTGAGATCAATGTTTACCCGCCGCCCAAGGACGGGGTTATCCCCCTTGCTCAGAACAACACGCCCCAGGAATCCAGAACCCTTTGTACCGAACTCCCTGAGCGTAGAGGGCTTTCGCCCAACCACAACAACGTCATCGCCCTCGACGAAGGTGCCCACCACAAGGGAAAATTGGCGCTGGAGAATAAAAAGGAGGGGGAAAGGGAAGGGGCGAGGGAGGCGCATGATGGAGGCGGAGGTGGATCCCGACGGGCGAACCGCAGCTGGCTATGGGCGGTCCGCGAGCGTAAAGTACACCTTGCGCCCCTTCCGAATCTTCCGCAAGATCCCCCTCTTATACAGGGCGTTCAGGCGAGCGGAGGCGGCGTTAAGGCCCTTGTATCCAAGGGCTTCCTTTACATCGGCGGCGGAAACCATACCGTGCTCGTGAATCAGTGCCAATATCCGCTCGTCAGCCTCCGAAAGATCAAAGAGCTCCGGAGCCGGAGATGGGGGGGCGGAAGTGGCGGCTCCGGAGGCTCTGGAGGGCGAGGGAGGCGCATGAGTGGCGGGCGCCGGAGCCGTGGAGGCGGCGGACATCTTCTCCTCTAGCGCCCGGAGAGACTGACGGATCTCTTCAAGGAGCTTGTTCGTCTTTCTGCGCTCCTCGATGAGCGCCGCGATGAGCGTGGCGAGGACCACCGGATCCTCGGAGTGACGGGAAAGTACCTCCAGGGGAAGGATGTCCTCGTCCTCTACCCCGGGAAGCAAGGCTTTTATTGCGGTGAGTATACCATGTATACTGTCCGGGCCCCGCGACCCGTCACGATCCGTCACCACATATCATGATTCTATCATGACATATTTAAGGATTGACCTGAAAGAATCGCGACGCAAAAATTTATCGGTTTAGCATCCAACCACAACTCAAGGTGTGGAAGCACATACCCTCCGCATAAAAAAGGCTGGAAAAGGTGTGCAAAAGAAAAAGCAGGCGCTTCTATACGTACTTGATCTCGAAGGGGGCGTCAAGGACAATCTCCAGCGCCTTCTTGACGTGCGGAAATGGGAAACTCAGGAAGCGGATCTCCCTGCGGGGGATAAGAATGCGGTACGCCTTGCCCTCTGGTTTGAATATGATGTTGACGCCTGCCACACGGACGTTTCCAAAGAGGTCTTGGACTGTTTTCTTGGTATCCACGTCAATTTCGACGATCCTCAGGGGCTTGCCCACTGCGCGGCGGAACGCACGGAGGACCTTGCCATTCTTGCCTATCAAACGGCCAATCTCGCCCCTAACGAGGATGAGCACAAAGGACCCCATATCAAAGGCTCTAACAAACTCCACAGTGTCCCCTATTCTGTACTTGCTGTCCAGATCGTAGAGTATTCTTGAAATTCTCACGTCGAGCTCTGATATTTCGCCTCTCTTCAGCTTCTCCTCGTCCGCTGGGCAAAGGAAGTCGCTGCGCTGACAAACCTCACAAATCGGGGCCCGAACCATCCTACCACCTCCCCATAATATGGGGGAAAGAGAATTAAAGGGGTGCTAAAAACGAGAAAAATTCGGGGGTAAGGGTAAAGCCTTCACTCCTTGGCGAGCACAATGTCGATAGCAGAAACCTTGGAAACACCGCGCTCGCTCTCAAGCTCCTCGGTGGAGATCTCGATGTTCTTAACCTTGACCTCTGGGAGGAAGCGGTTCCTGACAACCTCTGCCACGTCCACAGCCTTGGAAATGGCCCTACCACGCGCCTTGATGTGAACCTCCTTGGCGCCCTGGTTGAACTGGGTCACAACTGCAAGGACGTAGTTCATAACGCCCTTCTTGCCCACGTAGACCTCGTTCTCTGATGCCATTGACATCACCTCGCCATACAATTGGAGGGATAGGATTAAAAGGAGGGTTGGTGGGAATCACTCGCGCTCCTCCGAATGCTCCTCCAGCCGGCTTCTACGGTACTCGTCCACCAGGTCGAGGATGCGCCGGGCAAGCTCATCGTCTGACATGGGCCTCCCCTTAGAACGATCGGTTTTCGGGCGCACCGTCCAGAACCGATAGTTACCCTTAAGACGGGGATGACGAAGGACTACAAAGGAACCGATGGACCCCAAACGTCGAGGGGTGCGACGAGAACTACCCAGATCCTTCAGAACTGAACCCTCTTGAACCTCAGGCACTGCAACGGCGGAACCGCGCATCACCTGCTCGAAAAGAGTCTCCAGGCGCCTGAGTTTCCTGCGCAACGCTGAAAGCTCCCTGCGGCACGCATCCCTCTCCATACGGTACCTGGCAGCCTCCTCGCTTCGTGGGAGGCGGCGAAGCATATCACGTAGCTCGTCCCGCTCTTGCTCGACCGAGCGAAGATCCGCGAGCAACTCATCGTAAGCTGAGCGAAGCCTGCGAAGCTCAGCGCGCAGGTCCGCAATTATGCTGAGAAGATCCTCGCGGGATGAGCGTGGAGCCCGTGTTCGCTCGGGATGGGTGGAAGTGCCCTTCGCGAGGCGCTCGTCATAAAACCGCCGCTCCGCCTGCGCCATGGATTCCCCCCGAACCACTGCTGCCTTTACGAAGTCCTGAAGCTCAATATCATCGGAATAGCGGCGCTCAATCTGCCTGAATTTTGGGGCAAAGTCCAGAAACGCGGAATATGCTG
>JALVAT010000019.1 GCA_027011045.1 Microcaldota archaeon | reverse complement strand
CATACACAGCGCAACCGTCACGTTTCTGGAGAAAACCACCCCTGAGGACTTCATACTTGCAATTAACGAATCTGCACGGTTCTTGCCAGCGGTTATCGTTGGAAACAAGGTGGAACAGGCTCCCCAGAAAAACATAGACGTGCTAAAAAGCGTGAAAAACGTCCCTGTTCTCCTCTTTGAAAACGGAAAGGAAGAGGCGTTCAAGGAGCAGCTATTCGATGCCCTTGGGCTCATCCGCGTCTACACGAAACCACCACGCGGCAAGCCGTCACCCCAACCAGTGGTACTCAAGCGCGGGGATACCGTAGCAGATTTATCCAGAATTGTTTTACAGGGAAAGGAGGCAAAGGCTGCGCGAATATGGGGCTCTGCACGCTTCCCGGGTCAGATGGTCGGTGCTGACTACGTTCTGCAGGATGGGGATATCGTGGAGCTACGACTCTGACGAAGACCCCGACTTCCTGCGCTTAAGGACGAACACAGCCACTACGAGCAGCAGAATTGCCCCAGCCAGGAGCAACAGGCTTAAATTGGGGCGTACATGGAGTGCAATCACCTGCCGTTCAAGGTGGTAGCCCCTGCTATCGGCGTAGGAAATGTACAGCGTCAGCTCTCGGTCTCCAAGGTCCCATGGGTTTGGAGATACGCTAAGCACGAGGGGTGCCTCGCCGTTCACGTCACCCACCGTGAACTCTGTTTTTCCGATCATCCCCTGGGGCAGTACCGCCCGCACCTTCACATAGGCTCCACTACCCACGAGGTGTAGAACAACGTCGTCCCTCTGACCTGCATAAACGTCTACGCTATCCTCTGCAACGCGTAGAGGTGCGGGGATCACGGACACACTCGTTGCTATCGCCTGGTTTTCAGAGTTGCCCACGCCAAAGCGGACAGCAAAGGCTGATGTGCCCACACCTGTAGCCCAGCAATTAAAATCAAGCCTCTGGAGGTTTGCACCGGCCACATTTACCTCTCCGCTGCTGTTCGTTAGCACCCTTGCGCCCCTGTCGAAGCCAGCCGAGTACGTTACCCTGTGCGCCTTCAAATCAGCGTTGTAGAGCAGCAGGTGACACGGGAAAACCTCGTACTGGTAGACGGGGGAAGGGCAGCTGACAGATGCCAGTATTTGAGCGCTACCGCTAGCCGTAAAGGTAATCGTAATCGCCAGAGCTATCAGAATCGCCAAGATCCTCCTCTGAACCACCTTTACCACCTCTCCTCAACAGCAAGAATCCAAGGATCCCTCCCCCCACCACGAGAAGGACAATCCAATAGGGAAACGAGCTTCCGGTGCGCTCATGGGCGATACCCGCGGAGAGCAAATCCTCGACGTCGGAACGCAGGGACTTAAGGAGCTCATAGGCTTTCTTATAGTTACCGCCGTTCGCCGCAGCCACCGCCGCGGAGTAGTCCTGCTGTATTTTCTGTATCAGGTCCGCACGCACCCATTTAACGCCCCAGCTCGGAAGTATGGTGGCTGCATCCTTCAGGGAAATTGGCCCGTAGGGGGTATCCACTGTAGATTGGAGCGCCTGCTCGTAAAGGGTCTTCCAGTAGAGCTTATACGTATTTGAGTATAAAGTGCGGATCTCCTCGCTGCTGGGCTCGTACTGTAGCATCTGCTCCTCAGATTCAAGGGCAGTGGTAATATACTGAAGGTCCTCCTGGGTGTACGGCGGCTTTAGGGCGTCGAGGATTGCGCGCACGACATCGGGGCTGCAGTTGGTCTCGGTGCCGGCGAGCTGCGTAATAACAGCCTTTGACTGGAGGAGGAACTTCGTCAGACGCGATGATGTGCTCGATATCTTCTCGTAGACGTCAACGGGGGGTTTATAGCCGCAGATAACCGTGGACGACTTCAAATACTGGGTAAGTTTATCCGCTGCGTCTGCAAGGGTCTGGGAGAGTGCCTGAACGTCCTGCGCGAGTTCCGATGCGTCGTTCCTCAGCCCCTGAATCGGTGAGACATAGTCCGGGAAGCAACGCTGGGCGTACTTCGCCGCCAGGCTGTAGTCGTAGTCCTTGGACTTCAGCTTCGACGCTAGCTGAGAAAAGAGTG
The DNA here is from genome assembly GCA_027011045.1 of Microcaldota archaeon. Lineage (GTDB taxonomy): Archaea > Iainarchaeota > Iainarchaeia > JAADDC01 > JAADDC01 > SZUA-1452. Next base: position 838 of record JALVAT010000019.1, on the reverse strand, counting down.
CAGCAGTCCCGGGCGTAAGGATCTTCATATTCTCTGCTGCGGAGCGAAGGTGCTCCTTCTGGAGGTATGCCGCCGCCACAGAGCGGTACACCGTGTAATCAAATACAGGTGCCCCGTCTTGGACGACAAGGAGCGCGTAAACCCCTGAAGCGTTGGAGTAGGGATACACGATATAGTTGCCATCGGGGCAAACTACGGACACGCCCACACTGGGCATTTTCGAGAGGAACGCGTTGAGCTCACCCTCTGCCCCTGCCGTGGCGAGAACAAACAGTGGAAGCAGGAACAGGAGAGCGCGCCGCATCTTCAATAATTGAGCCATCACCATATATAAACAACCGCTACCAGATAGAGCTGTGCTAAGGGTTGTGCTTGTGGAACCACATTATCCTGGGAATGCTGGGAGCATAGCCCGCGTAATGGCAAACTTCGGCTTACGCGACCTCGTTCTTGTAAACCCCCATTTTGAGAAGGATGACGAGGAAGCCCTCAGAATGGCGGTCCACGCAAGGGATATTCTGCTCCGCGCACGGGTTGTAGAGAGCCTTGCGGATGCCGTGCGAGACGCTGGAACCGTGGTTGCCACAACGGCAAAAACCATGGACAAGAAGGTACGGCGAACGCCCATAACGCCCAAAGAGCTAGCCACGAGCCTTGGGCCCGCAATATATTCCGCCAGAACAACGGTGGCGCTTCTCTTCGGGCGCGAACCCTCTGGGCTAACTAATGATGAGCTGGAAATGGCCGACGTAACCGTAACCATACCAACGAGCCCAGAGTATCCCGCAATGAATTTATCGCACTCCGTAGCAGTGATCCTGTACGAGATATACGCCAG
>JALVAT010000018.1 GCA_027011045.1 Microcaldota archaeon | reverse complement strand
ACGAGCTGGCTGACCAGGGTGGAGAGAGGTTCGAGAAGCTGGCGGAGGCTGTGAAGCTCGTGGGGACAAAGGCGGTGGTGGATGACTTCAGGAAGAGGCTGGCGGACGCCTGCGCGCGCGAAAAGATCCCCATTATATCCTCTGGAAAGGAGGACGTGTCGGATCTCCTAGCAAAGCTTCACTCCCTCGGGCTCGTCCAAATCAGGGGCAAGGAAGTAGTGCTCGAAAAGGATGTTAGCACGCTCATACAGGGTGCCTTTGAGGCGCTCGTCAAGGCATCGCCGGCGGCCGTTTACGTGCTGGACGATATAGTGAAGGTGCTACAGCTGATAACAGACGGTGCCGAAACCAAGGAGGGTGCCGTGGCCCTGGCAAAGCTTCTCATAGCGGCGGATGTGGACACCGTCAAGACGCTCCTGGCAAACGGGGAGATCCTCAGGGCAACGGCACAGGTGCTTGAATCGAGCGTCAAGAGTGGTATCGCCCCGGAAGACGTCGCCAAGGCGGTGAAGCTCGTGCTCAAGGAGGGTACGCCCAAGGCGGATGCGTTCATCCAAGTTGTCTACGAAAAGCTAAGGAAGGTGAAGGAATGATGTCCTGGAAATCCGTTGCGGAGGAGCTCTGGAGGCGCGGGATTGATGTTTCAACAGAGGAGCTGGAGAAGTGGCTCTCGCCCTTTGAACCGCCCGAGGACGTATCTGAAATTGTCGATCACGTCGCCAAAATCGTTGATTCGGTAGAAAAACCGTGGTTTGCGGTTGTCGCCATAAACCAGGCGGCATACACGGGAGATCTCAAGGGAGCGCTGGCAACCCTCGCTGAGTCGGAAGCACCGGCGGGGGCCATAGCCCTCTGGAGAAGAGAGGGCATATCCATCGACGTAGCTGCTGAAACGGCAAAGGAAAACCCCAAGTACCTCGAAGGCGCGGACAGACCCGTGGAATTCTTTGTGGGCATCTACAAGCAGGAGTTTGGCGTGGATACGGAGGGGCTGATGGAGAAGATCAAGGGTGTGGTAGAGTCGGATGCTGCGGCGTGGAGCGTGCTCAGGCTCGTGGATGTGGATGCGCCGCTGGCGCCGGAGGCGTTCGTGGAGCGAGTGGAGAGGGCCGTGGAGGTCCTCGCGGCGGCGAAGGAGCAGGGCGTCGACGTCTCTGAGATCCTGAAGAAGTGGGACGAGCTGGCTGACCAGGGTGGAGAGAGGTTCGAGAAGCTGGCGGAGGCTGTGAAAAGCGCGGCGGAGCTTGTTCTTGCAAAGAACTTCTGGAATGCGGTTGCGGATGCGCTTAAGGAAGAGGGCGTAAAGGTGTTCCCGGACGGCACGCCAAGGGACATCGTGGGAAGGTTATACTATCTGGGGCTGGTGGACATTGAGGGAAGCAGCGTCGACATCGAGAACCTCAGGGGCGTGCTCACAAACCTTGCCGAGATCCTGAAGAAGGCTCGCCCCATAGCCATGTACAAGATGGACGAGATCGCGGATGCGCTGCGCCGCTGCGGCGTTGAGATCGTGGAGAAGGGCGAAGATCTGGAGGAGGTTGCGAACATCCTCTCAGAAGTAGAGAGGGCTTCAGCAAAGGCGTTCCTTGAAACGGGAGCATGGGAACCGGTGGTAGAAGCGATAGTCAAGGCGCTAAGGGAAGAGGTAGACACAGAAACGATCACAGAGGCTGTGAACGCAGCGCTCACGGAGGTTTACCGTGGAAACCTTATAGAAAAGGAAGATGTGGCCCAGTTCCTCGAAAAGCAACTGTTCAGCTGAAGAAGTAGGGGAGCACGTCGTAGATGGAGGATACCTCCACCACCTTTACCCCCAATTTCTTTCCCAGCTCCATCAGATCAACGGTCTTCCACTGCAAGCCCTGCTCAATTATTTTAACGCCGGGAATGGGTTCAATCACCTTGTTAACGGGCTGGGCAACGCGTACGTAGCGCTCACCTGCGGGTATGAGGAAGTACTTTATGCCGTGGGTGGCGCAGGCCTCCAGCTTATCCACAAGACCACCAACGGGCCCAATGCTCCCGTCGGGACGTATCTCCCCCGTCACAACAACGTCCCTCCGGGGCTGCTTGCCCGTGAGGGCCCCATAGGCAGCAACGGTCATGGCAGCTCCGGCAGAGGGACCGCCAACGATGGCGGTGGGTGCGTTTATGGAGAAATCAATATCCACGAAGCTCATTGGCACCCCTGCAAGCCTTGTGGCTACTTCAGCGGCTATCTGGGCAGATTCCTGCGTGTCAAGCTCCGCTTGGGGAGTAACTGTTAGGAACACCCGCCCATGGCCTGGGCGCACCGTTGCAGTAATCGTGGCGAGGGTGCCGCCCTGTCCGCCGGAGACCACGGCGGCTGCATAGACGACGGCGCTCCTGTAAGAGTGCGAGACCACAAAGTAGCCGCCGAGTATGAAGCCCGAAACGAAGGCCATTGCGTAAATGACCACGAGAACGAGGATATCCTTTGTGTCCAGAGAACCCATGTAAATATTTCATTCTCCAATGTTTAAAGTGCTCGTGGTGCTAAACCTGAAGGAGCCAGAAGAAATCCGGGAGCTCCTAAGGAAATTGGGCAGAGCCCATCTGTACATCCCCCGGCCAGTCAGGGCAGAGGTTCTAAGGGAACTCGACAAGTACGTAGAGGAATACCACATGCCCCCTTCTACGTACAGGCGCCTCTCCAGGGCCGCAAGGAAGATCGTCGAGAACCGCGTTAAAATAGAGCGGAGAAGAGGGAGATACGCAAAAATAGACCTTGAGGTATTCGGACAAATTGTGGCCCTGAGAAAGGCGGGTGCGAGCATAAGGGAAATAGCGAGAACGCTGGACCTGCCGAAGAGCACCGTGCACTACGTGCTCAACCACGCAAAGAAGATAGAGGACAGCACCATACGAATTATCCTATCTGACGGGGAAGACAGCC
>JALVAT010000017.1 GCA_027011045.1 Microcaldota archaeon | reverse complement strand
GGATCTCTACGACGCGGTATACTCCTCCATACCAGGGGCAAAGTTCGGCGCCGCCATGAACGAGGCAAAGCCCAAGGTTGTTAGAGTTACGGGCACGGATGAGGAGCTCAAGAAGATTGCCGCGGACATTGCGCTCAAGATCGGTGCGGGACACGTGTTCGTCGTAGTTATGCGCGGAGCGTTCCCCATACACGTGCTCAACGCAATCAAGAGCATCCCCACCGTGGCGTGCGTGTATTTGGCGACAAGCAACCCGTTCCAGGTGATCGTGGCGGAGACGGACCTCGGACGCTCAGTGATTGGAGTCGTTGATGGAACGCCAGCAGACCACGTAGAGAGCGAGGAGGAAAAGAAGGAACGGAAGGAACTCGTCAGGAAGTTCGGTTACTTCGGAGATTGAGCGCAGAATCCACAAAAACACAGCCCCCTTATTTTTTCTTGAGCATCATCAGAATAAGGCAGCTCTTGGGCAAAGCAGAAAGAGGGATAGCGGCGGAGATTACTGCTCCGCCAGAAGCTTTATCTCGATCTTCACGTTCTCAGGGATGGGAATGCGCAGAATCATCTTCATGACGCGGTCATCGGCAGCCACGTCAATGATGCGCTTGTGGATGCGCATCTCCCAGTGCTCATAAGTCTCAGAACCCTGACCATCGGGAGAGTAGCGAACAGCGACGCGGAGCTTCTTTGTGGGCAGGGGTATTGGTCCGCGCACCTTCACGCCAGCCTGCTTAGCAATGCCAACGATCTTCTGAACGATGTCATCGAGCACCTTGTAGTCCGTCCCTGCGAGCTTGATGCGTGCGATCATGAGTATCACCGTGGACCTCTAACAAAAGGAAAGGGGGGTTGGAGATCACTGCTTGGGAGTGACCTCCGTGACGACACCCACCGCCACCGTGCGGCTCATGTCACGGATGGCGAAACGGCCGAGCGCTGGGAAGTCCTGGAAGCGCTCGACGACAACGGGCTTGGTGGGCACGACCTCAACGAGGGCCGCATCACCAGTCTTGAGGAACTGTGGGTTCTCCTCAGCGACCTGGCCGGTGCGTGGGTCAATCTTCTGGAGGAGCTTCTCAAAGCGGCAGGCCACCTGGGCGGTGTGGATGTGGAACACTGGCGTGTAGCCCACGGTGATGGCGGTAGGGTGGTTCAGCACGATAATCCTTGCCTGGAAGCGTGCTGCAACTGTGGGCTTGTTGTCCGGGTGGCCAACGACGTCACCGCGCTTGATCTCGTCCTTGCCAACGCCCTTGACGTTGAAACCGATGTTGTCACCGGGCTTTGCCTCCTGTAGAGGCTCGTGGTGCATCTCGATGGACTTGACTTCGCCCACCTTGTCAATGGGCATAAAGACGACCTTGTCACCCACCTTCAGGACACCAGACTCGACACGGCCCACGGGGACCGTACCGACACCCTTGATGGAGTAGACGTCCTGGATGGGGATGCGCAGAGGCTTGTCAATGGGCCTGGGTGGCTCCTGGAGCTTGTCGAAGGCCTCGTAGAGGGTGGGGCCGTTGTACCAGGGCATGTTCTCGGACTTCTTGACCACGTTGTCGCCCTTGAGGGCGGAGATGGGCAGATGATGACCTTGCTCATGTCGTAGCCGAAGCCCTTGAGGAGCTTCTCAACCTCTGCCTTGACCTCCTCGAACTTCTTCTGGTCGTAGTTGACCATGTCCATCTTGTTGATGGCCACGATCATCTGGTTGATACCGAGGGTCTTGGCGAGGATTGCGTGCTCCTTTGTTTGGGGCTGGACACCCTCTGTAGCGGCAACGACGAGCACTGCGGCGTCAGCCTGTGCAGCACCCGTAATCATGTTCTTGATGAAGTCCACGTGGCCAGGAGCGTCGATAATCGTGAAGTAGTACTTGGGGGTCTCGAAGTCACGGTAAGCGACATCGATGGTAATACCACGCTCACGCTCCTCCTTGAGCTTGTCCATCACGTAGGCGAACTCGAAACCAGCCTTACCCTTCTCCTCAGCCTCCTTGCGAAGCTCCTCGAGCTTGCGCTGGTCAATGAGACCGAGGTCGTAGAAGAGACGGCCGACCGTTGTGGACTTACCGTGGTCGACGTGACCGATAAATACCAGGTTAAGGTGGGGCTTCTCCTTGGGCATTCTTCACACCTCCTTTTTCTCCTACCATTCTTGAAGAGGTAAAATTATAAGGGAAACGGGCGTTAGTCCAGGAAGTCCTCCGGCTTGGGAGGCTCCGGGGACTCGCCCTTGCGCGTGCGTATCTGCTTGACAACCTCTGCCTGCAGATCCTTGGGCAGTGGCTCGAATCCAGCAGGCTCGTAGGTCCAGAAGGCACGTCCCTGCGTGGCGGATCTGATGGCTGCCGCGAAACCGATCATCTCCTTCACTGGTGCCTTGGCCTTGATGATGAGGCGCTCGCCCTCGCTCTGTATGTCCAGGATCTGTGCGCGACGGCTCTGGAGCTCCTTGTTGATTGCACCCATGTACTCCTGGGGCGCGTAGATGTAGACATACTGCTTGGGTTCGTAGAGGAATGGATCTGCCTGGAGCATCGCGGCGTATATTGCGCGCTTCACTGCAGGGATTACCTGTGCTGGGCCGCGGTGCACTGCGTCCTCGTGGAGTACAGCGTCCTCAAGGACCACCTTGACGCCCATCACCTTCTCACGGGCGAGGGGCCCGTCGTTCATGGCCTCCTGGAACGCCTGGATGATGAGCTCCTTTGCTTCGTTGAGGTACTGGACACCCTTTGTGCGGTCCACGAAGACGTTGTGGTTGAAGGCAGCCCAAACGTTCTTCGCATCCTCTGGGCTCATACCAGCCTCTATGAACTCCTTCTCATACTGGCGAGGCTTGTACTTGCCCTCTGGAATCTTGCCCTCAACGAGTGCCTCGAGCACGCTGGGCTCAAGGGGCTCCACGTGAATGTAGAACTTGTTGTGCCTGTTGGGGGACTTGCCCTCCACCGTGGGGGAAACCTTGCGGACAGACTCGCGGTAAACCACGGTGGGCGGCGAAACGTTAACTGGGATCTTGTTGTCGTGCTCCACACGGTGGACGATAACCTCAAGCTGGAGCTCACCCATACCTGAAACGAGGTGCTCTCCCGTCTCCTTGTTGATCTCAACGCGGACGGAGGGGGTCTCCTTAGCTATTCTGCGGAGCACTTCGGAGAGCTTTGTAATGTCCTTGGGGTTCTTGGCCTCAATGGCCACGGTCACCACGGGCTCCAGCTTCACCGCGAAGGACTCGAAGGGCTCGATCTCCTCCTCGGCGATGGTCTCACCGGCAAAGACGTCCTTGATACCGACAACAGCGGCGATGTTACCCGCTGGAACCTCCTCGACAACGACACGGTGTGGACCCATGTAAAGGGAGATCTGCTGGATGCGAGCGGAGCGCTTGGCGTTAATGAGCTTCACATCCATACCGCGCTTGAGCGTTCCGGAGTAGATACGGCCCGTGGAGACATCACCGGCGTGGGGATCAACGGAGACGTCGGTAACCACCATGACGAGCTTGCCATTCTTGTCCACGTTGAGCATCTGCTTGCCGATCTCGCTGTTGATGTCCCCCTTCCAGAGGTGGGGGATACGGTACTTCTGAGCCTCCACGGGGGATGGCAGGTGCTGGATCACCATGCGGAGAACCACATCGTAGAGCTTGATCTTCTTGGCGAGCTCCTTCTGCTTGTCCTGCTGTAGGTGCTCGTAGACATCCTTGAAGGTAACGCCCTTTTCAGCCGCATAGGGCACGGAAAGGGCCCAGTTGTGGTAAGCCGAACCGAAGGCAACGGAACCGTCCTTGACAGAGACCTGCCACTTGTCCTTGAACTCCTCTGGGGCGAACTTGCGAATGAGATCGTTTACGTCGCGGATAATCTCCATGAACCGCTCCTGCATCTGCTCGGGGGTTACCTGGAGCTCGTTGATGAGACGGTCCACCTTGTTGATGAAGAGCACGGGCTTCACGTATTCAGAAAGGGCCATACGGAGAACCGTCTCCGTCTGGGGCATCACACCCTCTACTGCGTCAACCACGAGGACCACGCCGTCCACTGCGCGCATGGCGCGGATCACTTCGTCGGCGAAGTCCACGTGGCCGGGGGTATCGATAATGTTGATGATGTAGTCCTTGTCCTTCCAGTCGTAGAGGATGGAAATGTTGGCGGAGAAGATGGTAATGCCGCGCTCACGCTCCATCTCGTAGAAGTCCATCACCAGCTGCTTACCGGCAAGATCCTCGGAGAGGAGGCCGGAAGCAGCCACGAGGTTGTCCGTGAGCGTTGTCTTACCGTGGTCGATGTGTGCTACGATGCCGATGTTCCTGATCTGATCCGTCTTGTACATGACATCCTTCATTCTCTTGATGATTTCCTCGATCTTACCCATGATCATCACCTGGACTGACGTGCAATGCGCTCAATTTCCTCGCGGCGCATCACGGCAAAGGACTTGGGATCGTTCTGAGCCGCGGCGATGAGCTCCTCCGCAAGCGCCTCTGCAGCAGAGGTCTTCGTGTTGAAGGACTTGGAGAACGCCGCAAGGGCGATGTTCCTCAGGGCAACGTCAAGGGCCCTCAGGGGGGAAACGTCCACAGCAACGGGGACGAACACACCACCCATCTGGACACGAACAACATCCTCCCTTGGAGCAGAGTTGATTATGGCATCAACGAGGACCTGCACGGGATTCTGGCCGGTCTTCTGCTCCACGATCTCAAAGGCTTCCTCCACGATCTTCATGGCCTGGAGCTTCTTACCGCAGCCCCCACGGCCTCTGATGTATCGCCCGCCGAGCTTCCTGGAACCCTGGCCAGAGCGCATGAGCTTGTTCACAAGGCGCTCCACAATGGGCACGTCCTTTTTGGCCATGTGCTTCTTGGCGTGGCGGCCGTGGGTGTGCGGAATCACCACGGGCTTGAGGGAAATGTAGTCCTTGAGGGACACGTCGTTGACCACCACGTCCGAGGTGTCCCAGCGACCGAAGAGCAGGATCTTGGGGGTGGACTTGGACTGGGACTTCTTGGACCTGGAAGCCGTGGACTTCTTGGACTTCGCCGCCATGATCATCTCCTCGTCTTCTCCTTTCTTCCGGTACGGAGCATCTCAAGGGAGATGCCGTTAACCATGATCACCTTGTAGCGCATACCCCACTGGGATCCTACTGGACCGCCACGGGATCCACCGATACCCTCTATGATAACCTCGTCGTGCTCGTCCACGAACTTGATTGCGTTGTTCCTGGGCACGTGAGCAGTTACCTGCTTGCCGTTCTTGACGAGCTGGACACGCACAGCCTTGATAAGACCGGAGTGCGGCTGCTTCTGCTCGATCTCACGCTTCTCGAGCACGATTGCACGGGCCATTGGAGCTCCCTCGAGGGGATCCTGTGGACCCTTCTGGCGGCGGAGAATGCGCTTCTTATAGTAGAGATCCTTCCAACGCCAGCGCTTTCGGTCCTTAAGGAGCTTGCGAGCAGCATACTCACCGTTCGCCATTTAGGTCACCACCACATTGCTTATTCCGAAATGTCTTGATGCAAGGAGCCTCGCAAGGCGAAGCTTTGAATCAAGGCGGCGCCCAAGGGCACCGCGATCCTTGGGGTCGATCATGACGTAGGCCACCTTCGAGCCGTTGCGATCCACGATGTTCACGTTCTTCACGTTGGCGGGGGAGAAGATGTTCTTTATGAACTGGACAGGATCAGGGGCAAACTCCACGAGCTCGACATGCTTACCAAGGGTCTGCTCAAGCTTCTTGACATTTGCGCCCTTCTTGCCGATGGCTGCCCCCATCTCCCCCTGTCCAACAACGAAAACGACAGAATTTCGGCCCACAAGACAATCCTTCGCATAGGCACCGGTAACCTTGCTGAAAAGGGAAAGATACTGGATCTCTGTGGTCGTCAGTCTCACGGCTCACTCCTCCTGAATAATCTCGAGTATTCTGGAGTCTCCAGCATCTTCAACAGCGAGCACGGAAACGGTGAAGGGCTTACCACAGGTCTGACCGAGCTCAATGCTCGTGCCCGGGAAGACGTAAATGGGCACGTTACCGACCTTGGCGAGGTGCTGGATCCTGAGGCGCTCCTGCTCCGGAGCGTTGCTCGCCAGTATGATAAGCTTGGCCCTGCCGTTTAGCAGAGACTTCTCAGACTCCCTGTATCCAAGGAGGACCTTGCCCGTTTCCATTGCGCGACGTATCTGGAATCGCAGATCCATGTCACTCACCCAACCTCATAAGCAGCTTGACTCTGCCAGTACCAACCTTGACTGGAAGGCCGACTATGAGATTTTCCACCACACCCTTTAAATGCTCTACTTCGCCCCAGAGTGCAGCCTCCGTCAGGTGCTTGCCGGTTTCCTCGAAGGCTGCACGGGCAAACACAGATCCTTTCTTTCCGGCAACGCCGGTACGGCCCACGGCCTCGTAGTAGCCGTCGTGCGTCAGCAGATCAGCCAGCAGGGAGAAGTGGCGGAGATCCACCTCCATGTCGCCGTAGGCCTTCTTCAGCTCCTCGATGATCATGTACCTGGCCGCCTCGATGCCAAGGACCTCTGCAATCTCGTGGATGTCGTTGGAGATGGTCCTAGTGTGGTCTACCTCCTTGAGCTTCAGCACTGCCTTCAGGTTCGTTCCGGAGGTGCGGACAATGTACTCGTCGCCTTCCTTTGTAACCACTGCGAAGCGAATGCCCTTGACGCCGGAGATGTGGAGCTTCTCGAGGGCCATGCGGAGCTTTCTCAACTTCTCGAGGGAAATCTGGGAATCGGCAAAGGAAAGAACGTAAACGTTGCCAGCGAGGTCGCCCTTCTTCTTGGCACGGGCTTCAATCTTCTTTATGACTGCATCCTGAGAAAGACCGCGCTCCTGGAGTGCCTTCTCGTCGAACTCAATGCGGATCTCCTTGGCAAAGTAATCCTCGGAGATCCTCGCCACGTCCGTGAGCACCGTCTCCTGTATGGAGAGGGCAAAGGCGCGAGCCTTCTCCTCGTCCTTGTTATAGGGCTCCACGAGGTAAATGGTCATGGATGGGGTCTGGATCTTGTGGAGAGCGTCGGCGATTTCGAGCATACGGTCCACACCGGAGCTCACAGACACCTCTGCAGCACCGGCGAAGTGGAAGGTACGAAGGGTTGCCTGAGTTGCTGGTTCACCCATGGACTCCGCCGCAACGAGGCCCACGTCTTCCCAGTACTCTGCCTTCGCCTCCTCCTCAATCCACTGCTCAACGGCCTTTATGAGCTTCTTCTTTTCAGCGGCGGAAAGGCCCTTTTTCTTGGCAAAGGCCTCCACCTGCTGAAGTATGTGATCGGGAAGTGTCATTTCTTACCACCCGCCACCATCTTGTCGTATATCACGTCCACGGGGATCTCACCGTGCCTGAGCTTCTGCGGGTTGAGCCCATCGTCTCCAAAGAGGAACTGAACGATGACATCCCTCGTTACTTCGCGCACGGTGCCATCCGGGAAGAGGATAAGATCCATCATGGCGTTCGCGAGACGCCTGTAGTAGTATCCTGTGATCTGGGTGGACACACCCTTGTCCACCTCGCCCATACGGCCGCCCATACCCCAGAAGAACAGCTCCTCCATGCTCAGACCATCGCGGAGGTTCCCCCTGGCAAAACCGCGGGCGAAGGGTCCCAGATCGCCGGGCTTGTAGTGGCTGATAACGCGGCCCTGGAAACCACGGTGGGGCCTCTTCTCGCGGACGGCCGCCTGGCCCTGAACGCCCATGAGGTTCTTGATGTTGTTGAAGGATCCACGGGCGCCGGAGAAGATCTGGGCGTAGTTATCCAGGATATGTACTGGATCCAGCTTCGTCTCAAGCAGGTAGCGCTTCAGGAGGTTGGTAACCTCCTTCTCTGCCTTTGCAAGGGTAACCATGATGTAGATCTCCAGGGACTCCTTGAGATCGCGTCCTGGGATTGGCTCCAGCTTGCCCTCCTTGTACTTGCGGATGTATTCGTTGACCTCCTGCAGTGCGCGATCCACGATCTCGTCGATCTGCTTGTCGATCTCTGGCGGGGTCTTCAGGCTCTCGTAGGAGTTGGTGAAGCCGAACATGTAGAGCAGGCGGTTTGCCATACGGGATACCTGGGTGATGAAGCGGCGCACGGTCTCCTCGCCGTAGCGGCGGTACATGTAGTCTATGAGCACGCCCTTCTCGGTACCCACGGCAGCCTTGTCAATGACACCCTTGATGAGCTTTCCGTTTTCGATAACGGTGATTGGGCTGACGACGGCCTTCTTTGCTCCCTTCTGCACGAGCCCAGTCTCAACGAGGTACTTGCCGAGCCTCGAAACGAAGCGGATGTTGAGGTCCTCGGGCAGGAGCATGGAGAAGATATCCCTGCCGCGGTAGAGGCCGTCCTCGTCGGGCTCAGGGAGCTTCGTAATGCCGGCCGCATAGAGCAAATCCATGGCCTGCTCCTTTGTGAGCCGCGTCCAGGGCAGCGTGAGGAGGAAAAGCGCCGTGATGTAGTCCTTGGTGAGGGCGATGAGGGGGCCACCGTAACGCGGGGTGATAACGTGCTTGGGCGTCAGCATGAGCTCCCTTGCCTCTGCCCTCGCCTCCTCCGTCTGGAGGAAGTGGATGTTCATCTCGTCGCCGTCGAAATCCGCGTTGTAAGGGGGACAGACCGCTGGCTGGATCCTCAGTGTCTTTCCAGGGAGCACCTTCACCTTCAGGGCCATCATGGACATCCTGTGGAGGGACGGCTGGCGGTTGAAGAGGACGACGTCGCCGTCGATTACCTGGCGCTCAATGGTATATCCAGGGGCCAGCTCCTCCAGGAGTTCCTCGCGGTTCACGTCGGTCACGCGCTTCCTCGTACCGTCGGGGCGAATCACATAGAGGGCCCTGGGATACTCCTTGGAGGCAACGTAGCGCTTGGCCTCCTCGAGGTTCCACTCGGTTACGTGCATGGGCACGGTAATGAGGCGGGCCATCCACTCGGGGACACCCACCTGATCGATGTCGAGCATGGGGTCCGGGGAAATGACGGCACGGCCCGCAAAGTTCACACGCTTTCCGGAAAGGTTGTAGCGGAAACGGCCCTCCTTGCCCTTGAGACGCTGGATAAGCGTCTTTAGAATCCTGCCGGAGCGGTGGCGCGCAGGTGGCGCACCGGGGGTCTCGTTGTTAAAGTAGGTGGTCACGTGGTACTGGAGGAGGTCCCACAGGTCCTCTATGATGAGCTGGGGGGCACCTGCGTCGATGTTCTCCTTCAGGCGCTGGTTGATACGCACGATATCGGCGAGCTTGTGCGTGAGGTCGTCCTCCGCGCGCTCGCCGGTTTCAAGGACGATAGAAGGACGGACGGTGACAGGGGGCACTGGAAGAACGGTGAGCACGAGCCACTCGGGGCGGAAGTTCTTGGGATCGAAACCGAGGCGCTCCAGATCGGCATCGTGGATCTTCTCGAGCCTCTCACGGATCTCAGTGGGCCAGATGCGGCGGTCGCCCTCAAAGAAGTTCGTTGGACGGTCAAGGCGCACGGGCTGGCGCTCAAAGCCACAGTGGGGGCACTTCTTCACGTTGGCGCCCTTCTTGGCAAGTGCCTTGAGGCGCTGCTTGGGCGGGTACTCCGCCTCGATGCGCTTCATCTCCTCGTCCGACACGAGGGGCCTACCACACTTGGGGCAGAAGCCGTTGAGGGAGTACTCGATGTAACGAGCATACTCCGAGTGCACCACGGGGCGCACGAGCTCAATGCGGCCGAAGTGGCCCGGACACTTGTTCATCTTCTGACCACAGGTCTTACAGCGAAGACCAGGGTCTGCAACACCCATGTGTGGGTCCATAAGGCCCCCTTCGATGGGGAAACCGTCCTCGTCGTAGGTCTCGGCTACCTTGACCTCGACGGTGGACATCTTGCGGATCATCTCGGGGGAAAGAATGCCGAAGTGAATCTCCCCTATTGTCTTTCGCGCCACCATGGTGATCACGCCTTATCACGGAGTACTATCTTGGGATAGATACCGAGGGACTTAAGCTCATCCAGCAGGAGCTTGAAGGCGTAGGAAACCTCCACCTCCTGCACCTTTCTGGATCCACAGACAGGGCAGTAGCGCTCCTTGCGGATCGCATCGTCAATGGCCACATTACCACACTCTTCACAGATGAGAACAGTTGTCTTGTCGGATTCCTCAACGAGACGCTCGTAAAGGGTCATGGCTGCTCCGTGGCCTATCAACGTGTCCCTCTCCATTTCACCGAAACGAATACCACCCTCACGGGCCTTACCCTCCGTGGGCTGGCGTGTGAGGATCTGGATAGGACCACGGGCACGCGCCTGGATCTTCTGGGACGCCAGGTGCTTCAGGCGCTGGTAGTACATTGGGCCCATGTATATCCTGGCAACCATCTCCTCGCCGGTAAGCCCGTCGTACAGGATCTCCTTGCCGGTGGGCTTGAAACCGAGCTGGCGGAGGGTGGCCTCCAAATCCTTAACAGGCTCGCCGTTCCAGGGGGTTCCGTTCACGTGGCGTCCCTGGAGGGCGCCAACCTTGGCACCCACGATTTCGAGCAGGTAGGAAACGGTCATACGGGAGAGGAAGGAGTGGGTGTTAAAGATCAGGTCGGGGACGATACCCTGCTCCGTGAAGGGCATATCCTCCTGGGACACGAGCATACCGATGACACCCTTCTGACCACCGCGAGCCGCGAACTTGTCGCCGAGCTCTGGGATCTTCTCCTGGCGCAGCTTGACCTTAACCATGCGTGCCCCGTTGGGATCGTCCGTTATGAGAACAGTGTCAACATAGCCCTCCTCGTCCATGCGCACGGTGATTGAAGACTCGTTCCTGTTCTCCTCGATGATGCCGAACTGCGTAACCTCCTCCAGGAAGCGCGGTGGCGAGGTCCTTCCAATGAGCACGTCGCCGCCCGTCACATACGTCTCGGGGATCGGAAGACCATCGTCGCCGATCGCATGGTAATACTCCTCGCCGAGATAACCAGAAACGTCCTCTGTGGGGCGCTCGAAGCGGTCCTTCTGACCACCGGGATAGCGGCGCTCAACGGCTGTGTATGTACGGAAGAAGACTGCACGGAAGAGACCACGCTGGACGGAATCAAGGTTCATGATAAGAGCGTCGTCCATTGCGTAGAGGTCGGGCGTAACAGCCACGATGATATTCTGACCGGAAGGCCTGCGCTCGTAACGGATGAAATCGGCTACCTTCGACTTGAGCACTGGCTTCTGCGGGTAGTAGAGAAGGTAAGACATCGTATCGGTGCGGAGCTTGAAGTTGGCAGCGTAAAGACCAAGACCCTGGTCCATCATCTTCGCTCCGTGCATGTTGCGCGTAGAGAGGTTGTGCTGGGAGTACGGGATCAGTGCAACGCCAAGACCGAGGATAATAATCGGGTTTATTTCAACGTGCGTGTGCTCGGGGGTGACGTGCTCGAGATCGGGGGCAACGTAGGCGTTCTCCTCTTCCTCCGCGTCGAGATACTCGATAATACCCTGGCGAACAAGATCTCTCCAGGTGATCCTGCCCTCCTGAAGTCCCTTGATGTGCTCCTCGGTCAGGAGGGGCTTGCCGTTCTTCACAACAATGAGGGGGCGCACGAGACGCCCTGCGTCCGTGTAAATGTAAACTTCATTCGTGGACTCGTAGTACGTGACGGATATTGTGGGGGGAAGCTGCCCGTTCCTGCGGCGCGTCCTAAGCGTGTCCACGAGCTTTCGGGGGTCCTTGTGGAACCCCACGAGACGACCGTTAAGATAAACCTTTGCCTCGCTCATCCGACCACCGGCTTAACTCCAAGCTTATTTAGGAGACGATCGATCTTTTCAGCATCCGATGCAGTAGTGGCCTTCGCCGTGAGGGCTAGATACTTGATGAGACCCGTGGAAATACCCTCCGGGGTCTGGATGGGACAGAAGCGACCGAAGTGGGTTCCGTGGACCTCACGTGCCTCAAAATTCTTCCTGCGCTTGGAAAGCGGGGAGTTCACACGGCGGGCCATGTAGATCGGTGCAATGAAGTTGAGCCTGTTCATGTTCTGGGCAACGCCGGTACGGCGGTTGGGCCAAGTGCCCGTGCTCATACCATACATTATGGCTTCCGTGAATGCGTTCGGGCGCACTACAGTATTCAGGCGGAGCTTCTTGCGGCGAGCAAGTGCCCTCTCCACCTGGAAGCGGATGTCCTTGACGAGGGACCTGAAGGCGAAGCGGAAGAGCGTCTCCATGAGCTTACCGGAGAGCTCGATGCGCTTGTTGGCAAGGTGATCCTTGTCGTCGAAGGAACGAAGGCCATAAGCAGCCTCTGATGTCCTCTCGGCCATACGGAGGATGAAATATCCCTTTGCCCTGCGGTCCTCTGGGCTCGTACCAATGTGCGGCAGCAGGTAGTTGTCTATGACCTCCTGGGCCCTGTGGAGACGGTACTCCTTGATCTGGCCTGGAGCAATGAACTTACCGATGTAGTCGATGGCCTCCTCCTCGGTCTTTATCTCGGAGGACTCGAGGTTCAGAAGCGCGTCATTGAGCACCTCCTTCTCTCCGAGGAAGGCGTCAAGAATCTCCTGGTCGTCGGTGAACCCGAGGGCACGCATAAGGATGATCCACTTGAGGTTCCTGGGCGCAAGGGGGAAGTGTACGTACCAGATACCGTCGTTACGGCGCGCCACCTCGACACGACCCGTGTACATGCCGCGACGGGAAGAAATCTGGGCAACGGCGGAAATATTGGAACGCGTGCTCCGGGAGACGATTACCTTGTTGGGCGCAGGTTCGGAATGGGCGATAAGGATCTTCTCCTTGCCGTTGATTATGAAATAGCCCCCAAAGTCCAAAGGATCTTCTCCGAGCTCGATGAGCTCCTTCTCGGAGAGGCCCTTGAGCCAACAGAGGTTGGAACGGACCATAACGGGAAACTCACCAATGCGCATGCGCGCGCGCTGAATCTCAACCCCCCTGCGGATGGCAATCATGTCCACGTAGAGCGTGGCCATGTAGTTCCTGTCACGGATGCGTGCCTCCATGGGGTAGAGCCGGCGAACGGAACCGTCGATCTCCACAGCCATGGGACGCTCGATGTGAACGCCCTTGAGCTCTATTTTGAAGTCGCCGATCTCTGGATCAATGACGGAGTTCTCCTCAATGATCTCTGGGATCGTTTCCTCCACAAACTGGTTGTAAGAGTCGATCTGCTGGCTCACAAGGGTCTCGTCCCGAAACTGCGCCTCTATAAGCGCCCAGGTATCCATTTACAGCCCTCCTCAAACGACTACACGATAGTAAAGCGCCTTTCCAGCGATCGGAGAGTTCCTAACGAACTCGATAACATCCCCTTTCTTGGCGCCCAGTTCCTTGACCACCGGATCGGATTCCAGAATGCGCGGGAGCTGCTCCTTCGTCAGATGATACTTCTTTAGGAGCTCTTCAACCTCATCCTCGCTGAGAATCCGGCACTTGGGCACCAAGACGTGGTCCAGAATAGAACGCTTCGCCGCCATGAACGTCACCAGAATCCAGGCCTGGCCTGGAAAATTCTACCACAAAAACCCATTTAAAACTTGGCTTGCGGGCTGGAAAAGAATTAAAAGGCTTACGAGAGGAGGAAGTCTTTGATCTTCCTCAGAATATCGGCGAAACCACCGGACCCTCCGCGCTTGCGGCGAATCTCTTTGCCGGTCAGGGCTTCAGCAAGCTCGTACAAGCCCCGTGCCGCGGGCGCGTCAGGCTTGTACTCAACGAGGGGCTGCCCGTGCTGCAGAGCCTCCTTTACGGTAGGATCCTCTGGGATCACAGCCAAGAGCGGGAGTTCCAGGATCTCCGACGCCTCCTGCGGCGAAACGAGACCCTTGCGGTACATGTTGAGCACGGCGCCGGGCACCATCTTTCCCAGAGCCTTTGCAAAGTGGGCCGTCTTCAACGCGTTGTAGAGAGATGGGTAGTTGGGATTCGCTATGATCAGGGACATGTCGGAGTTCGCAATGGTGAAGTAGACGTCCCTGCCTATGCCCGCGGGACCGTCAAGAATAACGACGTCGTAGTTCTGGAAAAGGGGCCTGAGCATCTCGAATATCGTGTTCAGAGCCTGATCGTCCAGGGCTACAAGGTTGAAGGATGGCGTTACAAAGTGGAAACCGGCTGGATGAATCCATATGAGGTCCGTGGGGTTGTAGGTGCCCTTTGCGAGGGCTTCATCAATTGTGTGGCTGTCGGGGACTACGCCGAAGTGCGTGGCGACCGTGGGGGACGTGAAGTTCGTGTCAACGACGAGAACCTTCTCCCCAAGGTCCTTGGCAAAGATCGTGGCGAGGTTTATGGACGTAAAGGTCTTGCCCACGCCACCCTTGCCAGAAACGACGGAAATGATCATCTCATCGCCTCCTTGATGCGTGAAATGTAATCCAGGGACTTTGCGTGGTCCTCAGGAAGCATGTACCCGGGGTATTCCACGTCAACGCGCAGCCCCTGGGCGTAGCGAAGAAGGAGATCCGCAACCTCGTCGGAAATCCACCCGATCTCCCTGTAGTACTCAACGATCTCCGGGAAGCCCTCTGGACCCACCTTCGACATGATAAACTGAACCCAATCCAGGAGTGTTTCAATAACGCGGACGTTACCCACGTCTATGCGCTCAAGCAAGACCACCTGGCCAGCAGCAGCGGGAACTGGACGGTCCTTCGGAGGAGCAATACGAGGAGGCTCCACGCGCTGGGGGAAAACCTCCTTACCCTCGAGCTTGGCAACCCTGCGCTTCAGGAGGAGTAGTTCCCTCTCAATGGCTTCGAGGCGTCGAAGAACCTCCTCCAGCCTATCCTCCGACCTGGGCTTGGGCGGTGAGAAGGAAAAACGCGGCAGGTCCATCGTAAAAAATCCTAACCGCGGGTTTATATAGGATAGATAAGGAAAGTTGCAACCAGCAAGTGGTTACAGCTAGATTACCTCAACCTCTAAACCGTGGCGCTCTATCCACAGGCCCATGTAGCCAAGTGGGTGCGGCGTGGCGCGGAGCTTGGGAATGCGGATTCCCCTCTGCTCGGCGCCGCTAATATCCTTGTAGTACCTGAGCTCAAAGACACCGTCGGAGAGCGCCTCGTAAATGGACCTTGCAGGATCGTCCGGGTGAACGGTAACATAAAAGAGGAGCTTGTACTTCTTCGCAAGGGACGAAAGGGTGCGAACAAGGGGCTGAACGGTTGCCTTGAGCTCGAGCTCCGTGGACAGGCTCATTGAGCGGACAAGAAAGTAGGAAATCATGGACATGGAATCGATGGCGATTCTCTGGGCGCCAGTTGCCTCGATAACGTAGCCCAGACGCTCCTTCAGGGAGTCCAGGCGATCGGGGCGAAAACGCTCGTACTCCTGCTCCGATAGATAGTATATGAAGAACTTCTTTTCCTTCTGGAGCGCACCGATGCGCCAGCCAAAGCTCTCGGCATACCAGCCCACGTTCTGGGGTGTTTCGTCAAAGGTGAAGTATATGCTCGTCTCCCCCGTAAGTGCGGCGCTGTAGAGGGACTGAAGGACGAGAAGGGTCTTTCCCGTACCCGGCCCACCGACCACGACGATGAGCGAGCCCTCGGGGGGGCCGCCACCAAGGTGCGAATCCAGACCGGGGATATACGTGGGGAGACGCTTCAAGGAATCACCCAACAACCCACTTTACGAGCAGAAGGGCAAAGAGGCCGAGCATTAGCCACATGGCCCAGCGGGGGATGTGCAAGAGGTCCGCGAGCTCATTGATATATCGGATCCAAGCACTCGGCTGCCGGAGCTCCTGGAGAACCTCTTCCGTAATCTCGTACCAGCCACGCTCACGGACGGGCACCTTCTCGGCGCCAAAGAGCTGCCCCGAGACGGCGTCAACATCCAGGCGATAGGTACCGGAATGGACGTCAACCCACACGCGCCAGATTGGCCAGAGAACGATCTCACCGCCGACGATCTTTATGTTGTCCTTGGGCACACCCAGCATGGCGGATAGCTTAAGCACCGCGAGGTCCTTTGCCTCGTCCTTGGAGATCGTCGGCGAGAGAACCTCCATCTTGTACTCGTGGCGCGTCTCCTTCGTCAGCTCGATGGGCATTTCCTCAAGAACGTAGGGAACAGCCTCCCAGACGTTGCCATTGGTGGCGTCAATGGCGATTTTGCCAGAGGTCTCGTTCACAACCACGCCGTTCTGCGCCACGAAGGCATCGTAGGTAAAAATCCAGATGGGGACGTAGACAAGCTTCACGGTGCCGGTGGTAAAGCGGTGCCAGTGCTTTTTCTTGAGCGTAGAAGCAACTACCTTTGAAACTGCATCGAGGGGAAGGGAGAGGACAGGGGCGGGATACTGGAGCTTCATGCGGATCTACGCTTGACAATCTTAATGCCCGGCGGCGTGATGAGCACGTAGTACTCCGTAATCCTTGCAATGTCGCCGTTCATACCGAGAACAGCGTCCTTTATGCGCGTAATCACGTCCTTAAGGCCAGCCGCGTTGCGCGTGGAGAGCGGGCGGATGTTCAGGAGCACGATGTTGCCCTTGTTGATCTCGGCAATAATCTTGTCGTAGTCCGCCGTGGACTGGAGCGGAATGGGCTTAACGTAGCGCTCAGCCTCCTCAACCTCCTCCTCTTCCTCGCCGAGAGAATTCAGAATCTCCTCAACGTCAGGCTGGAGCTCCTTCTTGCCAAAAACGCTGTCAAGGAAACCCATGATCACCACCTCAGTGTTCCTATAAGAATATCCCCACCAAGAGATTAATAACAGTTTAGGTGAGGGCGGCATGATTGAGGAGATTTTCAACGAGGCGCTAACGAGGAAAAGCGTCTTCAAGAACAGGGACGCCCTATCCCCACACTACGTGCCGGATAACCTCCCATACCGAGAAAAACAGATCCAAGAGCTTTCTAAAACGCTTGCACCAATCCTATCCGGCAGAAAGCCCGAAAACGTGTTCATTTACGGGAAAACGGGAACGGGCAAGACAGTTGTGACAAAATTCGTCGTGAAAAAGCTCACCGAATTCGCCGCCCAGAAGAACATCCCCGTGGACGCCGTGTACATAAACTGCCGCATCCACAACACGCGCTCAAAGGTCTTCATCAAGATCGGGAGTGAACTGCTGCCTGAGGAAAACTTCATGGGAATGTCCACTGCGTACATTTACGAAAAGATCCTCGGCAAGATTCGGGAGAGTGACAAGAGACTCATAATCGTTCTCGACGAGATAGATAAGCTGAAGGGACTCAGCGACGCGGTGTACTCCCTGAACAGGGCAAATGACGAGCTCGAAAACGGATCCATATCGCTCATCGGTATATCGAACAACCTCACCTTCAAGGATCGGCTGGACCCGAGAACAAAGAGCACACTCCTCCAGCACGAGATGATCTTCCCGCCATACAACGCAGAGAGCCTCCGGAGGATCCTCGAGGACCGCGCAAAGATCGCGTTCCGCGATGGTGCCGTGGAGCCGGGTGCCATAGCCCTGGTGGCGGCATACGCCGCCAAGCAATCCGGAGATGCCAGATACGCCCTGCAGCTGCTACTCAGGGCGGGGGACGTGGCGGACGAGGAGGGTGCCGAAAGGGTGACCGAGAAGCACGTGGAACGGGCAAAGGAAATCGTGGAGGAGGACATCATACTGGAAATGATATCCACGCTGCCAGAGAACGAGCAGATCCTGCTCCTCGCCCTTGCCAAGATGACCCAGGAAGGCCAAGGGATCCGCGGCTTCGGAACGGAGACCAGAATAACCTCTGGGGACCTTTACAACGCCTACGCGCGCCTCTCGGAAACGTTGGGAAGGGATCCCGTCTCCGAACGCTGGTTCAGGGAGTATATATCCGACCTCGCAATGTACGGCATAATAACGGTCACCCAGGCTGGAAAGGGGTTCAAGGGCAACACGCGGCTCATACGGCTGAACTTCAGCCCAAGGAAGATCATAGACGTCCTCGAACCGCGGCTCATGGGGTAGAAGGGCAACGTAATATAAAGCCTTCTGCACGAAAGTTTAGCGTTTAACAGGTGATAGTCATGAAGATGCCAAAGACCGTCAAGCTGTACTGCCCCAAGTGCGGCAGGCACACCACGCACAAGCTCAAGGAGTACAAGAAGAAGCAGCCCAGCGGGAACGTCTGGGGTGAGCGCCACAAGAAGGCAAACAAGCTCAAGGGATACGGAGCCAACAAGATCAAGGCCCACAAGACCAACAAGGTCTACAAGCAGAACAAGCGCCCCACCTTCGTGGCAGAGTGCGCGGAGTGTCACCACAAGCAGATGTTCAGCCTCGGAAAGCGCATGAAGAAGGTTGAACTCGTCTCAGTTATGGGCTAAACGCCCACTCCTTCTTTTCCAATAGAAAAACAAAGAGGGCTCAGACGAATTCCTTTACAACCTCCGGCGGCTCCAGGTAAACGCCGGCGTCGATCACGCCAGGAATCTCCCGAAGGGCGTTGGCCAGATAAAAGAAATCGTCGTCCTTGGGATCCAGAAGAACGAGCACGTGCCCCAAATAGTTCCTCCAGTGGCGAACGACATCGCCGTAGAGCCCCAGCTCGTCCAAGGTATACTCGAGGAAGTGGGGAACAACCTCAACAAGCAGCTCACGCCGTTTGTCCGTCACGAAGCTCCAGAGGTGCTCGGAAAAACGAGCCATAACGCGATCCGCGAAAACTGAATCGGTACTACTCTGAAGAAGGTAGTCCGGCCCCCTGTATTCCGCCTGCAGTATGAAATACGTAGGATAGCCCTTCACTGTAGGAATACCGAGCTCCATGGCCCACTGTATCTGCCTTGGAGAGAGGGGAATGAGGCGAAGGGGCCTCCCCTGCGCACGGGCAATGCCAATGGCTCCGATAATCTCTCGCTCGTACTTACCGCCGCTAACCGCAACGACGCCACCGGGGGGGAGGTGCTCAACGAAATCAGTGCTCTCCACGGCGCTCACCAAGGACAGGAATTTCCTTTTCAAGCACCCCAGTAACGGCATCAAGCACTACCTTTACGGGCTTGCCCTTCTTGCGCACTATAGCCACCCAAACGGGGCGATAGATTACGGATACGTTCTTCACCACAGCGCCGTTCCACAGCGCAGAGACAAGATCCTTTAGGCGGTCCTTGCCGAAATTGGCAGATATAACGTCGGATTCCTTTATTTCAAGCTCCGCTGTGGGGAGGCGCTCAAAGCTCGCCATTATAGGGTGCAGCGGATCGGGGGGCAGCGTCAGATCCATGCTCAGGATATACTTACCGTTATCGTAGCGGACAAAGCGCGCAGACTCGAGCATCTTGACGTCGCGCTCCGCAAGATCCGCGGGTACCCTTGCACGGGCGATGATCTCGGAAAGCGTGGCGCCCTCAGGATTTCTGTAAAGGAAGAGTATCACGCGCTGCTGACCGCGGGGCAACTTGTAAATGTGCTTCAAGCCGCGGGAGAAGACGATCTTGCCATCCTTCACGTGTATGAACTCTCCGTGATAGCCATCAACGTAAATAACGCTGTTGTGCACCTCCCGCGGGCCTGCAAAGACGGAGATCTCTGCCTTCCAGACAGGAACGTACTTCATCTCCATCTGCTCAACCGAAACGCCGCCTAAGAATCGCCCAAGGACGCCGCCAACGGCAGACTTTATGAGATTGCGGGCACGGTCCTCCATAATGCGAGTGACGACAACGGGAACGCGGCCCTGGGGGCGCACGGGGGTTGCAGTATCCCTTCCAATGACGGGCATATTAGTATTCTGGGGCTCCGCATTTTTATCTTCAGCGGGTTCCTCAGGTAGAGCGGGGGCAGAAACGGGGGCTGACGTCGCCTCCAATTCTGTAGAATGTTCTGAAGCGGGCTCCGGACTGGAAGAAGGCGAAGGGGAAGCCATATCCACGGCTATCTCGCGTCCCTCGTGCTGACTTTTCCTCGGTCGGACACGCAGGAGGAATGCACGGGAAGTGGTATCCGCCCTGTCCCCCACTATGGCCACACCGATGGGAAGACGCTTCACGAAGACCCCTTGATACTCCTTGGGGAGCACCGTGGGCATGCGCTTCTCTACGGCCTTTACATCATCCGTGAACACGAGCTTGTGCACAAAGAGAATATCCAGCTGCGATAGCACCCGGGAATCAATGGCTGCAGGCTGCTGCGTTGCAAAGAGGAGGGAGCAACCGGGCCTGCGACCCTGCTTCACGTATTCGATGAGCGCATCGGTTGCGGGGGTCTTCCTTCCACCGGAGGGGATGAGGATATGTGCCTCATCAATGACCAGCCATGTTGGGGGTATGTCCGACTCGCTCCTGCCCCTGCTATCAACGTTCAGGATTCTGGCAGCCTCTTTTCTGGTGGCGATCTTTCTGGCCTGCAGGATGCGACGGGCAAGAACGCCGATCACCAGGGCCCCCACGTTCTCCTCAAGGAAGGACACGTCAATGACTGAAACGACACCGGGCTTAGAGATCTCGTTAAGCGGGGTTCCGTTGTCCGAAAATATGCCCCAGGAGCGGGCAGCGTAGAAACGGGAGAGCATGGCGCGAATGGTTTCCCTCTTGAACCCCTTCTCCTTGTCCCTGAGCTCCTCCCAGCTCTCCAGCTTTTCGATTATATCCTCAAGGGAATAATCATCGCCCTTTTCATCGCGAACCGCTTCTATGACCTTTTCAAGGAGCATACCGGAGGGAGAAAAGCGATCAACGCCAAAGGTCAGGGCCCAATCTTCTATGGTCAACATAGAGGGCTTCAGGGAGAACACGGCGTCGTAGGTGCCCTCGGGAACGTCGTTGACCGCCCCCACGGGAACGAATACCTTCACGTTCTCGTAGCCCCGCGGTGCAAGACCCCAGGCGCTCAACGCCCTAATCTCGTCCTTCTGACGGTTGGGGAGCTTCATGGACCAGAATATACCCACGGGGTCGATCACCACAACGCCCACATAGGGGTTCTTCTCCGCCAGCTCCTCCACAAAGACGCCCAGGGTGTACGACTTTCCAGAGCCGCGGGCGCCAGCCACGAAGACGACGTGCGGGTAGAGGGCGTCCACGTAGACGTCATAACCGAAAAGCTCGCCCTCTTCCTCGATTCTACCCACGTGTAGGGCCCCACGAAAGCCTTCCCGGGAGAATAGAGATGCCTTTCGCCCGATTATAACGCGACGGGTTTCATCATCCCTGAGCACGGAAAGCGGTTCCACTGCCGTCACCCCACAAACATATCAAGGGTGGTTTGATCCCTTAAAGAGGCACGCCTCATGCGCTCACGGTCTTCCTGGGATATTTTTACACCCACCTGCTCCAGGAGGGCGCGGGCGAGCTTCGGCCCGAGCACCTCAGCAACAGCTGCGGGGTCTGCGCGCTGCAGATCCTTAACACTCCGGAACCCTGCGTTGTAGAGCTTCCTAGCACGCACCCTGCCGATCCCCTTCAGCCGGACGAGCTCCAGCAGATCCTCCCGAACGCCGTAGTGAATCCGCTCCTGCATTCGCGACGCAAAGCGCCACACACGACCAACGTCTAACAGCTTGGCGAGCTCAGCCATGGAGTACGCCATCCACTCGGCATTGGAGACGTACACGCGGAGAATGCCCGGGGATACGTCGTATTCGCTAAGGATTTCATCCTCGGTGCGCTCGTTGATCCAGTCCTCCAGGATCAGCGTCAGCTTCAGCCGATTAAGGAACCTGAAGTCATCAAAATCCCAGGAGTCAAAGTCCACGGGTAGCTCATCCCGTAGCTCCGCCGCCACGTTCCACAAACGCTCTTCCTCCCTGCTCGAGACGGATGGAAGTGGACGCATCTCCGTTGTAAGCGTTAACATGTATAGGAAGGGAATCGAGCCAAAGCGAGGGTGCCTAATGAATTCCAGAAGCGTGACTGCAGATGCTGGATCAATATACAGTTGAGCAACACGCCTTCCAAGCTTCGTAGCGGAAACAGAATCACCCCGATCCTCCACAAAGCCCTCGCCAGCAAGCCAGAGGAGAACAGCATCAACACGGGCAAGGAGTGCATCCAGATCGCCGTACTGGTAGCCATAAAGGGTGCGAGAAAAGAACTCCCTGACGCGCTCCCGGGAAAGCGAGGGCGCAGTGGCCACAAGAGACAACATGTGGAATCGGAGAGCTGGCTCCGCACCGAGGCGAGAGTACACATTCTCGGGGGTGCCCATGATGTAGTGGTCCATAAACTCGAGGGCCTTGGAAGCATCCCGCGCGTAGAGGAGCGCCTCACCATGGTCGTCATACTTGGGCCGTCCAGCGCGCCCCGCCATCTGCTTGTAGTCCCTGACGGGGATGGGCTCGTATCCGCTTCCCGTATAGCGAGCAACGCTATATACCAACACCCTGAAGGCGGGAAGATTCACCCCTGCGGCGAGGGTGGGGGTAGCCGTCAGGGCGAGGATATCCCCCCGTCTAAAGGCATCTTCGACAAGGGTACGCTGCTTGGAGACGAGACCTGCGTGGTGAAACGCCACACCGTGCCTGACATCCTCTGCAAGCTCCTTACACTGTGCGGTGGGCTGCTCAAGGGCTTCGAGCACGTGGCGAGCAAGGGATTCAAGCTTTCGGCGGGATGACACGTACTTGGATACAACGGAGCGCAGGCGGCGGGCAAGGGACTCTGCAGACTTGCGAGTGGGGGCGAAGATTAGTATCTGCTTACCCTTGGAGAGGGTGTCGTCCACGAGAGCCAACACGTCGTCCGAAAGACTCGAGGATACTCTTCGTTCCTCCCCATCCGAAAACAGGATCTGCTTGTCGAAGTACACACCCTCCTTCAGCGTAACAGGGCGCCACTCGGAGGTAACGAGCTCTGCACCCATCCAGCCGGCAAGCTCGTGGGCGTTGGGAATAGTAGCGGAGAGCGCAACGATCTGTGCGGAGCCGCGCAGGAGAAAGCGGGTGAGCACCATCTCTAAAGTGGGGCCCCTATCCGAATCGATCTCATGGACCTCATCCACCACGAGCACAGCTGCGGAGGAGACCCACGGTGCCCCGTGACGGATAGCAGAGTCCAGCTTTTCATACGTGGTGAAGATAACGTCGTAGCGCGCCGCCCAGCTGTCCGCGGAGTCGAGATCCCCCGTTAGCAGAGCTGCCTTGTACTCTGGATAGAGCTCCGCGAACTCCCTGTAGTGCTCGGAGGCAAGAGCGCGCAAGGGTGCCGTGTAAATCGCCTTCCTACCCGTGGCTAGCGCCATGAGCATTGCCGTTTCAGCGATAAGAGTTTTTCCTGAGGCAGTGGGGGACGCCACAACTACGTTCTTCCCCTCCAGAAGACCCGCGGATACCGCCGCCTCCTGCACGGGATTCAGGGAATCAAACCCGTGGCGCTCGAGCACGAGCGAAACAATATCCCTTTCGTCCCCCAGGACAACCACCGCTACATCCACTTCTTTAGAAGGCGAAGCGCGGTAATCTCACGGTCTATCTCATCAATCCTGCGCTGCAGCCGCTGAGCCCTGGCAGAGATGATCGTCTTGCGCGTGTCCTTTCTGGCAAGGATCGTTTCTCCGAAGGATCTGCTCCTGTAAACAGGGGACTCCTCAATCGCCTGCAGGACGCGCTCACGATAGTCCAAATCATTCATGAACTGCTCTATGATGCGCCGCGCCTTCGGATCCAGGAAGTGCTCCTTTGTAAAGCCGAGTTTGGCAAAGGCTTCCCTGTACCTACCGTCTGCAAGGAGCTTGAGGTTGTGCTTTATGTAAAGCGGGTCGAAGGCAAGGCGAACCGGAGAAAGGTCACGATCCAATGCCTTAATCTTGTTCAGCTCCTTAAGGAGAAACGTGCGCTCCCGGGAAAGCTTCGCTATGCGTTCATCGATGATCTCTTTCGTGGGATAAACCACCCTAAAGGAATCGCCCCGCGGCTCCACGCGCAGCATCCCACCGGAGGCGAGGTACGCCTTCAGCGCAGCGACCTTCGGATCGTCCTCCCGCTCCTTGAGCTGTGGAAAACGCTTGGTGAGCTCTTCCCAGGAGGAGATGAGCACCATGTTCACCAAAAGGAAAAGGTAGGATAAAAAGCTATCCGTGGTCAGCGCGGCTCGATGGTATACGGCTTCAGGCCGAGCTCGAGGGCATCCTTTAGGAGCCTCTTGGAGGCAGAGTACACCGTGTACAGGGGGTCTCCCTTCTTTACCCGGTCTCCGCGCACCCTGTGGAGGTACATGCCGGCACCCTTCTCGAAGGGCGCCCCCGCCATGCGGGCAATGGTGGCAACGGCTTTGTTATCGATCCTCGTCACGACACCGTCGCGCTCGGCGTAAATGGTCTCGGAGTACTTGGCGGGCTTGAGGTCCTCCGGTTTCACCTCTGGATCCCCGCCCTGTGCCTCTATGATCTCGCGCATCTTCTTAAGGGCGGCTCCGCTGTCAATCTGGCGTTCGGCAAGCTTCTTGGCGGTTTCATAGTCCATATCCTTGACAAAGGACAGCATGTGGGCAACGAGCTCCGTACCCTTCTCCCTCAGGTCGCTGGGACCCTTGCCCTCAAGGATGAGAAGGACATCGCGAGCCTCCAGCACAGGACCGACTCCACGGCCGATGGGTGCAGACCCGTCCGTGATAACAACCTTAACGTGCATCCCGAGGCGCTCGCCAAGCGTTATGAAGTCCTTGGCAAGGTCTTCGCCGGCGCGCACCGTCGGTAGCTTGGCACCCTCGCCAACGGGGATGTCTATGAGTACGTACTCGGAAGACACCGCCTTCTTCTTCGCCATAATGGAAGCAAGGAGCATACCCCTCGGATCGAGGGCAAGGGGGCGCCGAATCGCAATGAGCTTATCGTCAGCGGCGGCGATCCTTGTCCCGCCACCCCAGGCCATGACGCCGCCCACGGTCTCCGTTATCTCCTTTATCTCCTCCGCGGTTAGATCCACAGGGGCGAGGACCTCCATGGTATCCGCGGTGCCGGCAGGCGACGTGATGGCGCGGGAAGAGGTCTTGGGCACGTAGAAACCAAGGGAGGCAAGGATTGGAACGTAGAGCATGGTGGTCCTGTTGTTTGGGACGCCACCAATGCAGTGCTTGTCAATAACGGGGTGCTTATCGATCCTTATCTGCTCACCGCTGTCCACAATGGCATTCGTGAGGGCCACAGTCTCGTCCAGGTTCAGGCCGTAGATATACGAGGCGGAGATAAAGGCCGCTGCCTCCGCAGATGTTAGCCGCTCCTCCACCACGTCCATGATGATCTCGTGGATCTCATCGGGGGAAAGCCTCCTACCGTCGAGCTTCTTGCGGATGTACAGAACGGACTTGGGATCGGGGGACGGGAGGACCTCCAGCTCCTTCGGAACGGAGGAGAACTTGCGCAAAATGTTCTCAAAAAGGCCTATTTCGCCCGGAGGAACAACCTTCTCCGTCTCGTCAACCACAGCAACAACGTGCTCATCGCCAAAGCGCATCTCCACACGTGCGCCAGAGTACACCCCTATTTTTCGCGCATCCTCCTTGTTCAGAACCACAATGGGATGATCAGCCTCTAGATCCAGCACTCGTACCTTCAGCTTCATGCACCCATAACGAAAAACAGCCATAAAAACATTGAGGCACAATCACACCGTGCGCTACATTATGCTCAAGGAGGAGTTCTGGCCCCTCGTCCGAAGCGGGAAGAAGCGAATAACCATAAGGAGATTCACGAGGCTCAAGCCGGGGGACGAGGTGTACATCCACGCTGGTGGCAAAATCGTAGGAGAGGCACGAATACTACGGGTTTACGAAAAAACGGTGGACGAGCTTAGCGAGGAAGAGGCTGAAAAGGAAGGTATTCCCCTGCCAAAGCTCAGGAAACTCATCTCCAAAATGTACGGCAACGGCCCCCTGAAGATCATAGAGTTCGAGCTCACGAGGATCTACGATCCGCCCCTTGATCCAGAGGAGCTCTTTTACTCGAAGGAACGCCCTGGGGCGCTGGCAAAAAGAATATTGGAGCAAGTGGAGGATATAGATCCAGAGGCACGCAGAATACTGGAACGCTTGGCAGAAACGGACAGCATCCGACAGGTTGCAATGGAAATGGGGGGGCTAAAATACAGGAAGAAAATAAGGGCGGTTCTCAGGCGCTACGCGTCCTTGTTGTTCGACGGCGCGCAGTCCTCCGGCGAGTAGTCTTCTTCGTTTCCTTGCTATCGCTGGCATCGGAGGTAGAGCTACTGCCCTTTGAAGCGTTGGGGACGTTAGCAACCTCCTTGACCTCTTCCCGGATGGGCACGTAGAGCTTGCCGGCCCTGTAGACGATGATCGCCAGTATGAGCACCAGAACCCAGAAGAGCCACCAGGCAACGCGTGGTAGGAGGACGGACCACACCTCCTCCGTGGGAACGGCACTCATGCCCGGGGCTCCGGGTGAGGGGGCGTACACGTAGATGCCCGCAGCGATGCCCTTGAGGACACAGAGGCTGTAGGCCTGCGCGAGGTTCCCGCCATCGGTGTACATGCCCTCAACACAGCTCCGAATGTCCTTTACCTGATCCCAAGCCGTGAGAACGGAGAAGGATGCGTGAACGAGCATAAGCAAGGCTATGAAGACAAAGAACGCCCCTACGAGCTTGGGCACAACGAAATACCTTCCCTTGACCTCCACGGTGAGCAGCTCGCGCATGTGCACAATAGGAAATCCCCAAATATAAAGCTTTCCACGGAACTACCTACAGGAGGGGAGTGCCATGAAGTCCCTCGGAGAGTACTGGAGGCTCGACTCCAAGGACCAGCTCATCATAGCGCTCTACAAGGAGGGTGCAAAGCCCAAGAAGATCCGCAAGGCCACGGGCCTCAGCCAGGACCAGCTGAAGAAGAAGCTCGCCAAACTCCGCAGGCTGGGCAAGCTATAATTCCCAACTCTATTTTTCACAGCAAAACCCGCCAAAAATAAGCGAAATTAAAGAGTGGGGCCGCGGGGATTTGAACCCCGGACCTTCGGTTTTCCTCAACCCGTGGCAGATTTGCCAGAGCGGGCCTTATAAGACCGACGCTCTGACCAGGCTGAGCTACGGCCCCAACCGTGTCCCGGTTGACGTGAGCGTGCATGGGGCTTGCAGCCCCATACTCAACCGGATGTGTGGTCGATTGTTTGTAAGCGGTATGCGGGCCCAGCGCACCCTACACCTGCGGGGACGGGTAGCGGGCCCGGGGGGATTCGAACCCCCGACCTGCGGCTTAGGAGGCCGCCGCCATATCCAGACTAGGCTACGGACCCTCCAGATACCCTTGGAACAACGGCGGCCCAATGATGGTTGGTGCACAGTACATAAAAGGGTTGCGTCAGTGGGGCCGCCCGGATTTGAACCGGGGACCTTCGCCTTGTAAGGGCGACGTCATAGCCAGGCTAGACCACGGCCCCAACCGCCATCCCGGTTGACGTGATCGTGCATGGGGTGCTCGCTTTCGCTCAACCCCATACCCAACCGGGTGTGCGTGCGGTCGATGCGGCGGTTGAAGGAATGGGGCCGCGGGGATTTGAACCCCGGATCTCAGGCTCCCAAAGCCTGAATGCTAGGCCAGGCTACACCACGGCCCCAACCGCCATCCCGGTTGACATCGCAAGCTCCGCTTGCGTGCACGCGAACGGAGTTCGCGATGCGTGACGCTAACTGCCTGTCTACGACAGGCAATTATGCCCCGGTTGTGTGGTCGGTTGCTTGCAACCGGCCTCGCGGCAGCTGGGACTGTGTCCCAGTGCGCCCGACGAAGTCGGTGCGCAGCGCCGGCCGATGTGGCGGTTGCTCGGTTGACGTTGCCACCCAAAGACTGTTGTGGCGAGGAGGGTTTTTAAGGCGAGGCTCTCATGTAAGGGGGATCCGTTGATCAACGTATTACTGCGCTTAACGTATTAAATCCTTTCCACGATCTTCAGCACATGGCGTTCGAGAATATGAAGGCGTTTTTTGCAGAGTGGGTGCCAAAGATCGACAAGGAGCTCTACTCGTACCTAGAACGAAAGATCGAGGAGCAAAAGGACCCCTTCAACAAAAGGGTGCTCGAAGATGTCCTACGCTTCGTGAAGGCGGGGGGTAAGCGCGTCAGACCAACCCTCGTGGTGGCGGGATACCTTGGAGCAGGCAAGAACGGCGACGAAAGGGTAGTAAAGGCTAGTATATCCTACGAGCTCCTCCACGCGTACCTCCTGATCCACGACGACATTATAGACCGCGATGAAAAAAGAAGGGGCCAACCCACGGTCTGGAAGAGCCTTATGGACCACTACGTAGGCGACGGGCTGGAAAGACACGACGCAGAGTCAATTGCAATCTGTGCGGGAGACATCGCTAACGAATACTCCACCCTCTCACTCATAGAGGCAGGCTTTTCCCCCGAGATAACAGTAAGGGCTGTACGCGAGCTCAGGGAGATTGCCGAAAGAACGGGATACGGCCAGGTGCTCGACGTATCCCTGGAAATGCTCCCTATTGAAAAGGTTAGAGAAGAAGATGTTCTGCGCGTCCACGAGCTAAAAACCGCAAAGTACACCATTGAAGGCCCTCTGCACCTCGGAGCAACCCTTGCGGGAGCGCCCAAGGAAGTGTTCGAGGCGTATTCGAACTACGCAATCCCCGTCGGAATCGCCTTCCAGCTTCAGGACGACATCATTGGGGTCTTCGGGGATGAAAAGAAAACGGGCAAACCAGTGGGCTCCGACATCCGCGAGGGGAAGAGAACGCTTCTCATAGTAAAGGCTTACGAGAGGGCAACGCCCGAGCAGAGAAAGGTGCTGGACGCCATTGTGGGGCGAGAAAGCGCCACACCCGAAGAAATCGACATGGTCAAGGAGATCATCGTAGAGACGGGTTCACTGGACTACAGCAGGGATCTCATGGAGCAGCTAATGGATCAGGGCGTTTCATCCTTGGACAACGCACCCATAGACGAAGCAATCAAGGACGTACTGCGTGATCTAGCCGAGTACATCATCAAGAGGGACAAGTAAATTACCAAATCACGTCAAAGGGCTTCGTTCCCTTCTTTTTCTTCAGTAGGAGCTCACGGGGGTGCGGACCGCCCTCCAAAAATATGAGGGCATAGGATAAATCACCGAGAACGCGCGTACCCCAATCCTGTGGTCTGCCCTTTGCCGCGGTCACCGCAGGGGCCTTGGCAAGGAGCGGAACGTCCTTCCGTACGCGCTGAAGGGTCCAGCCCGTGCGCACGAGATCATCAACGAGCACGGACCGATACCCTTCAGGGACATCGCTACGAAGGGCAAACCGGCCACCCTTCTTATCCACGGGAATAAAGGCCACTGAGTACCCCCGCTCCCGGAGGACATCTGCAACGGCGCGCCCGAGAAAGTATCCCGAAGACATGATGGGGTGCAAACTCACCTGGTGAGATCCCGCTACGAGGGCAACGCGGCGGGCAACGCTCTCAACGGGAGCATCAACGAGCCCCAGTTTCAGAGCACGGTACGCCTCAAGGGTGGGCAGATGATCCCGCAAGTCGGAGCGCACCGCGGGCTCGAGAATCCGCCGATATCGTTCAAGGACACGCCTGAGATCAGAGGGTCGATCCACAGATACAACAGGCAACCCAGTTTTTTTAATCAGATTATCGCGAATGAGAACGTGCGCTACTACATCGAAACGTACGGATGTGTGGCAAACAAGGTGGACTCTGAGATCATCATGGCTGCCCTCGAATCCGGGGGGTTCGAACGGGTCGAGCGAGCGGAGGACGCTGACATTATCGTACTCAACACCTGTGCGGTGAAGGAGAAGACCATCGCACACATGTTCTCACGTATTAGGCGCCTGCCGAAGGAAGGGAAGAAGTTCGTGGTTACCGGCTGCCTCGCCAACGTCCTCCCGAACAAGATAAAAGAGCTAGCACCGAACGCAGAGATTGCAGGCCCGAAGGAATGGGAAAAGCTATCGAAAATTCTAGGAGTTCCGCTGCCGGAAAGAAAGGCGGGCGTTCCACAGCTGAGAACCGAGCCTTATATTGCATCCGTGGTGATCTCAGAGGGCTGCACCGGGACGTGCACGTACTGCGCAACAAAGCTCGCAAGGAAGTACATCACCAGCTTCAGACCCGGCGACATCGTCAGAAGCGTGCGGGAAGCCGTGGAAGAGAGTAGGAAGGAAATACGGCTCACGTCCCAGGACACCGGCGCTTACGGCGTGGACATGGGAACGAACCTTGTAGAACTGCTCGGAGAGATCTTGGACAGCGTACCGGGGGACTACAGGATACGGGTGGGAATGATGAACGTGGACCACGCAGTCAGGCTCATTGACGAGGGTCTGCTCGACGTGTTCGAAGACCTGCGCATCTACAAGTTCTTCCACA
>JALVAT010000016.1 GCA_027011045.1 Microcaldota archaeon | reverse complement strand
CTCAGCCACGCTAATCCTACGGCTGAAAAGAACCCGCGCACCTGCGGAGACTGCACGTTCTAAAATAAGGCCATCAAGATCTGAACGATCAAATACATAAGCAACACCGCGCCGTCGAACGGTAAAACTGGTAGATCCAACGCGGATATCGGCACCGTCGATCCTCCACTTGGTAACATCCTTCAAATGATAACGCCAAACTGTTTCCGCACTGAGAAGCCCACTGCACGTTTGCCAACCGACACGGCGGCGCATCTCAAACACAGTCACCGATGTGCCCGCCGAGGAAAGCCGATGGGACAGATGCAAGCCAGATGGACCCGCACCAATAACAACAACGTCAGTTCGGGGCACGATGGACATCGAGAAAAAATAGAGGGAGGTTGTTAAGGGGCTTACGAGATGCGTGCTGCCGTGCTAGCTGTGAAGCCAGTGGGGGAAACAACCTCCACGATCACACGGTTGGGGTTATTGGGGTCGCTTATTGTACAGTCGGCGTTCACACCCACATCAGAGACAGAGAGGGTGTTCACGTCGTTGGCAGCAATCACAAAATCGACAGACTTGGAACCGACGGTCACGCCATTGACGGCATCCTTCACGGTCACCGTAAAGGGCCCCTTGATCTCCTCGCTGGACAGGTTGCGAATCGTAATCTTCAAGGTTCCGGCGTTACACTCAACGGCCTCCAGCTGGATCTGACCCTTCCCAAGGGCGCTAGCACCCTGGGAAGACTGGGCCTGAACCTGGGACTGGAGGGACATAAACCAGGAGTAGGCAACGACGGCCGCGGCGATGGCCACCGCCACCATGAGCACCGTGGCGACTACTGGCGATACACCCTTCATTCTACTCACCTCTCCGTCAAAAGGAAGCGGGAATATAAAAAGCTTGTGCTCAGCTCACCTCCTTATCATCACGGGTCAGCCTGCCCGTTCACTCATCATCGCTCAAGCCCGTATGATCTTCCAGTGGGCAGAGGATAAAAATGGCAATCCCAGCTTCGATATCTTGATGGGGATCTCGCCCGCCGCGGCGATCTTCTCAACCGCGGACTTCACCACGTCCTCCGAAATACCAAGATCCTTGGCGATCTTTTCCGTAGTGGTTACCGTCTGAGGAGGAATGGTGCGTAAATACTTAGCTACCTTGGGCAGGGCTAGCTCGACAGGATCCACACGCGTCACAAGGGCCCTTGCGTTGGATTTTGAGGGGAGCTCTGACTTCTTCTTTATTTCCTGATCAACGGACTCCGCAAGCTTTGCAACACGGCGAACGAGAGCATCCACGTCCTCCAAATCCTTTGCAGTGCGGGCTACGTGCTTGGAAAGGGCAGCAACTGTATGAGCCTGTGCAGACCCCGTAGCTTCCGCTATGCGCTCGGCAGTGGTAGCTATCTTAACGGCGCTAGCGCGCTTCTGGCGGCCAACATTGCCCACCGCGCGGGCAACGGGCTGCACCTTCTTGATTGTAGCTTTTACAGGATCGTGAGCCTCCGAAATGGAACGGTGATACACTCTTCCGGATGAAATTGCCTCAACATCCTTGGATACCTGCTCATGCAGCTTCTCCAGCTCCTCGCGCAGGCGCTTAACCGCTTCGGAAACCCCCGAATCCCTGATTTCGTAAATGTGTGCCTTTAGCTCTGCAAGGGCAGATACAAGTTCCCGCAGCTCCTTCTCGTCAATAACCGCGTGTGCGTCCTTCAAAGAATCGCGAATCTCCAAGAGCACCGCGTGGACATCTCGCAGAGCCGCCTTGATGCCCTTGACGTCCGCTTCGGAAAGAACAGTGGTAATCTTGGACAGTTCCTCCTCGGCACGGGAGAGCTCCTTGGAAACGGCGGAAACGTCGGCGCGACCAAACTTGACCTCGGATTCCAAGCGTGACAATTGCTCCTCTATCTTCTTGAGGCGACCCGACGTATCGTATTTTCGGAGGAGCTCCACAATCCCCGTAAGCTCAGAGTGAATGATTGAGAGGGACTGGTTAATGCTGTCGAGGGACTTCACGTGGTCATGGTCCCTGAGCTCCCGCAGCTCGCGCCGGGCCGAAGTAAGCATATCCTCCAAATCTGCAAGCTTCTTGGACATCTCGGAAACAGACTGGAGGATCTCGGCATCGCGCGGTTCGGATAGTTTAGCTTCAATCTCCGAGAGCATCTGGGAAAGCTGATCTACCCGCGTCAGGAGCTCCATCACCTTGCCAGAGTGCGCAGAGAGTAAACCATGATTCTTCCCCACCACGTCGGAAACAGCGGTAACCGCGCGGGAAAGCTCAGCTAATTCGTCCTTTATTGCGGAAAGCTCTTCGGGCGGAAGTACAGGATCGTTAAGCCGCTCTTCGATGGCGGACAAGCGCTCGAATAGAAGGGATATGTGGCGCTCAAGGAGTTCGCGCTCCGACTGCTCCGCCTCTGTTAGCTTGTCCACAGAAAGCTGTATGGTGGAGAGAATGTCCACAATGCTCTCCTGGAGCTTCTGGAGACGATCCTGCTGATCCGCGGGAAGCCGCTGGGAGAGTTCGTTTATCCTGGAGACGATCTCAGAGAGCCTCTCCGTAATCGTGGAGACTGCCTCCTTGCGCTCGTCAATGCTGGATGAAAACGCCTTGTGGAGCGCGTCAGTGGCGGACTGGAGGGCAGAAAGTTCAGCCTCCAAAGCCTTTAGCTCCTCGGACTCCGACTTTTGGAGTGCAATCACATCGGAGAGCTCCCGGTCAAGCGCGCGCAGGTGTTCCTCGATCCTGCTCAGCCGATCGTCCACGGCGCCAACGGGTTCCAGGTTATTACGGATTATGGTTTCCACGCGATCAGGAAGCGCGGACAGATCCCTCCGCATCTCGGGAATACTTTCCAAGGCGGACTTAAGCTCAGACAGGCGCTCCTCCAGCTCCTGCTGCTTCACAAGAAGCCCGTGAATGGCCTCGAGCTGTGCGGAGCGAGCGTCCTGCACCTCTGCCACAACAGCGGCCCTTGCACCGTTAATCCAATCGGATAGCTCCTTGAGGTCTTTTGAGAGCTCGTCCACCTGCTGTATAAGCGAATAGAAGTGCTCTTCCTCCGCGGCGGACACTGTCTCCGCCACGCTGCCCGGCAGATCCTCAAGGGCCATCTCAAGGCGCCGCAAGCGCTCGGCGAGGCGCTCCTGCTCTTCCTTGAGTTCGGGGAGGACCTTGACCTTGCGGTAAACGGCGCGTATACCCTTCAGAGCGTGCTCAGTATTCTCTGAAACGGCTCGAATATTCTCCGAAAGGGTTTTCATGCGCTCAGATATGGATGGAAGAGGAGAAAGCTTGCCCTCGAGGACGTCCAAGCGCTCAGGGATCTCCGAAACGGTTGACGCAATGTCTTGGAGCTGAGGCAGTTCCTTCGGCAGATCCTTCAGGCGCTGAACGATGTTATCCACACGGTTGGAAAGCTCATGAATGGATTCCTTGAGCTCGGGAAGGATATCCGCCCGATCCTTTAGATCTTCCAGAGACTCGAGGTTGTGGGTAAGCTCGTCGACAGCATCGTAGATCTTATGAAGGAGCTCCTCCGTTTCATCAGGAGAGTGTGCTGCGCGGAGCAGAATGTCCATAAGGGTGTCTACCTTCTCCACAAGGACCTTCGTCTCTACAATAAGCTGCTCTACGTCCTCCTTGCCGCTGGCGAGCTTCTCCACATCCTTATCCTCAGATTCGAGATCGCTGTAGAAGTCCTCCAGCTTGATGTCCATATCGTCCTTCTTTCGGGACTTGGCCCGCTGCTCCGCCGCCTCCACCTGAAAAACTGAGAATTGCACCATATAAATATAGAAGACGATGTGCAACTACCCCATAGTAGTTTCAAAAACCTCCAGCAACTCCTCAGGGGCCATCTCCCAGGGTCTGCGACCCCCCTCGACACCAAGGTTCTTCAGCTTCTTTCGCTTGGCGGTAAACAGCCGTTTCAAGAACTGAAGATACTGGTCGGGGTTTGATATCCGCCGCTTCCTTACGAGTACGAAGCCACCCATGGGGCCAGAGGGTACAGGATAAAACGCATCGGAGGGCAGTCTGTACGCATCCTCCACGTCATACAGGGTCTGAATAAAGGCGGAGACGTACGTATACCCGTGCAAACCGGGCTCAGAAACAAGTGTGGCCACAAAGGACTCCCTCCCCACGCCGTAGATTTCCTCGACGTCAAGGAGTGCGGCGCGGATCACCACATCCCGCGCATGAACGGGGGGTGCCTCTACGTACACCCTCCGGAAAGGGGGAAAGGACAGCGGATCCTTGGAAATAACCCGGATATTGGGATACTCGGAACGCAGAGCGGAGGCCAAGGGCTCTTGATCCACGGCAATGCCCTTCGTGTACCGGAAAATTAGGCCCGGAAAGGCGAAGGGAAAAAGAACCTCTCCCTTTTCCGCAAACTCCTCAAGAAATTCTTCGTCCGCCAGAACTTCCTTAGAAAGAAGCGTGGGGGGGATCCGATGCTTAATGAGGAGTCCCTGAACGTCGATCACGTGATCACCGCCCGGGCGGGCGGGCAAAGAGGTAGTACTTGCAGGGCTCGCTCAGCTCCTTTAGAATACGCTGGACGATAACCTTCTTCGGATCGCCGAGGGCAGGAACACGATTCTTGATGTCCTCAAAGCTCTCAAAGGGCTTTTTCTCCCGCTCCTCAAGGATCTTGAAGAGGAGCTTCTTACCAATGCCCGGAAGGAGCTCCAGGGAGTGTAGGCGGATAGTAATCGGTCGCGCCCTGTTAAAGAACTGGACGTACTCCTGCTCCCGCTCCTGAACAATCCTGGAAATCGCCTCCTCAAGGTTGCTCCGGGCGAAGGAGGTCAGCTCGTCGTAGCTAATTCGCTTGAGGATCTTCCGAATCTTAGGGCGCTCGCCCTTGCCAATGAAGGTCTTCTCAAAAATTTGCAGATCCGCACCGGGTTTCGGGAGAACCTCAAGAAGCGTGTAGTGTGCAGTACCCACTACCTGAGCTATGGGCGTCCCCTTTGGGTCGTCTGGACGCCCCAGTGGCAGGTAGTCCAGGACGAGAGCGTAGTCCTCCTTCATGGTCGCCCCTACTCCCCGAGCACCTCGAGTATGCGATCATAAAGATCCTCTGATACCCCTTCTTCCTTGGCAAGCACGGTGTAGAGATCGATCTTGTCCTTGGGCCAAATGTTCACGATCTTAACGGCAAGCTCCCTATTAATGCCGATCTCAACGAGCTTCTCAACAGCAGCGCGCGCCTTTTCCGCATCTACTGGCGCTACGCGCTTTGCATACTCAAACACGGCGTTCTGCTCGTAGGTTCGCTCGCCCTCAATAGCTGCTACGATCTCTCCAGCCTCGGAAACGGTAATGGGGGTTTGGGAAAGGATTTCCTTGCCAATCACGCGACCACCTTCTTCAGGTGGATGGGCAGAGCGAGCACGTCCTTGTAGGACTTCCCATCGCGGATGCGCACGATGTAGGCGCTACCCTGCTTGCCCACGATCTCACCCACGCGACCGACGAAGCGCAGGCGAGGCCTGCCCCTCTGGACGCTGGGGTGGACGCGGATGACGACACGATCGCCCACGTTGAAGATCTGAAGCATTCTAGCCACAGTGGGGCGGGGTATCCTCCTCCAACCCCTCAGCTTGTGCCTGGATTTCCTGAGAGGTCCCTTGCTCTTCTTCACCATGGCAATCCCTTAAAAGAGAGTTAGGGCAAGGTATTAAATAGATAAGCATGGGCTTCGGGATGAGCTACGAGCTCCTCATCGTGCTCTTCGTCATCGTTGCCGGGCTACTTTTCATAGACCTAAACATGACGGACCTCTACATCCCCTTCCTCCAGCTCGCGATGTTCATGGGGATCGTATTCCTTGCAGTGGGCTGGGCCAAGCGCGATTACGACGAGTTCTTCACGGGCATAGCCCTGATAATCGGAGCGCTCGCAATGCTCTCCGCAGCACCCACGTACGTACCCGGCGGCGTGAACAAGGTCTCCGTCATCCAGGGGGTTACGTGGCCCATAACATGGGCTATGCAGCTGGCATACGCCATAGGGCCCATAGGCTTGGGGATTCTGCTTCTCGTCATTGCTTACATTCTATCAAGGGCAAAATAAGCACGGATAGCTGTTGAGGGGTTGTGGCCGGCTGTCCGTGCGGGGGTTCATGGAATCTGGCTTACAGACCAGCCCTCCACCCCGCGGCTCTTTCAGCCGGCATATGGAATGGCAACAAAGGTTATAAGAGTCTACGTTCGATAACGGAATCACCACCCAGAGTGACAATTAGGGCTTCGAACGTCTCCCTGAAAAAGGAGGGTGCCGTTATACACACATGAAGTCCTGGGGGGACGTACGGAGGGAGTACGGGCTTCGCGTAGATGATAAACCGGTTGCAAGGGAGAAGCGCGGTAAGAAGGTCATATTCTGGTTCGACAGCGGAAGATCAAATGTGAGCACAATTATCCTGCAGCTAAAGAAAGCCGGGGCCCCCATAGAAGTAATCTGGGACGAGAGCGCGGGAATGGCGGGCATCTGCATTGGGGGCGCACAGCGCCAGCTCAACTAATTTTTCATATTAACACCTTAGCAAGTCCGATGACGTTGGCACGTGGGTTGGTCCAAATCGATTTGTGGGTAATCAGCGAAAGGTAGAAGCAGTTTGTAGTGGGCCCGCCCGGATTTGAACCGGGGACCTTCCCCCTGTCAAGGGGACGTCATAGCCGGGCTAGACCACGGGCCCACCAGCTTCTCTGGCGACTCGGAGTCCCTCCGAGCGCGCCTGACGAAGTCAGAGCGTGGCGCGAGCGCGCCTGCGGGCATACAGCCCGCACCCACAACCGCGGAGACCAAACCAACGACCCCCACGCCGGGCGCACCGATAGATACACAGCCCCTAACACGGGCCCAGGGATAGGGAAATGCAAGATGAAGAGAGTGGAAAAAGTATTTAAGCGGTAGCGGCGGCGCCCTCGGCGGCACCACCCTTCACACGGATCTCCGTCTCCATGTGGTAGTCGCCGGGGAGCTTCATGATACCGCGGCGGAAGGCCTCCTTGACGATATCGTCCACGGGCTTGGCGGTCCACACCTCAAAGATGCGGTCGCCGGGAGCCGCGCGGTAGGCACGCCCCACGGGCTTGCCGAAGGCCTTGCTCATACCCTTCTGGAGACGGTCTGCACCTGCACCGGTGAGCTGCTTGTTCTCGCGGAGAACGTGGTGCGGGTACACCATGAGGCGGAAGAAGTAGTTCCCCCTTCCGATCTTGCGCTCAAGGACTCGGTTAATAGCCACACGGGCAGCCTCGAGCGCGTTCTCACGAATGTTCAGCCGAGAATCGCAGACAAGGTAGTAGCGGTAAATATACTCATCCTTGGGCTCGCCGGTTCGGAAACGACGAATTCTAAGACCGGGGATACCACCAATGTAGTTGCGCTCAGGGCGACGAACTGCCCAGCGAGTATAAGCGCGCTTCCATCGCCTGTAGCACCTTGCTGGTCTGAGAGATGCCATGATTATCACCACGCGTCACTGGAGTCCTGCTACCTAATCCCTATTAAGCGAAGCCCATAAAAAGGGGGGCGGCGTTTGAATTACATGCCCGCCGGCGCAAGGTTGGCAACTGCGATACTTCTCTTCGCCGCGCTCATGGGAGTGGTTTCCACGGCGCGGGCATACGTGCTGGTCTACGACAAGGGATTCTCCGGATATGAAACGGGAAGCGGCGGAAGCACATACATATCGGTTGCGCCGGCAGAGCAGATTGTGCAGACGTGGAATCAATGGGGATTTCCGGACGTCCAGCTGGGGGAAACCATTGATACGAGTGCGAGCGGCATCATAATACTCGGGTGTACCCAGCTGGACAAGGGAGATGTGGATAAGCTGTACGAGTACGTGGAGAGTGGGGGACGACTCGTCCTCGATCTGCACTGCCCGGGCACCGCGGACAACCTCGCCTTCAAGCTGGGGATCCTCCGTGCAGAGCAACCGTATACGGGCACTATAATACAGGAGATGAACCTCCCGTACATCACGGTGAAGGGATACCCCATTGACCGACCCATCGTACGCAGGGGGACGCCCTTTAACTCCCGGTACGTAAAGATGATCTACGTGGGGCCCACGTTCACGCAGAGCGGCACAGCGCTGTCGAGCACCTTCGTAACGCCAAATGGAGAGCCCGTCGCGTTCTTCGGACAGGTGGGCAAGGGGTACGTCTACATAACCGGCTGCCTCCTCTGTTCAAATCAGCTGCTCATGGCAAACATCCTCGACTGGCTGGAGGACGGACGTGTGGACTTCCCGAGCTTCTACGTGTATCGCCGTGTCTATCCAGAGACGAAACTCGTTGGTAAGCCCTTCTACGACGAGATAACCATTGAAATACCACCAGATGCGAGGGAAACCATGAGTGTTAGCGCCGACTACGTGTACAACGAACCGGGGATCTGCAGGCTCACCCCCACCCTGAAAACAAACACGGGGTTCGACCAGACGGGCACCGAAAAGCTCCTCTTTGAATACGATCCAGAACGGCCGATGCAGTGCAGTCTGGGGCCGTTTATAGTTAGAATAAACTGGCAGAGCCCCAACGGACCAACGTACAGGGAGTTCACGGTCCCTGGGCCCTACGTCCAGGTAATCTCCCCGCCCCTGAGCATACCGCCCAACTACACCCCGTACATACTTGGAGCCATCCTTGCGGTGCTCGCGGCGGCAACACCCTTCGCACTCAGGTGGAAGAAAAAGAAGGAAATCAAGCGGCTCGTCAAGCGCCTTGACGGGATTGAGTACGGTATGGAGGATCTGCGGCGTAAGTTCATGACCAGGGCAATAACGGAGGATATCTACAAGCAGCTGCTCCAGAAGTAC
This sequence comes from Microcaldota archaeon, assembly GCA_027011045.1. GTDB lineage: Archaea > Iainarchaeota > Iainarchaeia > JAADDC01 > JAADDC01 > SZUA-1452. The sequence continues at coordinate 1,583 of JALVAT010000016.1, read as the reverse complement.
ATTGCAGAGGCGGAGGAGATAAAGGCGAAGCTCAGGGAGATGGGTGTTGACCCCCACGAGGTGCTAAAGAAGAGAAAGGAATCCGTAAAGAGTGTCCCAGCAAAACCACGTTAGCCCTCAGCTTCTTCCCTCTTCTTGTGGAGCGCGTAGGCGACAATGACAGCAGCTAAAACGACGGCGAAGAGTATCCAGCTGGGGTAGCTGGAGCTCTCCGTGATAGGTATCTCGTGGGAGAGCTGGGAGCAACCCGGGATCCTGCCGGTGACGGTGACCGTGGCAAGCCCCGTGGTATACGGGATCATGAAGCTGTAGGTTCTATCATCCGCGGAGATCTGGGGCGTGAAGACCTTTCCGCTGGCGATTACGTGGATGTTGGGAACGATGGCGGGAACCCCATTAACGAAAATCTGAAAGCTCCCCGTAACCACGGCCCGATCTCCGATTTTTACTACGTGGGCCTTTTCATTGGCAACGCGCACGTCACAGGCGGCAAACTCCACCTTTGGCTGTGGAAGAGACTTCTCGGGCGGAAGCTGAGAAATACCGAGCACCTCGAAGCGAACCGCAGCGGGCTTCCCGTCCTCCGGCACGAGGAACACACGCAGAACGGGGTCGGGATTGGTAAACACCACAGGGCCGCGTATGTGCGTGTAGCTCCGGGCAAGGGATTTGGGCACGTTGAACTCGAGGGACACGTAGTTATGGCCCGCGACGGTGGATACAACGTTCAGAGCATTGGAATCCAAGTAGTAGAGGACTGAATATGAAACGCCGTTGGCATCACCGAGCTCAACATACGCCTCTTCGTCCACGGTCTCCGTGGCGCCGGGATAGACTATGCGCACTGTGGCTCTGCCCGCGTAGCGCTTGTCCACGTAAGCACATATATAATCGCCCACCTGCCGCGAGAGGAGAGCGGAGGGAATTCGGATGTCTGACGGCTGCAGAAAGACGGCGTACGCCCCGGGAACGGTAGGCATACAGACGGGGTAATTACCGTCCGGTGAGACCGCGGCTAGAGAGGATGTAGTAAACACTGCGAAGAGGAATGCCCAGATCCCTAGAAATCTCGGAAGCCTTCTCGCCATGGATATATCTTGTGCACACCTTGTTAATAATCTCTTCGGAGTACTTGGGTGGGCGCCCCCTCTTTCTGCCAGTGGAGAGGACCTCTACCCCCACGGAGCGGAGAGCCTCTAGAACGCGGGGAGATGTCGCCTTCAAAATGCTCTCCGGTACGTAAATGCGCTTCAGGTCCGGGTGCTCCTGTAGCAGGCGCACAGCAAGATTCTTGGAGAGCCTTCTGGCAACGTAAACCTCCTCAGCCATCCTGACCACCCAGGAAGTCGATGAACCTGCGGACACGCTCGTTCTCGCTCAGGGCTGCGCGGACGGCATCGACTGCCCGCCCAAGCTCCTCCGGAGCCACCCCAAAACGCCGGGAAAGCTCATCCAGAGATACACCGTCGTGGATGTGCATGAGGGCAAGTCCCACGTGCTTCGATGGCAGGGATAGCACCTGCTCGAGGAGAAGTTTCTTTCGAACAACATCCGTACGATCCCCGAGTACGGACCTCACAGGC
>JALVAT010000015.1 GCA_027011045.1 Microcaldota archaeon | reverse complement strand
GATGTCCTTGACGCGGATCTCATCGCCAAGGGCGTTGGTGGCAAAGTCAAACTGTGCCTTCACGTCACCGCCGATGGCAATCTCACCAACGTCCGGCACCTTCTTGCCAAGACCGGGGATGAGATGCGGCTGAGTGGCAACGAGGAGACGAATTGCTACGATGTCGTCAAGAGCAGACTCGATCTTGCCAATATCGTGGTTTGGAGACTTCGGCACGGTAATCCTGCGGTTCAGGTACTTGGGAAGCTTATCTGCCCAGACCTCCGTAAGGGTAACCATACCGTAGTTCGGGTCCTGGGCGTAGGCACGGACACCGAAGACGTAAAGTGGTGGCGTCTCGATGACCGTTATGGGCTTGAATACCTCCTGACCGGACGTGGGCGTCCTCGGGCGGGAGTCCACGAGGAGCGCGTGGGTCATACCGGCCTTGTATCCGAAGAATCCCAGGGGAATAGGATCCGAAACTGCTGGCCAGCTCCTGAAGCGAGGAACCTGGCGCTTAGCCCGCTTGCGCGGGTAAAACTGAAGCGAACCCCTTCTTGGTCTCGTTCTCCTTGGCATTTCATCCACACTCCCATACCCGCATGCCCCGAGGGCAGAGGCGGGTTAATAAGAACTAAGATGTAGGGGGACAAAAGGTTTTTAAGAATCCTGTGAGCCCCCGCTGGCGAGCCGGAAGAGCGCAATCTCCTCCTCCAGGGACGGGTCTATGTGCCTGTGCTGCATAACCATCAGGGGGAACACCTGCGGCCCGTATATGCCAATCTCCGATATTATCCCCGTCACGAGGTCTGGTGGGGTAAGGTCAAAGGCTGGATTACGGATCTCAGCCCCTGGAAGCTCTGAAGGATCGATTACCTCGCGGGGATCACGTTCTTCTATCGGCTCCCAGTAGCCTGCTGCGGTAACAGGATCATACTTTAGTGTGGTGGCTGCAACGTAGTACGGGACGTCGAAGCGGCGAGCGGCAACAGCCATGAGCGCGGTCCCTATCTTGTTCGCCACGTAGCCGTCGGATGTGATCGCGTCCGCCCCCGTCAGGTAAACATCGGCATCGTGCATGAAGAAGTACGCCGCGGAGTCCACGACGTAGACGACGGGGATGCCCGCAGAGAGGAGATCCCTCGCCGTGAGCTTGCCCTGATACCGTGGGCGCGTCTCCGTGACGATCACCTTGAAGTCCTTGCCCTGACGGTGCGCCTCGACGAGCACGTTGATGGCTGTGGAGGAATGGCAGTGGGTGATCACCGTCCCCCCATCGGGGATCTTCCTGGACCCGATCTCGGCAATACGGCGCTCGGCATCCACCATCTCCTGCTCGTAATTGCGAATCGCTGCAATGAGTTCACCGGGATCTTCGGTTTCCGCAAGCTTCCTAAGGACAAAGGTCATCGCATCGCGAAGTGCGGGTTCCGTTGGCCGGGTTGCTGCAAGAACCTTAACAGCAGAAACCACAGAATCCTTGATGTCAGAAGGATGCGTTTCGAGGAGTTTGATAATCGCGTCGAGGGCAGCCTTCGCCACGTTCCGGGCACCCTGAACTCGAAGCGCCTTGATGTCCTCCGCGGTACGTAGAACAACCTCCGGCAGTGCCATAGCCATAAATGGACCCCAAGGTATATAAGCGGGGGAGCCGTGGTTATTACATGGGCATGAGCAGGCGTCAACGGATCATTGAGCTTCTCATCGAAACGGATGTGCCGCTCTCCCCGGAGGATATCGCGCGCATCCTGAAGATAGACGCGAAGACCGTGAGAAGAGATCTGGAGCACATCAGGTTCTCCATACAGAGAAAGGGCATGCGTCTCGTGATAATCCCGCAGCGCTGCAAGAAGTGTGGCTTCGTATTCAAGCCGTCCGTCCACGAGGCGTCCAAGTGCCCCCGCTGCCACTCGCAGTGGTTGGAACCACCGCGCTTCCGCATCGTAAAGATGGGGGGTCACAGGGCGGCGAAGAGCGAGTAAACGAGGATCAGCGAGAATATCGCGGCAGAGAGCCACGCGTACCACGTGGGAACGGGCAGCACGTGCCTTCTTCTTTCATTTCTCGCCATGATAAACAATACCGCGGGAAGTATGCCCCCTGCGAGGATTATCCCAATGGCCCCAATGGAAAGCGACGATATGAAGCCCGCGGATCCGCTGAGGGCAACTACGAGGGGTGGGACCACTGCTAAAAACCAGGAAACAGCCCTGTTACGAATGATCTCATTAAGCATGTCCACAAGGGCAATCCCAACCCCAATATACGAGGTAACAATGGTTAGGAGCGGTAGGACGAGGGCAAGGATGGCAAGACCGGGATCCACCACGTTTACGAGGCCGAGGGTACCAATTTCTGGAACGTTTCCGTACAGAACACCCGCCACCGCAAGCGCAAACCCCGTGTAAAGGACAAAACTAAGCCCAAATGCGGTAATTATAGCACCCACAGTCTTCTCGAGCTTCCTGGAGGATTGAATGATCTCGGGGACGATTACGTGGGCAAAGTATGCAAAAACGCCCACGTTAAAGGCAACGGTGAACGCCCGAAAGTCCAGGCGCTGCACGGACGGGAAGGAAATGTGGGGAAGTGCCCATAGCACGATCGTGAGAATGATCAGAACGATAAAGAGCGTTAGGCTGCCCTCTGCAGCGCCGGAAACGCGCAAACCCGCAAACACGACGAGGGATAAAAGAGCCCACGAGAGAACAGCCCACCCTGCTGCTCCAAGATCGGGAAAGCCATAGTGTGTCGCAATCGCGTGAAGGACATCCCCAAGACCAACAACGTATGCTATGAGGGCGAAGTAAGACGAAAAGACGACAAAGAGCACGAGAAGAAAGCCCAGTCTTCCGAGGTAGTGTTCGGCAAGGTCAAAATAATGGTAGCGCGGGTTCGTCAGGTATAGGGCTTCCACGAGCATCACAGCGGTGGACGCCATGAGCACGGCGCCCAGGAAGAGTACAACGGACCCCCAGAAGGGACCAAGGGGCGCAACCACGTGGGGGAGGCCCAGTATGCCCGCACCTATCTGCGTGCCGACGATAAGCGCCACAAGTGCCCAGAAGCTCAGCTGCCTTGCCACCTATGTAAATGGGGGGAGACTATATAATCCTTTGGGGATGTGAGAGCACGTAAATGCGTCTCCCGTCCTCGAAGAAGAGCGTCTGGCCACTC
>JALVAT010000014.1 GCA_027011045.1 Microcaldota archaeon | reverse complement strand
GTTCAGGTATATATCCTCAGACTGCAGGAACCTTACAAGGGTGGTTAGCTGCTCTGCCGGGTCCTGCGTTAGGTCTACAACGAGAATAATCGCGTCCGTGGCGCGCATGGTGGCCAGGCCTATCCTTCCCATCTTGGAATCCTCGTATCCCTCAAAGTACGATGGAACTTCGACCAGCTGGACCTGCGCTCCCTTTACGTCCATCATTCCGGGCACGGGCTTTGTGGTGGCAAGGGGATAGGCGGTGGGCTCCACCGGAGCGTTCGTGATCTTGGAGAGTATGTACGTCTTTCCCGAGTTTGGCATACCGAAGAGCACAGCCTGAAAACCCATTTTTGGAACGAGCTGGATCCCTCCACCGCCGCTTCGCCTCTCAGCCTCCTTCTGTAGTTCCCTCTTTAGCTCTGCAAGCCGCCTGAACAGAAATGCACGCAGGTTCTCCGCCCCTTTGTGTTTTGGCATGTACTTTATCGCTTCTCGAAGCGCCTCTATCTTCTCCTTTGTAGTTCTTGCAGCCGTATATCGCTCCCATGCCGCCTCGAATTCAGGAGACGCATTAATCGGCATTCTTCCAGCCCTCCACCACGAAGAGCTCCTCCATGAAGAAGCGCTTGCGCGCTACAGTTCTGAGCCTGTACCCCAAGCGCCTTGCAAGCCGGAGGGGTTCCGCGGCAGTTATGCTTGACATTAGCAGGAGGAATCGGCCCCCCTCTGCGAGATGTTCTCCAACATCCTTTATGAAGCGAAGGCTTATTTCAGCACCGCTAAACCCACCGTCCAGGGCGGTGTCCGGCGCCCTTTCATCGGCAGGGAGGTAAGGCGGGTTCATTACAATCCAATCGTACGCCCCTTTCACGTTTGAAAAGAGATCAGATACCCACGCGTTCACCCTGACGCCATTCAGCTCGGCATTCCTGAGTGTGCATTCCACGGCGCGGGGGTTCATATCCACGGCGTCCACGTTTGCGCCCAGCAGCGCCGCAACGATGCTAACGTATCCGCTGCCACAGCCGACCTCGAGGAATGAATCGCCCTTTGAAACTCTCTGCTCCACAGCGTCAGCCAGCAGGTACGTATCGTCCGAAGGAGGGTAAACCCCTGGGCATCTCTTGATCCCTGGGATGATCACGCTGGCTGCACCTCTATGCGCTTCCCGCTACGCACGGCGAATCGGATCGCCTCTCCCGTTGCCGTGTTTTTCTTGACCTTTATTACCCCGCGCCTGTTGACCTTGACCACATCTAGCTCGCTGCCGTCTGCCAGGAGCTTGACGTACTTGTTTCTAAACGCCTTGCCGACCTGTATCAGAAAGTACTTGGGCGTTTCCTTTACGAGCACCCTCGGTTTGGAGAGTTCCTCCTCGTCGAAGCTCTTGACGTCTAAGGGCATTCCTATGTGGTCCTCGAGCGCGCTGACCTTTGAGCCGCCGCGTCCAATAATGTGGGGGATGTCCTCTGGATACGCCCTGATTATTACCCTGCCGTTCTTGACCTCTGCCTCGAAGGGGACGTCGATCAGCGTCCGCAGCTCCTGAAGTATTGCCTTCTCCGCGAACTTCTCGATGGGGTGCTTTTCTTCGCCTTCTTGCACGGGGACGACGAAGGTTTCCTCGCCGTATGTGTAGATCTCGTATTCGAGCTCCCCCGTCTCAAAATCGCGCACTTCCACCACTGGACGGGCAAGATCCTCGTCCTTCATTCCGGAGGGTACCTTCACGACAAGGTCCAGCCTGTAGACCTTTGAAATATCGCCGCCCTCGATGAAGATGACCGTATCGACGACCTGGGGAATTATGCCAAGCTCGAGGCGGCGAACGAAGCGCTGGATCGCCTCTATGGGGCGGGATGCGTGGACCACTCCAATCATTCCGACGCCCGCCATGCGCATATCCGCAAAGATCTCGAAGTCCCTGGTCTTTCGCACCTCGTCGTACACCGTGTAGTCGGGCCTGAGGAGAAGGAGCAGGTCCGCGGTGTTCTCCATGTCTCCCTCCAGGGGCGCATACTGGGAGATCCGCTCGTCCACCTGCAGATCCCTGGGGGACTCCATGGTCTTGACGATCTTGCCCTTACTCGCGTAGAACTCTGCCAGTGCCTGCGCAAAGGTACTCTTACCCGCACCTGGAGCGCCGGCGATGAGTATGCCCTCCGCGCGTTCCTCGAGCCGCTTGCGCAACTTTTCAGATACTGTGTAGTCGTCGAGGGTGGCCTTTATGAGTGGGCGCACCGCCGTAATCTCCCACGCGTCCGAAAATGGCGGATGCGCAATGACTATACGGTAGTTCTTGTACTGAACCACGGTGGCACCCTCGTATTCGCGCTCTATGTACGCATCTGGCTCCTTGGATGCGCGCTCCACAATTTCCTTCGCCATTCGCCGGATGTCATCCTCTGTCAGCGTTTCCTTGGAGATTTGGACGAGCTTAAACTTACCAGGGGTTCCCTTCTTCGCCAGAGGGGGCAGTCCAGCGCGGAGGTGGACGGACATCGTGTGGCCGTCAAAGTACTGCGTGAACTCGGGATCGCCGTGGACCCGCGTTGGGGGAACGTAGACGACGTCGAGGCCGTAGGCCCGCGCCACCTCTGCCTGTACGTGGTCCGAAGTCACGAAGGTCGCCTTGAGTTCCAGGGCCAGATCACGTATAAGAGCATCCACAAGCCCGAAACGCCCGTACTTTATCTCTTCCGGCGTTGGTCTACGCCCATCAAACCGAAGGGTAATGCGTCCCTCCTTTGCAAAGGCCTGGAGGCGCTGGATCTCCTCAAGACCCACGAAGCCCGTATCCCTGTTCTTATTTGCTTGAATCTCAAGCTCTGTTAGGGTTGCATTGTGAATATGAACTTCCGAGCCCTCCCACTCACCGGATTCAATCATGCGGGAGACAACGCCGTTTATGATCGCGGAAGTATCCGGAACGATTTTTTCTGGAGAAGCCATATATGAATTTGGCCACGAAGGGATATAAAGGCGATGATGAGGCCTTGCCCCACTGATGGGTGAGGACACCCTTCCAGCACTGAGCCTATAAAAACATTTGGCAGCCCGTTGGTACATGGAGGTTCGCGTTTACCGCATTGTGGACAAGGCAAAGGCCCGCGAGATTCTTGAGCGAGACGAGATTAAGCGAGCTGGCTATATACAGAGGGACGGTGCTTCTCTCGGTGTGGGGAAGGGCGATTACATTTACATTAAGGCCAACGACGCTGTTTTCAAGATTATAGAGGAATCCGGTGCCTTTGAGCGCCCTGAAAACGAGGAAGAAATCAAGAAGAAGATTGAGGAGGAGCAGGACGCCGCCATGAGCGGTGTCGGCTTTCTGGGGATGTAATCACAATTTCCTTTCCCTTTCTAACACGCGGGAGCGCGCTTGGCGCGTAAGCGCCTCAATGTCCCGCACGAGCAGGTACTTCTTAAGGGCGTCTCCGCCCTTTGGCACCCTTTGGATCTCGCGCGTGGGCGTAATTCGATAGAGCGGAATCTCCGCGATCTGGGCAATCTTTGCCTCGGGGGGCAGGTGCCTCGGGATCATACGTCCGTATCTCTTTGCAAGCTCTTGAATTGAACAAAAATAGAGTTAAAGAGAAGGGATCAGCGGGTTCTGCGCCTACCCCACTTCTCAAGGGCAAGGGCAAGCTCCCTGTGATCCTTCGCATACTCCTCGAGCGTTACGCCTTCGAGAACCGCCTCAGCCGCCTGCCTCATGGCGCGGGCGCCAGCCTCTGTGCCCTCGGGGTGTCCGTGCACACCGCCACCAGCCTGTATGATAACGTCCTTGCCGAAGATCTCCACTATGTCAGGCACCAGGCCGGGGTGCAGACCTCCGGACGCCACGGGGAACGTGGGCTTGATGTGGTAGAACGGATCCCTGACAGCGTGTACGTTGTCGAGGACGTCCTCCTTGTCCTCGGCCATCTTGCCGACGGCAGTTCCCACGTGCAGTTGGTCCACGCCGAGCATTCTGTATATCCTTGCAAGGACAGACATCTTAATTCCGTGCTTCTTGTTCTTCGTGATGGCGCCGTGCATCGCCCTGTGTGCGTGGATGATGAACTCGAAGCCGTAGTTGCGGAACGCCTGAACCGCGGAGAACCCGAGAACAACAACGTCCAGCATCACGTACTCGTTGCCAGCGTCTTCGACCATTTCAGCGCGCCTGATCATCTCGTCCCACGGCGCAGTGATGTTGACCATGTAGCCCTTCTTCTCGCCCGTTTCCTCCTCCGCAAGGTCCTTCTTTTCCATCATCTTGTAGAGACGGTCCTCAAAGGGGCAGAACTTCTGGCTGACCAGGTTCTCGTCGTCCTTCACAACGTCGAGTCCGCCGCGCCACGCGTGGTATGCAACCTCTGCAAACTTGTCAGGGGGTAGACCCACCTTGGGCTTTACGATGGTGCCGAGAAGCGGCCTGTCGTAGACGCCGAAGAACTTGCGCACGCCTTCAATACCGTAGAGGGGCCCCTTGTACTCGCGCACGATCTCTTCGGGCCAGTCTATCCAGAGGAGGCGGAGGTTCTTGGCTGCCTTCATGCCAAAGATGTTACCCGCGATACCTGCGAGAATTCCAGGCATGTTCCCCGCTTCGAGGCCGTAGGCGGGGTATGCGATCTTTATGATGCCAGATCCCTTGTCCATCTCGAAGACGTGTGGTCTGAGCTTCTCGTAGATCTCTGGGAGCATTGTTTTGACGTCAGTCCATGTGCCTATGGACGATTCGGCTGCAACCTTGTTAGCTGCACTCTCAAAGGTCTCCTCTGGGTGTGGCTCGAGGTAAAAGGTAACAACAACATCGCTTTCCCTTGGCTCATACCCCAGATCAATATAGTCGTACTTCCCAGTCATGTTGGTAAAACGTCTCGGCGATTTATATTCTTTGGGGTGCGAAATTTTGCTATGGGCGACAAAAGAGGCGAAAAACGCGCTGTTACTACTGAGGAGAAATCCACACACCGTCTTGACCAAAAGGAGGCGTTGCGGACAAAGATACAGCTGCTTGTGGGCTTTGGAAGGGTAGACTACGTGCCTTCGCGGCGTACGGTGGAGACCATAATTGAACAGCTCATTGCCGAGGGCAGAATACCGCCCAGGGAAGAGTGGGAATCCGCCAAGGAAGATGGGGAAAAGAAGGCGGAGGGATCTACGCCCGCTCAAGCTCCTCCCGAAGGATCTGAATAGCCCGTTTCGGATCTGCACGTCCCTTCGTTCTGGCAACGATCTGACCGACAAGGTAGTTTATCGCCTTCTTCTCGCCGCGCTTGTAGTCGCTAACGGCAGCAGCGTTCCCCTCAATTATCTGCCTGGCGATTTCCCTGATTTCATCGTCGGAGAGCTGCTCCTGCGCCTGTGGTTCGAAGCTGGGATCGTCAAGGATCTTGCGCATGTACTCAATGTATACGGGCTTTGTTATCTGGCCACTGAAGTAGAGCTTCGCCAACTTCTCGAGCCGCTCGCGGCGAGGCACCTCAGAGAGATATATACCGCGGTAGTTCAGCTCACCGCGCAGGTTTGTACAGAAGCTGGCTGCGTTTTTGGCACCTACTGACTTGGCGAGCGCCTCAAAGAGGTTGCCCAGCTCCTTGTCCAGGACAAGGGTCCAGGCGGTGCTCTCATCGATTCCGTACTGCTCCATTAGACGTTCCTTCTTCTGGAAGGGTAGCTCGGGCATCTTGGCTCGAAGCTCCTCTATCAACGCCGGATCGATGTGGTACGGCGGGATATCGGGATCCACCATGTATCTGTAGTCCTCCGCGGTTTCCTTCTCCCTCAGGGTGACTGTCACTCCACGAACCTCGTCCCAGTGCCGCGTTTCTCTCTTGATCTCCTTACCCATCTGCAGCATGCGCTTGTGCCGTGATATTTCATACCTTAGTGCCTTCACAACGCCGTGTATCGTGTTGATGTTCTTAATCTCAACGCGCTCGCCACCTTCAATGCTCACGTTGGCGTCAACGCGGAACCCGATCTGGGGGTAGAGTATTACGTCGAGATAGTCGAGAACCGCGCGCAGGTGCTTCAGGAACTCCCTTGCCTCCTCCACACTGTGCATATCCGGCTCGGTAACGATCTCTATGAGTGGAACACCCGCTCTGTTGTAGTCCACGGTTCCGTCACGCAGCTCGTAACGCCCGGGGTCCTCCTCGATGTGTATTTCCCGTATTCGCACGCCGTTGAGCTCTCCCTCCACGGCAAAGGGCTCCGATGTTCTCTGGTAGTTATTTGGGAGGTCTGGGTAGAAGTAATGCTTTCTAAGGAAGCGCAGGGGCTCCGTCTTGATCTTGCAGTTGAGGGCAAGCGCAACCTGGACAGCCTTTCGCAGGACCTCCTCGTTGATGCCCTCTGGCTTGGAACCGGGCTGGGCAGTACAAACGGGGCAGACATTGGTGTTAGGCTCTGCGTCCAGGAACCTCGTGGAACAGCTGCAGAAGAGCTTGGAGTCCGTCTTCAGCTGAACGTGTATCTCGAACCCTATTCGGACCACGGCCTACCCTCCTTCTCAAAGAAACGCACCGCAGATACGATGAAATGATCCTGGAAGTGATTTCCAAGGAGCTGCACGCCAATGGGCAAGTGATCCTTCCACCCGCCAGGGAACGAGATCGCGGGCATCCCCGTGAGGTTTGCGGGAACTGTCAGGGCATCCGCCATGTACATCTGAACCGGGTCATTTATGCGCTCCCCTAGCTTGAACGGTAGAACGGGTACAGTGGGGAATAGGAGGAAGTCCGCACGCTCAAGGGCCCTCTGGAAGCTGCGCTGGATCATGCTCCTTGCCTTTAGGGCAAGGGTGTACCACTTTCCTGCGTGCTCCGCCATTGAGATGTATGTGCCCATGATAATGCGGCGCTTGATCTCCTTGCCGAAGCCCTCCGCCCTGCTGCGAGCAACGGTATCGTACAGCGTCTGGCCGTCCACCCTGTGTCCGTACTTCAGACCGTCGAACTTCTGCATGGCGGAGGCAAATTCGGGGTACATTACAAGGTAGTATGTGGGGAATGCAGCCCATATATCGGGCAGTTCAACCTCTACGATCTCGGTACCCTTGGATTCGAAGAATTTGAGCACGTGCAGGGTTGCCTTTCTAACGGCTGGCTCCACGCCATCCAAGAGTGCTTCCGTGAATCCGATACGCGTGCGATCTGGATCGAAGCTGTCCAAACTATCGAGGAATGGCAGTCTACGGTGCGCCGTTACGCGATCCCTTGAATCGTAGCCCTGAATCGCCTCCATTGCTAGGGCAATGCCGAAGGCGTCCTGCGCGAGGGGACCGGGAACGTCGAGGCTCATGGCGAGGTCTGCAAGACCGTAACGCGAGACGAGCGAGTACGTTGGCTTCAGGCCCACGACGCCGTTGAAGCTCGCGGGATTCCTAATGGATCCGCCAGTATCAGATCCAAGGGCCAGATCCACGAGCTCCGCTGCCACAGCCGCACCAGCCCCGGAGGACGAACCGCCTGGAACGCGCTCGGGATCGCGGGCGTTCCGAGTTGGCCCAAAGTAGGACGTTTCACCGGAGGATCCACAGGCGAACTCGTCCATGTTGAGCTTGCCCACGATAACGCCGTTATTCTCCAGTATGCGCTCCACAGGCGTGGCAGTGTACGGCGGTACGTAGTGTTCGAGCATCTTGGATCCGCAGGTCATGCGGACGCCCTTCAGGGCGAAGTTGTCCTTAATACCCCAAATAAGCCCGTAAAAGAGCTCACCATGCCCCTCTTTTATCGCTTCTGCTGCTTTCTGGGTGAGTTTACGAGCAAGTTCCTCTGTTACCGTTATAAATGCATTGAGCTCGGAGTCCCTAGACCGTATGGTGTCTAGCTTTTCTTCGAGGTGCTCTTCAGGGCTTATCTCGCCCGTCTTGAGCCTGTGGATGAGTTCCTCCGTGTAGGTCGTTTCTACCATAGTATCGCCTCACAGGTTGCGCGGAACCTTCGCAAGCCGCCCTTCTCTGCGGGGAAACTGTTCCACGATGGCATCCGGATCCTCAAAGGGTGCCACGCGATCCTCCCGAAACTCATCCATGTTTTCCGTGGTCTTTATGGTTGTTTCATCGGAAAGTGGCAAGCTTTTGACGCGCTCCAGAAGAGAAAGGATCTCGTTAAACTGTGGAAGAAGTTCTTCGATTTCCTGTTCGCTCAGTTCAATTCTCGCAATCTTGGCAACGTGAAGAAGCTCCTCTCTGGTAATGCCCATACCTTATAATTCCCTCGCAATTCGTTTAAAACACCGATGATGAGATCGGCAGTGTGGGTCCGGTGCCCGAAAGGTCCGCTCCTGAGGTACTACCTTATTAGCGCAACACCGTAAACGCCGTAGCCCAAATGCACAGCAAGCGCGGGATCCACCTGCCAGATGGGTGCATCTATCCCCGCAACGCGGAGGGTGGCCCGCAGACGATCTGCAGCCGGATTCTCACCCGCAACGCCAACGACCACTTGCTCTGCTCCCTTTGCAACCTGAGCGAGATAGAGGATTGCTCTATCGTCCCCCATGAATACAGCCTTCTTCACAAACACGCCGTTCTCCACGTCAAAGACGAGCTTCACGCGCAGAAACCGTGCGATCTTTCCTGCCAGCATGGGGAATCTGCCGGATCTTGCTGCCGCCTCGGGATCTGCCAAAACAAGCCAGATCTCCGTGCGTGCCCGTAGTGCTTCGAGCTCCTTGAGGGCGTCGTCGATCGGTACTCCCCTTTCGCTCATCTCCCTCGCCCGCAGCGCGAGGAGACCCGATGCTGCGCTTCCAGATAGGGAATCGAAAACCCGTACGTCGTAGCCCCGCTTTGCCATGATCCTGGCAGCGGCAACCGCGCTGTTATACGATGCGCTAATATGCTTTGAGAGCGTAATCGCGAGGATGGGTTTATCTTTGCCCATGGATTCATACACGTTCATCCAGTCCTTCACGGAAGGTGCCGAAGTGCGCAGTGGAGCACCCCTGTTCAGTGCTCGCTTCAGTTCGGCGATTGTGAACTCCTTCTTGTCCAGCATGTGAACGGCGCCTGCGTAAACGTGTATTGGCGCGAAGGGGGGCTGCCAGTCGCCGGCGTCAACACTGGAGTCAACGACGATGTTAAAGCTTCCCATGGGATCACCAAATCCTGTCGATACGCTTCTGAACGATTTCCCCGTAGGGTTCCAAGGCCTTCCGAACCGCCTCGGGATCCTCCGTGTGAATGTGGACCTTTACGCGCTTGCCTCCGCCCACAACCACAATGGAGTCACCGTACTTCTCAATAGCCCTCCTTATGTCCGCAGTGAGCACGGAACCCCTTGGCTCGAGCATATACGTGGTGCAGAACAGCCCGGAATCGCCGTTTCCCTGCTCCCGTTCGGCACGCATCCCGCGGACACGGTATCCAGCCACATCCACGCCCAAACCGTTCACGAAGCCCTCCAATAGAAGTGTAAATCCGTAAGCGCCAGAATCAATGATCTTCGGCTTACCCATCTTGGCTAGGAGCTCGGGCGTGCGTTCAAGGGCGCGGAGCGCCTCCTGATACACCTTGTATAGAAGTTCAGGCACGGACTCTATGCTCTTCGCGAGACGTTGCGCCGCTTCCGCCGTTTCGCGCATCACCGTGAGGATCGTACCCTCAACGGGATTGGAGACTGCCTGGTATGCCCAGTCCTTTGCCGTAACGAGCGCGTTCACGACGTCGTGCCTGTCAAGCGTCTCTTTATCGCCAACCGCCTCTGTAATGCCCCAGAAGTACTGCGAAAGGATCGTGCCCGAGTTTCCGCGGGCGTGCTCGAGCGCTGCGTCTGCAACGGCCATTGCCACCTCGCCGAAGTGGCGTGTGTCCACGTCGCGTATGGTAGCGGCTATCCCGTCCATTGTGAGGAACATGTTGCTTCCAGTGTCTGCATCTGCAACGGGGTACACGTTTATAGCGTTAATGAACTCCATTTCCCGCTCTAATAGGTCCCTGGCGAGGAGTATGCCCTTTTTGTAGTGGAGGCCATCCATCATGCCGAACTCCTCCAGTAATGCTTGGGCAGCTCACCCTTAATAAGGAGACGGATCTTTTCCACGTAACGAGGGAAAATGGGGATTTCCGCCAAGAGGATCGGTAGTACGGGGGTGCCAAGCACGTATGCTATTATCGGAGCAAGGATCAGCGCGGAGAGCGCACCAACAGCAATGTATCCGCTGAGCAGATAACCTGTGAGCCAAAGGAGCACCCACGCGGCGAAGAACACCTTGTTGTAGAGCAAGGCAAGCACAAGGAACACCGCGATACCCCGCCCGCCCCTGAATTTCAACCACACGGGGTAGTTATGACCCAAAACAACTGCAATGGGAAGAACCCAAAGGAAATCAGGGCAGCACACGGATGCTATGAGATACGCTACGACGGCCTTGGCAAGGTCGAGTAAGAGCACAGCCCAAGCAAGGGCCTTGGAGCCCGTAGCGCGATAGGCATTTAGGGTACCAACGTTTTTGCTCCCCACCGTGCGGATGTCAATTCCCCTGAACGCGCGGACAAGCATGTACGCCCAAGGGATGGACCCCAGGACGTATCCAATGAGCGCTGCGAGCAATGTATCAGTAAGGGCCACGCCATCACCCCATGCGGATGCGGCGCTTACCCCTGTGATCTAAGCGCTGAGACTCGAGATCGCCCTGGAGCATGAGGATTATGTTATCCCTGTGGGAGTACATCACCAGGATCGCAACGGCAAGCGTGTATGCCGTGAGCACGGGAGAGCCCGCCAGTGCCGTAACGGGAACCGCTGCAACGATGGTCACGATGTTTGCAAGGCCCGTCATCTGAGTAAGGAGTACTATGGTGAACCAGATTGTCAGCAGCGCTGCGAGGGCTCCATACTGGCCGGTGAGAACCGTCATTGCCACAAATGCGCCGAATGCGCAGGAGAATCCCTTTCCACCGCGAAAGCCGAGGAAAACGGAGAATATTGCACCAACAACAGCGAGAACGCCCGTGACAAGGCCGGTAAAGGGCCCATAGAGTGCAAAGGCGAAGTACGTGGGGATGAAACCCTTCAGGAAGTCATGGATGCCGACAAGCACGCCGTATGGAGCACCAAGGATTCTAGCTACGTTGGCTGCCCCTATGTTCCCGCTACCGTGTTCCCGTATGTTTACACCGCGGAGCCGTGCAATGATGTATCCCCAGGGCAGGGAACCCGAAAGATATCCTAAAAGCCCCCAAAGAACCGTTTCTGCGCCCATTGCGATTCCAGAAGGGAATTAAAGAATAAAAAGCTACCGGGAGCTACCCGGCAAACGTCGAACCCCCTCACGGGGTAAGTATATCCGGCGTCCTCGGGTATGGCATAGCCTCAGTGATCTTGTCCAGCTGGAGCAGCGCAAGGGTCAGGCGCTCCACGCCCATTCCAAAGCCACCGTGGGGCGGGAATCCGTAGCGGAACATATCCAGATACCATCCAAAGGACTCGGGACGCATTCCCTTGGCGATCATACGCTGCTTGAGCTTCTCCGGGTCGTGCTCCCTTGGTCCGCCAGAGGACAGCTCGAGGCCATTGGGCCCTGGTGCGAGGAAGTCCATCTTCTCCGCGTAGAATGGATCATCCTCACGGAGCTTGTAGTAGAAGGCGCACTCCGTCTCGGGGAACTCCGTCACAAAGAAGGGCACGTCGAAGTGGCTGCACAGCTGTCTCTCCTCTGGCGCGCCGAAGTCATCCCCTTTCTTTATGTCGATACCGTCGGACTGCAGGAGCTCTATGGCCTCCTCGTAGCTGATCGTTTCGTACTTCTTAGGCACGGGTACTTCTTCTATTCCCAAAAGCTTCAGCTCTTCTTCCGCCTCGTCGTTCAGCCGCTCTGCCGCGCGCCTGTAAATCTGGAACTGAATATCCATCAGATCCCTTTTCGTCACGAAGGCAGCCTCCGCGTCGATCTGCCAGAACTCCGTTAGGTGCTTCCTTGTCCTGCTCTTCTCCGCCCGGAAAGATGGAGCTATGGCAAAAACCCTGCCGAAGGCGGGAACAAGTGATTGCTTGTAGAGCTGGGCAGACTGGGCGAGGAATGCCTCCTTATCAAAGTATACGAGCGGGAACAGCTCTGCACCGCCCTCTGTGGCCGTGGCGATGATCATGGGATAGAAGGCTGCCTCCACGAACCCGTTCTTGCGCATGACCTCACGGGCAGCGTCGATGATGACGTCCTTTGCCTTGAAGATTGCCGCGATGCGCGGTTTTCTCAGATCAAGGTACCTGTATTCGAGACGGGTGGGAAACTCGGCAGGGGTCTTCTCGGTAAGATCTATGGGCGTTGGCTGGGAGTTTGCTATGATCGTTATGTTCTTCGCCACGAACTCCCTTCCGTTGGGTGCCTTGGGGGACTCCTTCCATTCGCCCTCGATTTCAAGGAGCGTTTCGGGATTATACTTTCCGGCAGCTTCGAGGACATCATCCGGCACATTACCCTTCTTCACGACGACCTGCTCGATGCGATTCTCGGGGAACTTGCGTATGAGGATGAACTTAAGCTTTCCGATGTCGCGAACGTTCCAGACCCAGCCGCGGATCCGCTCCATTTTTCTCACCGGGTATGAACGGAAAAGGAAGGCATAAAAAGCAGTACTCGTTAACCTCTTTCCGTCCTTAGAGGCAACCCATAAAAGAGCTCCCCCTTCTTCTTTACCCCATGGAAATACCAAAAACACTCCAGAACCAGATGAAGACGCTTGTTTCATCACTTTCCGACAAGATCTACCACGTGGAGCACGATATTGATATGGACGGCTTTGCATCGGGCATCATAACCACCGTAGCACTTCGCAGAATGGGCTACGAGGCATACCCGTATCCCATGGACCGCGGAAAGGTCTTCGTGCCCGAGACGGGGGCTCTTTTCCTCACGGACCTGGCGCTCCACGGACATCCGGCGGACATTGTTCGAGGGACGAGCGAAGAGGGAAAGAATGCCTACGCAATCGACCACCACCCGTGGGAGGAAAAGATTACCAGGTACCTGCGGGCATACGTGAACCCACACCTCGCAGGGGTTAAAGATGCCTCCCTGTGGAATGCGGGCTTCCTTGCATACCTCACCTTCAGGGAGCGCGCGATGGACTACGACTGGCTGGCAGCGATCTCCGTGTACACCGACAGGTGCATTGCTCCCTGGAGCGAGTTTCTCATTGACCGCTGCGGTTATGAGAATGTGAAAAGGGCTGGAGACATGCTCACCGCATACATAGCAGTGACAGAGGATCTCTTGGAGCTAGATTATCTTCTGTTAAACGAGATTCGCAGTATCCGAGACGTTCTAGAGCGGGAAGAGTTTCGCAAGGCCTTTGACATCTTTGAATCTGCAGTCTCCCAGTACGTAGACCATTACAAGGACCATGCGCTCCTAATGGACCGCGAGAAAAGGCTGCTAATTGTGGAGACGGAGCACCCATACCGACAGATCAATTCGGTTGTTTCAACGCGGCTCTCGGAGCTCCCCGAGCTCAGGGACTGGGTTGTTGCTGTAATCGGCAAGGACCACGAAGGCACAATGCGGGGATCGCTCCGGTGCAGAAACTTTGAGGAACGCGGGCTACACATGGGCAAGTTAGCCGATTCTGTCGCGTCCGCGCTCGGCGGGAGGGGCGGGGGGCATCCCGTGGCAGCAGGGATGCGTTTCCCAGCCGAAAGAAGGGAAGAGTTTGTAAAACTCCTTCAGTCGCGCCTCTGAAGGAGAAGCACGAGCCGTAGGAGCTCCACGATAATGCCCACGAGATCGATGAGCAGGGCCGTTGCGGCCCGGTATTCATCGGGGTACGTGCGGACCCTTGAAGCGTCGTACGCGGCAAACAGGAGAAAGCCCACAAATGCAATGCCCGTGGTGAGGAGGTCGAGGTGCCAGGAGTACCAGCCAAAGATCCCGCCGATTATGAGTGCTATGGACCCGACAAGGGATAGCAGGATCATCCAAAACGCGGCGCGGCCAACACCCTCCCCCACACTACGATCCTCCTGCGAAAACGCCAGTCCGATGAGGGCAAAGGCAGCTGCGCCACCCGCCACAATCCCCCATGCGATGGGCCCAAGAGCGTAGGCGTAAACAGGTATCACGGCAAGAACGTATCCCTCCGTCACGGCCGAGAAGAGCATGTACGTGAGCAGGGAGGGGCGCGCCATCACAACAAATATTGGTATGAACGCCACGACGGCAAGCAGAAAGGCGCCAGCTCCGCCCATTGCAGAATATGCCTTTACAGTTATTGGGAACCAGAGGAGAACCCCCGTCAGCAGGGCCACAAGGAACCCAAGTGCCACAAGTCCGTACGTCCTCTGTACGTCTGCCATGTTGTTAACGGCGTGAAAAGGTTTATAATGTAGCCCGGGCGTGAAACCCGGGATCACCCATCACCCGAGCCGTCCCACCCGGGCTAGCGAGTGGCGCGCATGACCTTATCGGGCGTGAACGCACCGAAGATTTCCGCGTAGAACTCATCGTTGTCGGTAATTACCACAATGCGCCGGGGTTTTACGGATTTCAGGAACACTACGAGCTCCTCGATGCTCTCGGGATCTGCTATCACAAGGTGCCCGTCCTCCACGTCTGCAGGGCCGTCGCTGACGTACCACACGTTTGTCGGATACGCCGCAGGGCGAACGCTCAGCATCAGAACACCCTGATTTCACCGGCGATCAGCTTTCCAATGAGATCCTGGATGTTATCGAAGTGCCTGTTGATGATTTCCTCCGCCTCTGCGTAGAGCTCCTTGGCACTGCCGCTCTCGGGAAGGATCTGAACGTGGACGAGCTCCGGCTCGTCGATGGGCTTGCCGATCCTACTCATGATGTAGACGTAGACTTCCTGGACGCCGGAAACGTGCTCGTGAATGTCCTTCGCGATCTGATGGGCAAGAACGTTGTATATTTTGCCCACGTGGCTCACGGGGTTCTTTCCGGCTGCTGCCTCCAGGCTGATGTGCCTCGAAGGGGTTATCAGGCCGTTAACGCGGTTGCCGCGTCCGACGGAACCGTCGTCACCCGCCTCCGCAGACAACCCCGTGACGGTAAGGTAAACGTGGCCCGTTTCAATATCGTCGGCGGTGTTGACGTGCACGTGCACCTTGCGCTCCGTTATGCTCTCTGCCAGATCTCGGATCGTCTCGAATATTGCGCCCTTTGCCTCGAGATACTCCTGAACGTTCTGAAGCTCGGCGTCCACCATTGCCGCCGCAACAGTGATCTCAATTTCATCCCCGTGGCGTGCGGACATCACCTTTATGTCTTCCCCAACCGCGGGGTACTCGCGCTTAAACGATTCGGAGTTCAGAACACGCTCCGCTTCGAGGGTAAGCGCCTCGGTCTCGCTCAGGGGCGCATAGCCCACGGCAAGCGATGTATCATTGGCAAGGTGAATTCCGTCCTTCTTCTGCTCAAAGAGGTGTTTCAGATCAACGGAACCCTCGCCGATGAGAGAGTTCACCACCACGTGGCTCTCCACGTCGAGGTGTCTAAAGTGCTGCCAGAGGTAATCCTTAGCGGCTTCGATGGCGATGCGATGGACTGGAATATCCTCCCCGTCTACTTCAGAGGTAGCTCTTCCGGAAATAAGGATGCGGATGGGCGCTATAAGTTCACCGCCGCCCCACATCGGCCTCGATTTACCGCCAACAACTTCAACCTGATCCGTATTGTGGTGAAGAACGGTTCCGAAGCGATGAATATACTCCGCGCAGAGAGCCTGGCTCACGGCGTCTGCGATGCCATCGGCGATGGTATCGGGGTGTCCAAGGCCCTTACGCTCCACGAACTCCACGGGCCTCTGCTCAACGGGCCTTCCCTTGTACTCGTCGAGTATGATTTTCCTGCCCATCGAAAAGAAGAGAGGGGTTAAAGTTTTATTGGGATTCGGCGGCACCGGCGATCCTCGATATGACCACGCCGAGCTCTGGTGAAGCCTCCACCACGAGTATGTCTCTGGACCCCTCGAGCTCGGCGTGGAGTCTCGGCACGCCCCAGTTGTTTATCTCGTAGTAGTTTCGGAGGCGGTACCCCGCCGCGAGGTGCTCCTCCACGATTCTGCGCGCGAATTCTATGCCCTCAAGATCAACAACCTGTTCAAACCCTATGCTCTCAAGGATCTCACCGATCATGATGATAACTCCGTTGCCGAATATAAAGGGTTTTTGGAACGGGTGCATTCCGATAAAGTGCGTTCGTTTAAAAGACCCCCATGACGTTTAAAAAGGGTTTATAAATCAGGGGAAGTTCTGGGGAATGGCAACTGGCCTCAGGCGATATCTAGGTGATGTATAGAGCGATTTAAGAAAAACCCAACCCAAACACAAGGAGAACAAGGAAAACCAGAGCCCCGGGCGGGATTTGAACCCGCGACCTCTCGCTTACCAAGCGAGCGCTCTACCAGGCTGAGCTACCGGGGCCTCAACCCTTTGTAAAGGAAGAGAAAAGTTTAAGAGCTGTTCGCGTTCTCCACGGGTACCAGCTTCCACTTTGTTGCCGGACGCACGCCTACAAGTGAGAGGATCATGGCCACGAGCCACGCAGCGATTTCGGAGAAGAACAGGACAAGCGAGTAAAGGAACACGCCAAGCGTTGCCCAGAGCGCTGGAGCATACTTGAGGATCTGCTGTACGGCGGGCACCTGCTCGAGCTCCTTTTCAATGAGCTGTTTCGCCTCAGGACCGCTCGGCAACTTTATTCCCGCTTCGAGAGCGCTCCTTATCGCCTTTTTAACCGCAATGTACTGCTGCAGATACTGTTGGATTATGGCCTGCTGTTCTGACGGAGAAAGCTGGTTCCAGTTAGGGGTTTCCTGGGCAACGGTCTCCACGAGGCGCTGGCGCTCCTCAGGGGTCACAATGAGGGGTATTAGCTGATTTATGTCCAGAATACTCTGGTTTTCTCCCATGCTGCTAATGGATGCCTCTGCAATAACGTTTAGCAGGGCTTTCTGAAGCACGGGCGCCTCTGCGGAGAACAGACGCAGTAGGAGAATGAATATCAAAAGGGTTGCCCAGCCCCTTCCGCCAGATATTACCTTCCAGGTGGTGAGCTTACAAGGGTGCTCGGAAAGGATGGGCGCGAACCCGCCCACAGCCGTCGCAAATATTATGACGGAGCCCACGGGCCCCGGCCCGAAATACCAGAGCGCAATGAGAAGTGCGATTATGGCAACCGTGTAGTATATTACCCTTCGGACGCGGTCCGTCGTGGTAGCCCTAACGAGATAAATGGCGATCAGGACGAGGGTAAGGGGCACCGCAAGCGCCAAGGAGTACGAAAACAGGGATCCAAGCTCGTCAGGTGCTGGCAGGAGGAAGGCGTCCGTCGTGTCAGGATCCTGCGGCGCGAGAACGGGAGCGGCAGCCATTAGAAGTACGGCAAAGGCAGCAAGAATGATTTCTCGCTCGCTTACTCGCAAACGGCCCATGTTACCACTATGGTGCCAGGAATTTAAATGTGTCTACCACTGGCTGTCCCCCGTCCCGATCAACATAGAAGGTGGTCTCGAACTGACCCACAAGGCTCCCAGGAACCTCCAAGAGCTCGGGATAGGCATACACAGCCCCCGATTTCACAAGAGTATACAGGTGTAGCCGCGCTGAGCTACCAAACCTACGAACAACCCACTTCTCGGCGAAGGGAAGGCTTCTGTACTCCCTGCGGATGTAATCCAGCAGCTGGCGAGCAGCACCCCTCGCACGGGGCCGCATCAGGGAGAATATTGTCGCGATGGAGCCATCCTCCACGCGTCCCCGCCCCGTGCTGAGGAAGGGCTCAACGGCTACAATCATGCCCTCCTCAAGGGTGCCCTTTCCCTGGGGAACGTTGGGAACGAAAAGCCCGGCGTGAAGATCATACTGCTTGATCTCGTGACCCCCCAGATTCACAATGGGTTTCAAACCGTGGCGCTTGGCCACCTCGGAGACCGCCTTGCCCACATCGGCCACGGAAGCACCCGGCCGGATCACCTCTGCGGCGGCAAGGAGGGCTTCCCTCGCGGCAAGGGCCAGACGTTCGCCCTCCTCGTCAAAGGGATACGTAAAGGCAGCATCGGCAATCCAGCCATCAACGTGCACGCCGGCGTCGATCTTTACAAGGTGTGCACCCTCGAGGCTGCCGGGGCGATCATCTGTGGGTGCAAAGTGCGCCGCGAGGCGGTCGGGGCCAACGTTGCAGGGAAAGGCAGGCTTAGCGTGCTCTAGAATGTGTGCCTCCACAGCGTCGGCAATCTTCAGACCGCTGCGCTCCCCATGGTCGAGGAGCTTCCAGGCGAGCTCCAGTGCGTCCTCGAGGATCTTCCCAGCCTTAAAGAGTGCATCAACGTCCACTTCCATCCGCATCGCCATCCGCTTCGCCTGCTATGAAGCCAGCACCTGCAACGCAGGGCCCCGCGTGTGCCGTGAGTATGGGGGAAAGAAGTTCGTGCCACACAGGCTCTATATCCCTGAAACGAAGCTGTTCGAGGAAAAGTTCATCGTAGCCTTCAGCGCAGGGCGTGTACGCTGCGAATACCGGTTCACCCTCGGCGGATTCCCTCGCAATCACATCCGCCAGCTCGGAGAAGACCTTCTTTCGTTTCGCGGTGGCGAAGAGGGCTAGCCTCCCGTCACCGTCCACGTGTATGATTGGCAGGATTCCAAAGACCTTTGCCACCATCGCGCGGAAGGGGTCGATCCTGCCACCGGCCACGAGATAGTTTAGAGATGGAACGGTGAAGTACACGCGCACGCGATCCCTCAGTCGCTCCAGGGCTGAAATGATTTCTGGGGCAGTCGCCCGGGACTCTGAAAGCGCCATTGCCTGCCGCGCCAAGAGATAGATGCCACCGGACACGCTCTTGGAATCAAAGACGTGGAGGGTGATGCCCTTCTTTTCAAGCATCCTGGCGACGACACGGGCTACGTTGTACGTACCGGAAACACCAGAGGAAAGGGTGATGTAAAGAACCTCGCTGGAACCCGATTCTTCGGAAACCTCCTGTATCGCCGACATAATCTGCTTTGGAGACGGCTGACTCGTCTTCACGGATCCTGGGGGATTCTTCAGAATGGTGCCGATTACCCGCTCCTTCGGGATGCCCGGGTACTCGTAGTGCTCCCCCGCAATTTCAAGGTTAAGAGGTACTCGAATGAGGGACTCTTCGCCACGGGGGACGTCAGCACCACCGTCCAGCACTATGGGAATGCCCATCGTAGTGCTTTGTGGCGCAGGGGTTATATTGGGTTACCCTCCCATGACGATGTCCGCGGAGGCGCTGGTTAAAAAATGCTACGTAATCGGCATGATGCGTTAAGATTTTTCCACGATATTACGAAGCTCGAATTGTGAACCGCCCCGTTTAAATACATTCTATGGCTTACTACTAATTGGTGGTAAAAATGGTCACCGTTGTGCTTCCTGGGGAGAGGGGGGTTCGCGCGAAAAGGGCCCTGCTCAAGTACGCGCTCAAGCTCAAGAACAAGTATGATATTCACTTCGACAGGAACGCCCACGACGAGTATGAGGCAATCTACGGCATCCTCCGCGGGCTCGAAGAGATCATCCAGGAGCTTCAGAACGAGCTCAAGAACGTAGACAAGACCCGCGCACTCATCAACGCCGTGATCGCTGAGAAGGGAGAGATCACCGCAGAGGGCGTCTACGTTTGGCCAAAGCACCTAAAGGAAGAGGCAGAGGAGATGGGCATCGACTGGGAAAGCTTCAAGGAGCAGCTCAAGAAAACGGGGCTTCTGGAGTTCGACCCCGAGAAGAAGAAGTACAAGGTCAACGTGTGATTTTTCTAATCTTCTACTATCATTTTCTCCATGAGTTACCAACAGCTTGCACTCTCGTTTTTTACGGGCTTCGTCGTGGGCGTAGTCTTTCGGTTGCTCAAGCTCCCCATCCCGGCACCCCAGGATCTCGCTGGCATCTTGGGGATCGTGGGTATCTTCGCGGGCTACGTTCTCCTGAAGCTGCTGGGCATTTAGGTGGTGGAAAAATGACCAAGGAGCTGTATTTAGAGGATCAGTACCTTAAGGAGTTTGACGCAACGGTGGTTCGGCGGGTCGATAACGGCGTCATCCTGGACCAGACTGCATTTTTCCCGCGAAAGTCGGGCCTTGAGGGCGACCGAGGGGTTCTGATCGCCAACGGAGAGGAGTACCCCGTTTCCTCGGTGCGTGTGGTCGACGGCGAGATCGTTCACATCATCGAGGGGGATCTGCCCGCAGAGGGCGAAAGGGTTCATGGTGTTCTTGACTGGGAGAATAGATACCGGCAGATGCGCCTCCACACCGCGGTACACATCTTCTCCGCCTTTATGTATGAGCTCTACGGAGCAGAGGTCAGCGGTGGACACATAAACGCCGAAAAGGCGCGTATCCAGTACACTGTGGATCAACTCACGCCAGAAATGATTGACGAGGTTCTCCAACGAGCAAACGAGGTTGTCAAGAAGGATCTCCCCGTTAAAGTCTACTGGCTGCCCCGGGAGGAAGCGCTCAAGATACCGGGCATCGTGAAGCTTGCGGCGAAGATGCCCCCAAGCATAGAGCGCTGGAGAATCGTAGAGATCCCCGGAGTGGACATACAGGCAGATGGCGGCGTCCACGTGGCCAGAACGGGCGAAGTTGGGAAGATTGTGTTCCTAAAGAAGGAGAACAAGGGAAAGGGAAGAAAGGCGGTGCACATCACGGTAAAGCCCTGACAAGATCCTATTTATTTCAGCTTTCCCCTATTTTTACGTGCCCGTGCCACACCCGAGCCCTAGCGAAAACATATACGAATACCTGGAACGCCTCAAAACAGCAATGAACACCCCTTACGTCTATGCAGTAATTGGAAATGAGGTTGTCTCACCGCTGCGTGGCAGTGTGGAGCCAGACATTGCAAATCTCGTGGTTCGCACGGGCCTTTCCACAATAAGGAGCCTGGACTTTGCCGATGAGGTTGAGCTGGAGCCGGCAGGCCTGGAGGGTAAGCTATACATAAAAAAGGTCGGAAAGGGTCACGTAATTGTCTTTAAGCCCCTTAGAAAGGGGAACGGCCTTGTTTTCGAAGAGGTAATAATGGAAGAATAAAGGAGTTATGCGTTCACCGGGATGTTCAGCTCCTTCTTGAGCTCGCGGTAGCGGTTGCGAATGGTAACCTCTGTAACGCCGGCGACCTCTGCAACCTCCTTCTGTGTCCTGCGCTCGCCCTTGAGCAGGGCTGCAATGTAGACTGCAGCAGCGGCAACGCCGGTGGGCCCCCTACCGGACAGGAGCCCCTTCTCAATTGCCTTCTGGAGAATGCGGATGGCCTCCTCCTGCACCTCTCCAGACAGGCCGAGGGCGCTGGCAAACTTGGGCACGTAATAGACGGGATTCGTGAGGGGCACCTTTATGCCCAGCTCGTTCACTATGAACCTGTACGTCCTGCCGATGTCCTTCTTGGACAGGCCGGAAGCCTCTGCAATCTCGTCGAGCGTCCTGGGGATGCCGTAGATGCGGCACACCGCGTAGATCACAGCGGCGACCACAGCCTCAATGAGTCTGCCGCGAATAAGCCCCTTCTCCACTGCCTTCCTGTAGAGAGCTGCTGCTTCCTCTATTATGCCCTCTGGAAGGTTCAGGTAGCTGCCGATACGGCGAATCTCGGTCAACGCGACCGAGAGGTTTCTCTCCATGGACGAAGAGACTGTGGTCCTCTTGTGCCATTTGCGAAGGCGGAACATCTGTGCCTTTGTAGACTGCGCGAGCTGAGAGCCACGTGTATCGCGGTTGTGCATATCGATTATCGTTGTAAGGCCCTTTCCGATCTTCGTTTCCTTCATGGGTGCGCCGGTGCGTGCCCTCGCCTCCATCTGCTCAGAGTCGAAGGCTCTCCACTCGGGACCAGAGTCCACTGCAGGCTCGTCGAAAACGTAACCGCAGTCCCGACACACCCACTCACCACGGGCACGGTCGAAGACGATCCTCTTGGACCCACACTCAGGGCAAACGAGCTTCTCGCCCAAGGTATCTACCTCCCCACGTTTTTCAGGAGGTCCCTCGGGCGCACGAAGTACTTATCCACCCATCGGCCCCGAAGGGCAAGGTACGGCTTCGTCACGGGGCCGAAGACGTCCGTGACGATGGCCACCTGACGCCCATCTGCGTCAAGGAGCCTGGCCCCGATCCGAGGAACCCCCTTTTCAACCGAAAGCATCCTGGCAACGATATATCTATCTACACGGTGAAGGGGGGTGGCAATTGGAATCATATCCATGTGCGCCACCCCTACTCGATCAAAACTGCGTTTACAACGCCATCCTGGTTTGGTCTGGAGGTAACACGTGCCTTTCCGAGCTCAGTCTCGATGACTGCGCCCTTTGTGATGATACCGGCCCGGATAAAGTGCCTGTGTGCCTTGTTCCCCACGAGGGAAAGGATCTTCACCTTCTTGACGGAACCGGTCTTTGGATCAGCCACGTTGGCATAGGCTGCACTCTTGAGGCGAACCTTCGTGTTTCCGCCGCGAACACGAACAACCTTCCTCTTTTCGGAATCACCGAGGATAGTGAGGACCGTGAGCCTGCCCATCTCGTACTTACGCTTGCCACGAGCGCGAAGGCTACGGCGAAGACCTCCAGTGTACTTCCTCCTGCTCTTTCCGTGCCAAATTGCCACAGGTACACCTCCTGATCAAAAATGCGTTACGTTAAGAAAGGCGCAACGATGGTTTATAAATGTTGTGGCATTGTCCCTTCGCGAATCTCGCCTCTCCTACCGCACGTAAAGGAAAACTCTCTGGGGCTGAAGCGAGGGAGCTGGTACAGGGATCTCCAGGTAATATGTACCCCTCGGAATGCGCGCGGATACGGTTACCGTACACACAGGGTGCGAACAACTCCCCGGCGGAACCGTTCCCACAAGGAGCGTAACACCGTCGAGACTCTGGACGACGTATGAAACACCGCTGTTGTAGTCGTCAGGGACGGAAAAGACCATCGTGATGGTCGATGTGCCGCTACCTGCGTTGTATTCGCCCCAGGCAGACACAAGCCGCACATAGCCCGAAACTTGCTGGACTGTCAGGGCCTCGTTTGCCGTCTGCTGTGATCGCATCAGAGCAAGGGAAGAGCCGTAGTAGAACATCACGACAGCACTAACGGTAAGAAAGATCAAAAGAATGCTCACTAGGACTACTGCGCTAACACCCCTCACGGTAAAAAATGAGGGAGGGTGTTTTTAGGCGTAGGCTGCCACCAACTGCTTTCCTGCGTCCGTGGCGGACTTCTCCCCTATGAATCCGAGCTTGTGCAGCAGCTTGAGCTCCTTTATGACGTCCTCAACTGGGGCCCTGACGCTCTTGGCAAGCCACTTGGCGAGCTCTTCATAGAAGTCCTTCTTCTTATCGTACGCCTTCTTCCAGATCTTCGTAACCTCTTCGGACTGCTCCACAATGCGGCGCAAGATGCTCAACGCGAGGGGGGTCACTGCAACGCGGACGTGGGTGAGCTCGCGCGTCTTGGCGCTCTCCACAGCGGACTTCACGGCGTCGCCGCGCTCCGTCAGGGTTACCGCTCCGTTGGGCAGCACGCGAATGAGATCCTTGGACTCGGAGAACCCAAGGACGTTTTCGAAGTTCTCAATTCCTGGCTCCTCTGTGAGCTCAAGGACACGCTGATACACGAAGTCAATGGAAACGTACTTCTTGCGCGGGACCGCCAGGAGTACTGCAGCGTCGTATCCCGTGAGGAAAGGCAGGAACGTGCGGTGCTTAGCTACCTCTGCGTAGAACTCACCCTTATCGGTAATCCCCGTGGCGAGAACGCCGAATTCCCTTGCCTCGCGAACCCACGCGGGCAGAGGCAGCTCTCCTGCAAGGGCGTACGCAATTGCCTTCATCGCGTTGACGCTCACCGGCCCAAAGCCCACAGCCCTGCTACCGTACTCTGTGAGCTGGTAAATGATCTTCCCCTTCTCCTCGCGGCGCTCCACGAAGCCCTTGGACTCAAGGTGAGCAAGCACTTCACCAAGGTGCTCCACGGGCGTACCCATCTTCTCAAGGCGCCTGCGGATCTCAGAATACTCTGGAACGATGGCTGGAGTATCCTTGTTTATGCGCAGGATCTCCTTTATGGCGCGGAGGACAGCGTGCTCCGCCTCGTCGAGGAATATTGGCGGCACTGGAGCGTGGCGCTCGCGCAGGGCGCGATAGATAGCAAGGATCTGGCGGCCGTACTCAGTTATGCTGCCCCCTGCGGACTGCAGCCCGGAGGACACGAGGGATGCCAGCTCAATGCCCTTTTCGAGGGCCCCTGCCTCCTCGGCACCAACGTAAAGCTGCATGTAAACCTTGGGGAACGCGCTCATGGTTGCAAGCAGTATCTTTGCAGCGGGGGTTATCACGTACGTGGACGCACCGTCCGTGGGCGGGGAGATCTTGAGGAGGCGCATGGCCTGGAGAAGCGCCACTGTCTCCTTGGAATACCCGCCGAGGTCCACAAAGTCCACGAGATCATCGTAGAGGCCCACTCGCGGAACGGAGAATAGGAAGGAAACAATGTCATTGGTGAGAATGAGTGCTGGCTGCGCAGCCTCATATGCACGGAGAATAGCCTTTGCAACGTCAGTAGGGCCGTCTGACCAGAGATTCCTGCGCTCAAGGAACCGCTGCCACTCCTCGGGAATCATACCCGTTTTCTCATGGAGCTCAAGGGCCTCTATCACCGCGGAGTTGGCAATGACGTCGGGATACTTGGATAGATCGGCCCCTGCAAAGGCGTCAAGCAGAATCTTGCCCGCTTCCGTCAGCTCGATTTTGCCCTGCTTGAACTGAAGGAGGCCGTCGGCGAGGAGCTCGAGAACGTGTTCACGGGAACGGATGCCCCTCGTTGCAAGGGCAGCCTCGCCGCTCCCCCCGGATACGGCCCTCAACATTTCGATGTGCTCCCTTCGAAGGAACATGATACCACCTCCAAATTATTTCCGCTACAAACAAATATTATTGGTTAACCCTTAAAAATCTGAGCTGTGTCCACCATCCTCTCCATCTGCACCCTGCCCCTCCGTCTCCCCGCCGCCCTCTGAGAAGGGCGTGGTGAGCACCCTCCGGATTTCCTTGGCGCGCTTCGGTCCGATACCCTCCACAAGGGATAGCTCCCGCTCGCTGGCGGTGAAAACGCGTTCAACAGTCTCAAAGTGCTTCAAAAGCTGGCGAGCAAGCTTGGGCCCAACGTAGGGAAGAGATTCGACTATGAAGAGCTGCATCTCTGGGAGGGAGAGTATACGCTTATCCCCTCGGATTCTTGGGGCTCTGCTCTCCTTGAGCTGCTCCCTGCGGGCAATAACGCGCAGGAACGCAGCGGTGTCAGCAGCATCCTTTGTAAACACGATGGGTATCCCGTAGTCCACAGCAAGAGTCGCCATCGCCCCCCGAATGGCGTTGGGGTGAACACGACGGGCCGTGTATATATCCTTGCCCTCTACAACGATAATTGGCCGGGAGAACGCCTGTGCAAGCGCAGCAGCCTGTTCGAAGAGACGTCCATCTATTATGGAGTTCACAAAGTCCTGCACTGACTTCCGCTCCACAGCTACCCTATCTGAAAGGATGTAGTCCGCAACGGGCAGCTCCTTTACGAGTATCTGGACATCCGGATATTTTGACAGCTCCTCAACTACACCGGAAGCGCGTTCACGGTGGTCCACGATTATTTCAACAATATTCTTCGGTTTCTCCGCCTGAACAAAGTGAACAATCGTAGTTTGACCGGAAGCACTGGCGGGACGGCCGAAGATCCGCCTGAGGCGCTTGAGCGTTTCGATCATCTTCTTCTCACGGTAACGCGCCGCCCAGAGGTACGCCTCGTCCCGGGTACCCTTGGACACGAGCACGTAGACCTGGCCCCTTGAAAATCGGCCCGTGCGCCCCCTGCGCTGAATCTGACGTATCTCGGAGGGGATTGCCTCGTAGAATACAACAAGATCCACGGAGGGTATATCGAGCCCCTCCTCTGCAACGGATGTGGCAACGAGCACCTTGTACTTGTCCTCCCGGAATTCCTGTATGATGCGCTGCTGCTCGCGCTGGGAAAGACCCTTGTCCCCCGCTCGAGAACCCTGTCCCACGAAGCGCACCGCCGAAATGCCCAGCTTCTGAAGCTCGTCGACGATCCTCGATGCCGTGTCACGGTACTGGACAAATACAATGGCCCTTGCCTCGGGATTTCTCTGGAAAAACTCGCGAAGGATCTCCACAAGACGGGGGATCTTGGGGTGCTCAACACCGCGGCGCGAAAGGTTCAGAGCAATGCGATACGCCTCGGACACGCTGGGATCCAAGACGACTCGCTTCAGGGACTTCGGCGCGCTGGGCTGGGCTGAGCGGAGCTTCATTCGATCGACATACGCTACAAAGGCAGAGGTACCCTGCGTTTCCACAAGCTCCAGACCATGCTGGATCTTTATGATCTCTGCGATGAGTCGAAGGGCATCGTACAGCTCTTCACGGTCCGGCTGATCGGAAAGGAGCGATTGGACTTGCTCCTGTAGCGCCAAAAGGTCTTTTTTCGAGTATTTTCTAACATCAACGCTGTCCACTATGCCCATTTCCTTTAAAGCCCGAAGACGAGTCCGTATGGCGTGTTCCAATAGCCGAAGGATCTCCTTGAACTCAGGGGGGAGCTCCACCCGCACCCATTGGATCGTATGGCCCTTCACGTAGCGCTTAACATCCGGGTCGTCGGGGGTGCGGATCTCCACGTTGTGGATGAAGAGGTTTCGCATTACCTCCTGAATTTTCTCCTCTGAACCGCCGGGAGAAGCCGTAAGCGCCAAAATGAGGGGATTCCTAGCTTGTTCCATGTACTTCCTGGCGATAAGAACGTAGGGATAGTTACCCACGGCCCTGTGGGCCTCGTCGACGACGAGAAGCGAAACGTTCGACAGGTCGATTCTGCCCGAGAGAATATCGTTCTCCACCGTCTGTGGCGTGGCCGCAACGACCCGGGCGCGCTTCCAGAGCTCGGCCCGTTTCTCGGGCTGTATGGTACCTGTAAGTACGACAACCTCGTCTTCCGGGATGGAAAGCATTCGCCGCATGCTCTCAGCGTGTTGCTCTGCCAGGGGCTTTGTGGGAGCTACAATGAGTACTTTGGATTCCGGGAAACGCCGTAGCCGCTCAGCAGCAACGAGCGCCGCAACAACCGTTTTACCGAGACCTGTTGGCAAAACAACGAGGGTATTGCCATTTTCGAGGACGCTAGTGGCTATGAGCTGCTGATAGACCCTGGCTTCGACAGTCTTGGGTTTTATGAGTGGGTGGTCAACATACTCACCCGTGGCGGATATGGGCATCAATAAGATTTGATACGGCAAGAGCTAAATATTCCGATCATCTCGACAATTGACGGGGTAGCTCAAATCACGAATCGGAGGGCCCAAAAAGCGAAAAGTATTTATATGTCCAAAACGCATAGTAGAGTGCGGAGGTGGACAAAATGGGCGAACTGCAGTTGGCACCTGTGGACAGGCTTATTAGGAAGGCAGGCGCTGAGCGCGTCTCTGACGAGGCAGTCAAGGTCCTCGCAAACATCCTGGAGGAGCTTGCCAAGCAGATTACCGAGGCTGCTGTCCAGTACGCGCGCCACGCCAAGAGGAAGACCGTCACGGCAGACGACATCAAGCTCGCTGCTCGTGCAATCCTCGGGTAAAGGCCTTCTCTTTTCCCTTTTCTATTTCTAGAACCAGGACGACCTCAACAGCGACAGCGGTTGTGCGTTAAAACCCTGCCGCTTTAGGACGGCAGCCATCTGGAGCGCGTTCCCACCATAAGTGATAATGAGCTTCGGCTCCACGTTAGCAACATACTCAATGGTCTGCCAGAAGTCTGCGTGGGAGGACAGCCGAAAGCCGTTTCTCGCCCAACCGGAGCAGGATTTTGCCACGATGCGCCGGCGCAACTCAACCTCGAGGGCGGGAAGAAGATCGCCGTAGTTGGGGGGCAGTATGAACACACGCGGCTGGGAAACAAATTCCCTCCAGCCCTCCGAGCCAATAAGGACGTCCTTTAACCCAAAGAGGGCATTCACACGATGCGTACGCTCCGGGACGACAGGCACGATCCCTGCGGAGTTTAGAAGCGCCGTTAGTTCCTGGGATTTTCCCACGGCGTATCCAAAGAGCACGACATGGTTACCTACTCCGAGGTTTGCACGGACCCATCGGAGCAGCTCGGGGTAGACCTCGCGGCGGGGCGGGAACTGATATTGCGGAGCGCCAAAGGTCGTTTCGAGGAAGAGGATGTCAACATCTTCAGGGAGTTCCGCACCCGGCTGCAGCACATCGCTCTCAAGCTTCCAATCCCCCGTGACGATAATTCGGCGCTCTGCATCTATAAGAATCTGAGCAGACCCAGGGATGTGGCCCGCGGATAGAAAGGAGATCTCTGCACCGGCGACAGTTCGTGTGGCTCCATAGGAAAGCGTCTCAGTTTGATAGCTGCCAAGAACCTTGAGCATTTCGTGGGTTTCAGGGGTGACCAGGCTTAGTGCCTTCCTTGCAGCGCCAATGTGGTCCGCGTGGGCGTGGGTAACGATGTGAAAAGCGCCAGGAACGGGTTTCGGCGTGTCCACTGCCAGCTTTCGCACGCCGAGATCTATGACCAGCCCTGCACCCCACGGATATGCAAGCACGGAAGAATATCATTTAACGGCGTTTAAACACGTTTCGTGGTCTTAGCCCGAGAATCTCAGCAACGATTTCGGGGATTCTTCTGGCGGCTCCATCGAAACCCCGTTCGTTAATCTCCTGAAGAGCGCGCGTATACGTCCTCCTAAAACGATCCGCGTCAAAGGCGGTCACCCGGGAATACACGGAGACGACATCATCCATTGCCGCCTCGTGGTTCACGGGAATGCCCATACGCTCCCAGAAGGCGTGCTGAAACGCAAAAGCAAGGGCCTCTCGAACGTCGGTGGGAACGTACCTGCCGCTGCCCTCGACGTCCACGGCGCGACCAAAGGCGTCCCGAAGAAGGAGCTCTGTGAGGTAATGGACAGCCTCGTGGACGTGAACGCCGTGGAGCTGGGTGAAACCGAGCTCTGGACGATCGGGGAAGTAAGACACGTTGATCGTCCTGCCGCGGCCGTAGTAACCCCGTGCGAAGCTACGATACACGTACTCCTCAAGATCTTTGTAGTATCCAGGGGTTCTTCCACCGTTGGCGTAGAGCGCGCGGAGGGCGTGCTCCCTAAAGGCGGAATCCGTTCTCTCGAGGATCGGGAGCAGTTCCAGGTGATGTCGGATTCGCATTCGGTCAATCTCTTCAGAAAAAGACGGGAAAAGTGCCTTCAGTTGCTCCTTCACCCGTTGCTCCTTTGCGCGGCTGACGCCCCTGAAGTAGCGGTACCGCTCCCAGAAGGTGGAATCCCTCGGTGCCACAAACGTTAGGGGCCGTCGACGTATAAAAGCGGGTAGCATGGAAAACATTTTTAATCTTCCAAAACTATTTTGGAATATGGCGGTCCGGAAGATCACGCTCCAAGACATCCCCCCAGTGCCCGAGGGGATGAAGAGTCCGGACGTGATCGCCGCCTTCATCGCCCAGTCACTCGGCCTTATACCCAAAAAGGGCAAGCCCGACGTTGCAATAAAGCTCCTGCAGATCTTTACCAAGATCGCCGGGCGTAGAGAGGACACAATCACCGTCAATGGAAGGCAGATTAGAATACGCAACGGAGCAATAAAGGTAGACGACCTATACCACTGGATTCAGGCGGAGGGCGTCAGCCTCGGGCTGTCCCAGCTGTACACTACATACCTCTCGAGGTTCCTGGATGCGGGCATCATTGTCAAGAAGAAGGGATCCACATACGGGCTGCGGGCAGACCGCCTGGAAGACGTGATAATGGAAATAGAGAGGGATGTGAATTCGCTCCTGGGAAAGATACAGGCCCATGCGAAGCGGCTCGATGGCGTCATGCGGGAGGATTAGGGGGCTGTAAGCCGAAAACGGACAGAGCTTGCTCCAGAATCTCTTCCTCGTGAAGCCCGACGTCCTCCCTGAAGTAGAAAAATACATTAACACCCGATCGGAGGAGCTCCAAAAGAATCGGGGCGGCAATCGCTGATTCTTCCTTCGACGGGAAGAAAAACGCGAGCTTCACATCGTATTCTCCCTTTGAGGCGGGAAGGATATCATAAAAGCGCTTCACTCGCCGTACATCGAGCTCAAGGGGTGCGATTTTGCCCTCAACGAGCTTCCTAATGGCATCCCCAAAGCTCCAATCAGAATCCTCCGACTCGAGGATGAGGACTCGCATGGGTATAGAAGGGTGTGGATAAATTTATACCTGCTCCATGACGGATCACCGCCGTCGGCGCCTATTTTTAAAACCATTTCCTCAACCCATTCTACTGCGGCCCAGCAGGGCTTGACACACAGTGGTGGGTGCAGGTCGCAGACCTGCAGGCGGCGTCGAGCCGCCAGAGAAGCTGGCGCTCCGGTGGTGTAGCCCGGCCAAGCATTCGGGCCTCTCGAGCCCGAGACCCGGGTTCAAATCCCGGCCGGAGCACTACCTTTTTCCTTCCAATTAACAAAATTCTCCTCTGATGCTCAAATACAAAAACCGAACCACACTGCTTCGTGCGCAACGCTACTCGAACTCCAGGAGCGCCTTTGCGATCTCATGGGGCTCCTTCAAGGTAGTAACGAGGAGGACACCCTCATTCTCCGCGATTTTTTGGGCAACAACGTCTGGAGTGTCTATTCCCTGAAGAACCACCATCGCGGGGACCATATCGACGCAGAAACGCCCAACCTTCAACGCAATCATCGGGGAACGTCCCGTGGTAACCCCTGTGAAGATGAGGGCGCGCTGGGGCGTCGATCCAAAGAGCCGCATGTAGTCCCGGGCACCAACCTCTGTAATCGTCCGTATTGAGTCTATGAGTGTGTAGCCAAAGAGTTTCGTCGTTGCAACAAGCTCTTCGTGGGTGATCACGCGTCCATCAATGCGCTTGATGAATTCCTCCGCCGAAACTGCGCTGTAGAAGTCGTGGCTCTCAAAGGGTGCGCGTTCGTAGCCGCGCACCACCTGCCTCTCGAGCTGGCGGACGATGCGGCCACCCCGCCGCTTATCGATCTCGATCAAGGCGTTTACAAAACGCCTCACCACACCAATACCAGGACTCTTGCGGCGGCCGCTCTCGTAGTCCGAAATTGTGGATGGGGAAACGCCAAGGACCTGGGCAAGCTCAGCCTGGGATACCCCAAAGAGCTCACGCCACTTGCGCATGGAAGAACCAGGATCTCTGGACAGGGCAATCTCGCCGGCAATGATCAGCTCCAGCTTGTCCACCACAAAGTATACAGGGAAAATGTGTATAAAAGGCAAACGTCGAAGTCAGCTTCGTACATCGTGCTAGCAAACACCGTGGGTTACGCTGCGAGGATCGTTGCGCCTATGCGCTGGGCGATCTCGTCAACTTCATGTATCTTGTCCCTGGGCACATCGACGCGAAGGACGTTTACGTCCGGTTTCCAAGTAAGCTTAACGTCGTCAGCCTCTATGACAAAACCGTAGTCCCCGAATTGGCGAAGGAACACGTCTGCAGCGTCGGCAGCTCTGTCCCCGGGAACGCGGTAGCTGAGCTTCCCAACGGGCTCCGCACCCACCGTTTTCAGCGCATCGTCGATGGAATGTCCGCCGAAGATGAGCGGACGGATTATGACGGAATCCCTGTCAGAAAGTAGCAGATCCACGAAGCGGGGAACGAGCTCGTCGTCCTTGAAGAGATAGTACCTGTAGCTCCTATATCGCTCCAGCTT
Source organism: Microcaldota archaeon (assembly GCA_027011045.1). Taxonomy (GTDB): domain Archaea; phylum Iainarchaeota; class Iainarchaeia; order JAADDC01; family JAADDC01; genus SZUA-1452. Next base: position 788 of record JALVAT010000014.1, on the reverse strand, counting down.
GGCGTCGATCTCATCCACAAGGGGCTCATACTTGCGCAGCAAGGCGAGAACAGATTCGTAGCGAGCGCGAAGCTCCTTGTACACGGGCAAAATGTCGTTCTCCCGAATAAACGCCTCCACAACCCGCTCGAGGTCAGGAGTTTCTGCTAGCGCATCCTGAAGATCCCTATACGCCGATTCCAGCGCTTCGAGATGCGATTTCATTTCGAAGAACTCGCGTAGCTGCGTATCGAGATAATACACAGATGTCTGGAAACGCCGGAGAGCGTCGCGGAGCCGCCCCAACTCAGCCTCCATCGTAAAAATTAACAGCTCCTATTTTAAAAATCCCTGAGCATGGTTGAGATTATGGTAGAACAACAGGAAAACGCCCAGAAGGAAAAGAAGCCCACCGCGGACGAAATTCTGTCTAAAGACCTCGGAGATGTCCACTACAGAATATTCAAGCTAAAGGACTACTTTGACAGCCTTAATGACATCGTGCACTACTACATGGACAAATTTGGGCCGTATCTGCCCAGTGAGGAGCGAAGCAACATCGCGATCCTTGCCCTCGAGGCTGATCAGCTCTACATAGACATCTACGAACTCGTATACACCGTGCAGACCATAAGATCCGCCGCGCAGGCAGCCCTTGACCAGGACGAGTACGAGGACTTCCACGTGGACAGCAAGCTATCCGAACAGCTACGAATAGAGATAAACCGGATGGAGGAGCGCGTAGACCGCTTTGCACAGCACCTGAAGACCTTCATCGACCGGCTCATAGAAACGGCAAAGCGAGAAGG
>JALVAT010000013.1 GCA_027011045.1 Microcaldota archaeon | reverse complement strand
CACTAGAGGTATAAATAGGATGTAGGAGGTGGGCAGCGGGCCGTAGGCCGCCTTCTGTTCTTGGTGGCATTCGACTATGCGGCTACCGCCTTGCACCCGTCCCGGGGCCGTTTCACCTTCCGCCGCTTCAACGCTCTCTTGCGGTCATTTGCTCTGCGGCGGAAGTGTCGTTTCTGCTCCCCGGGCGCCCCTCTCGGGGCGGGGGCGTTCCCCTTTGCCCTATGGGTGGGCGGACCTTCCTCCCTTCGGAAGCCACCCGCCCGCTACCCAAGGTACTTTGAGGAGTTATGTATAAAAATCAGCGGGTATGTTTTTCGGCTCAGCGTAGGTCAGTTTCATCACCCTTCCGCCACACGTCAGGGTGGTGCTTGCTCATCATCGCCACAATAACTGCGCCTCCAAGCTTAATAAACCCCTTTTCACATCTTGAGTTCGTGAGAAAGGCCCTTGTTGTCCTCCTTGCAGCGGCACTCTTTGCGAACTTCGCGGAGGGCCTATACACGCCGGTCTACGCCGTATACGTTGAGAAGGTGGGCGGTAACCTGGCGGATGCGGGTCTTAGCTGGTCCGTTAACCTCATCGTATTCGGTCTCGTCGCCATGTTCTTCTCCCACGTCGAATCTGGATCCCGGGCGAAGCTGGGCTATCTTGTGGCCGGTTATTCGCTGTCCGCACTTGCTACGGCACTGTTCATCGCTGTTTCTGAACCGTGGATGCTCTACGCCGTCCAGCTCCTCAGGGGAATATCCTGGGCTATGCTTAGCCCCGTTTGGGATTCCTTCTTTTCCCTATTCATAGACAAGCGCGAGGCTACCGTGGAATGGGGCTATTACGAGGGCGGTTGGTCCATTGCCATGGGTTTGGGCTCTGCCATTGGAGGTATACTTGTAAATTCCCTTGGCTTCGTCCCAATGTTCATTCTCTCCGCGGTGGTGAACGCCCTCTCTGCGGTTCTCGTGGTTCTCTTCAGGTCCGAGCTTAGCATTAGCTACCGCTGACGGCGTTGTTCAGATCAAGGTACTTCTCTATTTCTGCGGCGCTCTGGAGCCCCCTAAGGACGTGCCCGTTTACCACGAGCATGGGCACCGTGTTTACGTCGTACTTCGCCTTTAGTAGCTGGATGATCGGCGAATCGAGGTTCGTCCTGAAGGAGTATATGAAAATTTTCTTTTGTGCAAGCCTCTTTACTGCGGAGAGGACGTTCGCCTGGGCGTCACACTGGGAGCACTGGGGGCCGTAGAAGTAGAATATCCAGTTTACAGGCCTGTTGCACTCTTCCTTAATCCTTCTTATCAGCTCGGCGTGCTTGTACTCGAGGAGAACGTAGTAGTTCAACAGGTACGGGGGGTAGTCGCCCTGGGAGAGCCTTTCTCCGATCTTGTCAAGCTCTCCGCCCATGATCCACACGTACTGGCTGGTGTCGCAGGGGTTCTGCACGTTGGCGATCTCCGTATATGATAGCATATTGATGAAAAGGCTCGTGAGGCGGTTCTGAACGTAGCTTGCCCTCCAGCTGGCCGCTGTCCACCCCACGCCAGCTCCAATGAGGAACACGAGTGCCGTTGCCGCGAGGGCCGCTACGTAGACATGCCAGCTAAGCGGTTTCTTATGCTGTTCCTCCATACTACTCCCCCGAATCGGAGCTCCTTGCCAAAGATCTTGACTGCCAATATAATGCTCCACACGACGGCCATAAAAACGAAGTAGAAGAGCAGGAAGAGCACGATGCCCGACCAGTATATTTTATCCTCCCCCGTTTGCTTCGCGTAGTATACGATCATGAGCACAGTGAGCACCGTGAACGCAAGGGTTGCGTAGTAGATGGGGTTGAAGGATGCCCACGCAAAGGCTGTGTTGAGGGGCAATGTTGTTTAGGCTCCAGGACTCGGGATGAATAACTGCCCAGATTCCCCCGTTCAGCAGACTCTGCACGAGCACATACGTCTGGGTGAGCAGGTCCTTCACGAGCTTGTACGTCAGCAGGGACATGATTGCAAGCCCAAGCCATATTGCTGGCATCACGAAGTACCCCAAGTCGCCGCCCCGCTCGCGTATGCGTTTTCTGTACGCTATGGCGTTGTCCACGAAGCCCAGGTTCCATCGCACCCTCTGCTTTATGAGGGCAACAATGCTTCGGGGCACCTTTGTATACACGATGGCCGTGGGGACGTGGATCACCTTTCCGCCCGCCGCCTGTATGCGCATGGCCATCTCCATATCTTCGGTGATGTTTTCCTCGTCGAACCCGCCGAAGCGCTCGAAGGCGTCGCGTCTGAATATCGAGAACGGTCCTGGGGTTACGTACTGTGCGTTTAGACCGTCAAGCGCCCTTCTGAAGAGGTTCGACAGTATGTACTCCGCCCACTGGAATTTTTCCACGAGGTTTCTCGGTTTCCAGACGTGCATGACTGGCGTTGCCGCATCTCCGTCTTCTCCGACAAGGTGATACACCAGTTCCCTTAGGGCTCCGGGCGTTGCCACGGAATCTGCGTCCATGCACGCCACGATCTCATACTTTGCCTCCCTGATTCCCCGGTTGAGGGCTGAGCTCTTTCCACCGTTTTCCTTCCGTATTACCCTTACGTTTGGCCCCTCGTATCTTTTTGCTTCCGCGTAGGTCCCGTCGGTGCTCCCATCGTCCACCACAATGATTTCCAGCCGGTCCTTTGGATAGTCGAGGCGAAGAAGCGATTCTATGGTATCCCCTATGTTCCCCTCCTCGTTGTATGCAGGTACAACTATGCTGACGCCCGGTAGCTCATCGTCGGGGATTTTCCTCGCTCCCCTGTGCCAGGAAAGCGCTGCACTTATGTAGACAAAGAGGAAGAATCCTGAGATGATGGCGGAGATTGTTAGCAGGGGATCCACGTTCATAACGGATCCGTTCTCTTCTTATACATCAACGTATCCCCTTGCGTGCAGGTGCTCAAGGACGAGGGGTACCGCTTCTTCCGTGCGCACCGTTTTCGTCTCCTGACGTTCAAATAGGTTTAGAAGTCCGTCGTAATCGCTTTCCCTGTAGTCTGCCATCTCCAGAATGCCCCTGTGGTGTCCCCCGAAGATGAGCGCCAGATCCCTCGGCCCCTCGCATCCCGCCATGGCGCGCTCCGCCGTTTCCCCGTGTCTTGTCGTGCCCAGCACGTAAATTCCCTTGAATCTCTTTCTTAGCCTTACTATCGCCCTGTGGAGTCCTACGTTCCAATACTCTGGCCAGAATCCAATGTACTGCATTCTGTCGAGTCTGTCCACGGGTATTACGCGCTTCCCCTCTACGGGTACGAGGCTGGGGCTGACCGGCTTTATCCCCGCCCCCTTGAGTACGTGCTCTTCTACTCTCCAGCGCTCCTTCCCGTCCGTGACTATCCCATCCTTCCAGACTGCCCACCGTCGCTTTCCTGGCTTTATGTGGCTCCTTATCTGCAACGGAGGCATTACCCCCCAGTTCCTGTCCGTAGAACCAAGGGGGAACGCTTCCTTCTTTAGCCAGGGCGGTGTTACCGCGTACTTCAGCGTTTTTACGATGTACTTGCCCAGGGCATGGGAGTCGAAGTACGGATCCTCATCATGGTAAACGACCACGTGGGTAACCCTGTACATCCCAAGGAAGCGCGCGAGCTCCCCGATAATCCTGGCCCTTACGAGGCGGTTCTTTTCCACCGATGTGAGCGTGGATGGAATGAGTACTACTAACCTCTTCATGAAACCACCGCATTAGCATTCCTCAGAGCAGTTCAGTCCCCGCTCCTTCGCTTCCCCGACCATCTCCTCTGAAAGGTCCATACCCTCCACTTCGTAGCCGCAATCCCGCAGGAATGGATGCAGACGACCAGTTCCACAGGGCACGTCAAGTATTCGCCTGTATTTTTTGCCCAGCTTCCTTGATGCCCACTCTGTGATCCCGTGAATATAAGCAGCCTCTATCTCGCTCCGATCTTCCCTTGCGTCCACGTGCCAAACGAATTTATCGAAGCCCATGGTAAAAAAGGGATTTGTGCGTTAAAATGCTTTGTCTATATGCCCTCGAGGATCCGTGCTATCCATCGTTTTGTTTCGATTATCCGACGCCGTGCTTCTGTTTCATCGTACGTTTTGATTCTGCGGAGTGCCCACTCGGGGGCGTCCCGCATGCCCACCATTGCTAGCGCGTCCGCCAGCTGCATTTGGAGGGCTCTTCGCTTTGACGTGCCCTCTGGTATGTCTATGGTTATCGGGTCGAAGTGCTCCAAGTAGCTCGTGTTTTCGGGTCGTGGATCCGTGAGCATGACGTTAACGGCTGTAGCCTCCTCTGCCTTCTTCAAATATCTCTCCACGAGTATTTCAGGGTTCTTTGGTTTCGGAAAGCTAGCGATTTGTATAATGGGGCCTTCTGAGTAATGGACTGTGTTGTGAATGTTCAGATACGGGTTCGCTGCAACTACCGTTGGCATTATACGCTTCATTACTTCTATACTTGTCGATCTCGCGTTCTTCACGACGGCGGGCAGCACTCTTTTACCGGTTTTACTTATAATGTATACTGGCACTGCGTTTCGCGGAAACTGTCTAACGAATTCCTTGGCGGGAATTATCCCTATGCTTCCTATGCTGTAGTTCCTGAAGCTTGCTGCCTCAAGGTTTATTCTTACTGGATCTTTAGCGCGCCGTATCCTTCTGACCGCACGTTCATCCAGCGAGATTCCCTCCATCCGTACACACCTCAGACGAGAATCTCAGACGGATACCCAGAGACTTCGAGGACTCTTTTCACGTATTCTCTGTTTTCCCTGAGCCAGCGATCTGCGTAGGCGATCATCCACACTGCACCTTCCACCTTTCTTCCTGTTCTGAAGGATTTCCGTGTTTTTCCAAATATCTTCATTCCCGCCTTTTCCATTGCTCGCTGCGCCGCTACATTGCTTTCCCTCGTTATTGCAAATGCCGCGTCCTGATTATCGAAGAGGAAGAGGAACAGCAGTAGGAGCTTTATTGTTCGAGTTCCAATTCCCTGAAAGCGGTTCCTGTATAGCCCGAACCATATCTGTGGGATGGGCGCCTCCTTCCACTTCCATCCGCAGAGCCCCACGAACTCTCCCTTGTAAAGTATTGAGAATGTCTTCTCTGGTCCGTTCTGTTTTGCTTCCTTATACGCTTCCTCCGAATCCGTGTAGAAGAGCGCGGGGTTGCTCGCCCACGTGCGGACGAAGGGGTCGTTTAGAACGTCCAGCTGAAAATCCCCTCGTTCTGGAACGGCGAGGGCCACTTCTCCGTCGGTGAGAATTATGGATCTGGCCATGTGTATATTCAGTTTTTCCTGGATTTTATTTTGTGATGTTTTTTGTACCACACGTTTTTCTGTGATACTGCGTTTCTGCTGGCGACCATTTTTAATTTCTATTTCAAAATGGTCAGACTATTTTTCACATTGTTATGTATAAATGTGCAGCCACGCACAGGGAACCTATCGGCTAGAACTAGGCTATTTCTGATGGCGAAAATTCGGAGAAAGGCAGACGGCAAACGCCACGCACAGGGTTAAGCCCGGACCGTAGGCGCAGCTCGGGCGATTAGTACGCCTGGGCTGAACGGGTCGGTTGCCCTTCCCGCTTACACCCGGCGCCTATCAACCCGGTGTTCTGCCGGAGCCCTCGTCCGGACCTCCCGAAGGAAGCCCGGAACGGCCGCCTATTTTCGGGGGGAGCTTCCCGCTTAGATGCCTTCAGCGGTTATCTCCTACGGCGTAGCTACCCGGCAATGCCCTGTCGGACAACCGGTAGACCAGAGGCCGCGTCCCGCCGTTCCTTTCGTACTTGGCGGTCCTTCCCCTCAGGCGGCCAACACCCCCGACAGATAGTGTCCATACTGGCTCGCGCCGTACTTAACCCAGCTCACGTGCGGTTTTAATGGGTGTACAACCCTACCCTTGGCCGCTTGTGCACGGCCAGGTTACCGCGAGCCGACATCGGAGCAGCAAACCGCGGGGTCGATGTGGGCTCTCGCCCGCGACCACTCTGTTACCCCCGGGGTAACTTCTCTGACAGCACCAGCCCCCACCAGAGGGAACTGGTGGTTCGCTAGGCCCTGGTTTCCCATCGGCGTTCCCCATTATGCGGAACACCGTCAAGCCGGCTTCTGCCCTTGCACTCTACGGCGGAGTTCTGACCCGCCTGAGCCGACCTTTGGGCACCCCAGATACCTTTTCTGGGGTGTGCCGCCCCAGCCAAACAGCCCACCTGACGCTGTCCCGGGTCTCCCCGGTAAGCGGTCGAAGCCTCCAGGGGCGGTGTCTCATGGACGGCTCCACGGCCCCCGCAAGGGCCGCTTCGACGCCTCCCGCCTACGCTTCGCAAGGAGGCCTCGACCGCAACGCCAGGCTGCTGTAAAGCTCCACGGGGTCTCGACCTCCCGTCGGGGGATGGCCGTATGTTCACGGCCCAAAGGGTTCGCCGGGTTCCGGGCAGGGACAGCGGGGGCCTCGTTACGCCCTTCATGCAAGCCGCCAATTAAGCGGCGAGGTATTACGCTACCTTAAGAGCCTCAGGGTTAGGCCCGCTCTTCACCGGCGCTTAGCCCGGTTGAACCCGGGTTTCACGTACCGGCAGTGAGCAGGCGTCGGCCCCTGTTCGCAGGCTTACGCCCTAGCAGGGACCTGTGTTTTTGATAAACAGTCGGACCCCCCTTGTCAGTGCCACCTGCGGTCGCCGGCGGTCCGACAACCGCAGGCACCCCTTCTACCGAAGATACGGGGCCAGTTTGCCGAATTCCCTTGCCCGGAGTTGCCCGATCGCCTGGGCCTTCTCAGCCAGGGGACCTTTTTCAGTTCTCGGTACGGTCGTCCCGGATCGCTCCGGACACCCTTTTCACGGGCCCCAGGGATCAGCCGAACCCGCATACGCGGGCCCATCGCGGTTTAGCCCCCTTCTCGCCATTACGGCTCTCCAGGGGCTTATCCCGCTTAGCAGGGGCGACGGCCCCTGTCGGCCTACCCCGAGGCGTCGGATGTCCGGCTTGCGTTGCCGCACCTACCGGGACGGTACGGGAATATTAACCCGTTTCCCTTTCGCCGTTAGGGCGTTACCCCACGGCTTAGGACCGACTCACCCTCGGCTGATTTTCAGTGCCGAGGAACCCTGGCCCTTCCGGCGGAGGGGAATCTCACCCCTCTTTCGCTGCTACTAGCGCCAGGATCCTCGTTCCCGGCGGCTCCACAGGACCTTACGGCCCTGCTTCTAGGCCACCGGGACGCCCGCCTACCGGATCACGGACACAGTCCGTGCCCCCGGGTCTCGGCGGCCGGCTTGAGCCCCGTCCGTCTTCGGCGCCCCCCTCCTCGGCGGGTGAGCTGTTACGCACTCCTTAGAGGATGGCTGCTTCTAAGCCTACCTCCCCGCTGTCTCAGGAGGGGGACTACCTTTGACGCACTTAGCCGGCTCTTTGGGGCCTTAACCCGGGTCTGGGTTGTTTCCCTCTCGGAACGGAGGCTTACCCCACCGTCCCCTACTCCGCCCTTCTACGGAGCCTGGCGGTTTGGAGTTTGACAAGGGTGGTGAGGCTTTCGCCCCGTGCCACCCCAGTCAGTCGCTCTACCCACCAGGCAACCTCTGGGCGGGCTAGCCTGGGGCGCTATTTCGGCGGGTGCCCGCTATCGCCCGGTTCGCGTGGTCTTTCGCCCCTAGACCGAGGTCAGCCGAACGGATTTCCCAGTACCGGTTCGGGCCTCCACGGGCCTGCGAGCCCGCTTCACCCTGCCTCGGCCTAGATCACCGGGCTTCGGGTCTCACCCGAGTGACTTAGGGCCCTTTTGAGACCCGGTCCCCTCACCCAAAGGGCTGCGGGACTCTCGGTTTCCCTTCGCCTTCGGGGCTGACCCCCTTAAGCTCGCCACTCGGGTGAACTCCCTGGCCAGTGATTCACGACTGACGGCGCGACGGCGGTATCCCGACTCGTACTACCGCCTTGCGACGGGTTCCTTCGCCGGGATTGCCCTTTCCCGCCGCGCCATGCTTTCCCCAGCCGGTTTCAGGCTCTTTTCACCCCCCGTCAGGGGTACTTTTCAGCTTTCCCTCACGGTACTCGTGCGCTATCGGCCTCGGGACGTATTTAGCCTTGGGGGCTGGTCTCCCCCAACTTCCCGAGCGAATGCCAACGCCCGGTACTCGGGGACACGGGAAATCTCCCACCCAGGTTACGCCTACGGGGCTGTCACCCTCTACGGCGCCCCATTCCAGGGGACTTCGGCTTCCCCGGGGAGGGAGTATCCCGGCCCAGTTCACCCCACATCCCCCTGATCTTTCGGCCAGGGGTTCGGTTTGGGCTCTGCCGCTTTCGGTCGCCCCTACTCACGGCATCGCGTGTTGCTTTCTTTTCCTGCGGGTACTAAGATGCTTCAGTTCCCCGCGTTCCCGTGCCTCGTCGGCACAATTCGGCGATCCCCGGTTCGATGGCTGCATGCGCCTCGCCGGGGCTTATCGCAGCTTGCCACGGCCTTCGTCGGCGCCCGAGCCGAGCCATCCACCGGCTGGGTTGACCTGCGCCTACGGTCCGTTTGGCTCCCTGTGCGTGGCGTCATCCCGCCGTCTGCCCTTCCCCCGCGAGCGTGAGCTCACGAGGTGCATCTTGAAAGCAGTGTGAGTGTGATACCCACCTGCGCCGCGGGGTTAAAATCAGCCACCGTCACCCCTCGGCTCCGGTAGTATGGTAGGATAGTAGCGTTTTTAAAGGTACCTAAGCGGGAATCTGCACCCATCTTGGCAGGGGTTAAGCATATTTTTTGCACCCCTCTTAAAGAAACTGGGATGATGAGTCGGTCGTTCCCCTGACGGGTGATGAATCTGTTACCCCCTGACCTCAAACTTCTATTACAAAATTTATTTCTTACCATGTTACGGTTCTACGGGATGATGAATGAGTCCAATGCTGAGGTGTGATGAAGTAAGGCGCGTCTGACCGATGATGACTTCAGCCTTGGCTGATCTTGCTTGCGTTTGGTAGAAGGGGTGCACGCCGGGGAGGGGATTTGAACCCCTGCGGGCCAGTCGGCCCATCGGATCTCAAGTCCGACCCCTTAGACCACTCGGGCACCCCGGCTCCTAAAAATTGCCGACAATCTTAGTTGTGCAAGCTCTTATATTTTATGCTCCTGCTCGGATACTTTTTCTTTAGCCTGTTTGCCGCGTCTGGCGGGAGATGCTGAGTTATTCCCCATATCACGCGTTCGAGGGCGTCGTTTACATTCCCAGCGCTCTGCAGGTACTCCGGGAATCGAAGAATCTCTGTTTGTATTGCCCACGCTTTCTGGGCTTTTATACCCTTGTTTATTTCCTTGCCCTTGTTTATTTCCTTGCGTACGCTGGCAAGCGTGCCAAACAGTTGGTTCCAAAGGGCTAGCTCCGTACTCCTTCCCTCCACCAGTGCCCGCCTTGCTGGGGCCAGCACTGCAGTATGGTCTGGGAATCGTAGTCCTGCGGCCCGTCGGACGAGTTCTCCCCACATCCTATAGATCCCCCTGTTCACGTGTATGTCCCCGAAGTTCTTGAAGCCCGTCGCTCTCATCGCCCTGCGTATTTCCTCGTCGATATCCTTTGCTAACAACTCGTTCTCTGGCCGCACTACGAGAATAAGCGGTTCTACGTCGTTCACGTGCTCAATCTGCTCAAGTACGTCGCGCCAAACGACCGCCTTGTGGTTTATTCTTCCGTGTTTGCTCGTTAGAACCTCTCCTGTTATGAGTTTTGCTCCCTTTCGCTGAGGAATCACCTGCAGGATATCGAAGTCTGTCAGAACGCGGAGCCTTCCGTTATCTCCCGCCCTGAAAACGCCCACATCGTCGAATATTCGTGCCCCCACACCCCTATTCTTGGAGAGGGGCACCGCAAGGACAACCTTGCCTGGTCTTTCGCTGGGGGGTCCGTGGTGGTATGTTCTGCCGCCCACTATCGGTAAAGGCTCCCTTTTTCTGCTGTAGTTTGCGGGAACGTGGAGTATGTATCTTGGCGGTCCAGGGATCCCTATCTGTGTTGCTGCGTGGAGCTTTGCTTCCTCTGCCAGCCTTCTTACATTTTCAGCCAGCTCGAAGAGCTCCGGTAAATCCGTTCCGGCCAGCCTTGCTCGCACGCGAACGTACTTTCCATGCTTGGGCATCTTGGCTATGTCCACTGTGCCCTCTACCCCTGAGCGCCGAAGGATCTCCCTGAAGCTTTCCAGCGAGCGTTCTACCTTCCCCATACTTCTACAGCCTCCGCCACCGTCAGAATCGGCTTCTTGAAGCGTGTGTAATCGTCAATGGGCACCCTGGGGCACCCAGTGAATACAAGGATGTCGTGCGGTAGATATTCGACATATTCGGGGAACAGGAAGTCGGAGGCGATTATATCCGCGCGCAGTCCCCTCTTCCTGATGAGCTCCGCCAGTTTCTTCGCCACTTCCACGTTCATCTGCCCTCTTTTCGTGGAAATGGCTATTGCCACAGATCTGGCGGACGCGGCTATTGCCTTGGCAGCCTCTCTCTGACGCAGTATGCTGTCCATCTTCGTGTCGATTCTTTCCACGCTCCCATCTGGCCGGATGATGTATACGGGCTTTTTCGCCCCGAGCGCGGCAAGGATCGTGTGGAACTGCCCGTCCGTTATGATTGCGGCAGCGTCAGAGTCTACATTACAGGCGCCGGGATCGCAGCCGAGCACCTGTCCCTCTTCCGTGGCTAGGCTACCCCTTCCCACCACTACCTTGTCCGCCAGACGCCCCTTTAGCTCCCGGATCACCCAAAGGTAGTGAACAGTCGCGCACAGGGCAACCTTGCCCTCTATTTCGCGTATGCTCTTTTCTATGGCGTCTACATCTGCAGGTAGCTCAAGGGGGGCGTATATCACGGGAAGATCCGTTTTTTTGACGTTGCCAAAGCGATTGTGTCCCACGTGGACGAGTATATCCGCACCGAGCCGCTTAGCTTCCGCATCTCTTACGTCGCAGGCCCCGTAGTTGGGATCCACGAACGCAATGACTTCACGTGCCCCCATCTCCTTTAGCTGATCTACAAATAGGCTCATCTTGTGTTTTAGACCCTCTGGTAGCTGAAGCGCCACGACCTTTCCCTGCACATCCCCCTTTCTTACGTATGAACTGAGGTCTGCCCAGTTTCGCTCCACGGTTTAAATATGTGCGTGTTCCTTTATTACTATGCTGTCACTCTCCGCTGCTCGAATGGCCCTTGGCAGGCTCGATCGCCCGTTATCCTTCGGACTTCTGCTCGTGCTCCTCGCGGTTTTCGTCTGGGGAGGTGGCTTTCTGCTTGCCGGACAGGCAGCACTGAACCCGTGGGAGCCCACATATCTTGTGGTGCTGTTCCTTGCGTATCTATTCCTTCTTGCAATGCTTGTTGTGTACCTGTCCACCGAGATCTCTGAGGAGCTCGGCCATAACACGTATTTGGACCGTGAATCCTTTTTCCTCAGGAGTGCAAGGGTATTCCTCATTCTACTTGTTGGTTTTGCGGTGCTGTTTGCTCTTTCCTATGTGGGGCCCCTTGTACTCCTCGTCTTGGGGCTCCCCGTATCTTTGATTGCCCTGTACGCTTCGGTAATCGTGGCCATCGACGGATATTCCATAACCGGCGCCTTGCTAGAGGCCCTCTACGTTATACGGGATGTTTACGTGGATGTTTTTGAGTTCATCGCCCTTTCCTTCGTGCTGTTCTCCGTTCTCGCCGTGCTCGATCAGCTTGGTGGTATCGTTGGGCCCATCGTTGCGACGACGCTCTCCGTGCTCATAGTACTGCCCTGGCTCGTTGGGTTTGTCGTTGTTTCCTACCTGCGCCGGTATCCCATCGTCGTGGCAGCCCTTAGGAGAATCTAGGCTCGAAGGGGTTTAGCGGCGCAAGGGCCTCCTCCACATCCTCCCTTTTAACCACTAGTCTCTCGGCAGCCCTGTCTATCCCCTGCACCAGCACTATTATCTCTCCCCGCTTCACGAAGCGCCTCTTGAATTCCTTGTAGCTCTGGATGCCCTTTGCTATTTTCTCTGCGTTCAGGGACATATGCGCCAGGGTGGTGGCTTTTCCGGCGAGTCTGTCTGCGTGCACGGTGATTACGTCTGCAACCACCCTTGGGCCTGTTCCGAACTCGTACTGTGCTTCATTCCCGTTCCCCGTCCAGAATATGACCTCTGACTTGAGGGCGGATATGAGCTCCTGAACCGTTCTGTCGTTCTTTAGGTGCTCCGGCACCATGACGGAGGGTTTTGATATGTAATCCATGTGCATCAGGTATTTCATTAGCTCTCGGAGCCACGCCGCCTTGCTTGGGGTTCTCATGACGAAGGCGCGGGCGTACGGCACGTATGGTCTTCCTATGCCTGCAATCTCCCAACATCCGCACATAAGAAGCTCTGCGGCAGGCTGGGGCAGTATTTCGAAGATCACGTACTGCGTGAATATGCGCTTTAGGATCTCATCGTCGGCGTTACCCCGTTCCATGGCCTTCTCGAGGTCAAAAACAGGGATTCCGAGGCGCATGTATCTCGAATACGCGTCAGTCTGGCCCATCTCTATGAGGCGAGCCAGAACGAGCTCCCTTATGAGGGGCGATGTGATGATCGTTATGTCCGTTTCGCGAATCTTTTGCTCCACGTCCCGGGCAATCCTCTCGGCAAGGGAACGGGGAATGTGCGTCTCCCTCAGCAGCGACTCCACGATGCGCCTCCTGTTAAAGTGCTCCTGTCGGAGATCGGTCCTCCACACCTTGATGCGCATTTCCCTGAAGAACTTTTCTGCGAGCTCTGGGTTTATTTCCTTAAGCGCTTCGTGGATTCTCTCGTCGTTCAGATACGCGTCACCGGCCTTTGTTCGCTCCCAAACGTAGGCAATCTCCACGTTATCTGCTCCCAGTTCCCTTAGCTTGGCAGCCACGGATAGAAATCTTTCCGGAACACCCATCTCTAAGATTGGAAAGCAAACCGTATTAATGGCTTCACCCCATATTTCTACTGCCATGGATCAGCAGGGACCAGACCCACTGGATGTGAAGATCCTTCGATTCCTCATGAACGACGCCAGGATACCGTTTTCCCACATTGCGAGGAATCTCAACATTTCAGACGTGGCTGTGAAGAAGCGCGTTGAAAAACTCATCCAGCGGGGCATAATCCGGGGCTTTGTTGTGGATCTCGACCTCAAGAAGGTGGGGTATCCGTACGTGGTGTTCATCGAAATAAAACCAGACCCGCCCCTTGCAAATGCCGTGTTCGAAAAGGTCCTCTCCATTCCGACGGTTGTGGAGGCGCATATGCTCGTTGGAGAGTATCCCATTCTTGTTAAGGCTGTTGCTCCCGATGTGGCGGCAATTAGATCCCTTGTTGACCAAATATCAAAGCTGGACGGCGTCCTTGAGCTCAAGACGGCGGTTTCCCTCGATCACAGGATGAAGCCCCTGGATATATCGAGCAAGATAGCCCAAAGACCCCTGGGGGCGAGGACTCAATGATCTTGATACTGGCTGAAAAGCCCATTGCAGGTAGGCGCATTGCTAAAATCCTGTCTGGGGGCAAGATGGCGCAGAAGACCTATCGAAAGCACCCATACTGGGAGTTCACGCTGAATGGACAGCCAGCAGTCCTTGTTCCTCTGAAGGGCCATGTTGTGGACGTGGACTTTCCCCCAGAGCTGAATCGGTGGGATCTCAAGACAATTCACGAGCTTCTGGAGGCGGATCTTCAGAGGAGGACCACAAACCCCACTATTGTTAACCTGCTCAAGAAGCTTGCTCCCTCCGTTGACCTTGTGATCATTGCCACTGACGCCGATCGCGAGGGGGAGGCCATCGGTCTCGAGGCGTATGAAATCGTGCGCGAAGCTGCTGGCAGGGATATCCCCGTGAAGCGTGCCTACTTTTCTGCCCTTACGGAGGAGGAAATACGCCGTGCCTTCGAGAACTTGCGGGAGCCCGACTACAACCTCGCTGCCTCTGCCTTTGCCCGCCGAGAGGTGGACCTCCTCTGGGGCGCGGTGCTCACACGGGCTGTATCTTTGCTCACCGATCGCCGTGGCAAGGATTTCCTCTCCGTTGGACGTGTGCAGACCCCCACGCTTGCGCTCGTTGTTGAGCGGGAACGGGAGATCCGGAACTTTGTGCCCATTCCATACTGGACTATCCTCGCACGTCTGAAGAAGGGATCTGGGGAGTTCTCAGCCGAGTACGCCGAGGGGAAGATCTGGCAGGAGCCCATGGCGCAGATGCTCTACCGCACGGCTGCAGGGGCGAAGGAGGCGGTTGTTCAGCGCATTGAGCGGCGGTCTGACAAGATCCCGCGCCCGGTACCCTTTGATACGACCACGTTCCTGAAGGAGGCCAACGCACAGCTTGGGCTTTCCGCCGCGGAGGCGCTATCCGTCGCGGAATCCCTGTATATGAAGGGTCTCATTTCCTATCCGCGAACGGACAATCAGACGTATCCACCTTCCCTGAATCTTCGCAAGATCGTTTCCATGCTTTCGAAGGTTCCCGAATACAAGCCCTATGCCGAGGAGTTGCTACAGCAGGACGTGTTCCGTCCCTCTTCCGGGAGAAAAGCCGAGGATCACCCGCCTATACACCCCGTGGGCATTCCCAAGGGCAAGCTCTCCGAGAAGGAGCGCAAGGTCTATGATCTCATCGCGCGCCGTTTCTTGGCCACTTTGATGGCCCCTGGCACTCTTCAGCGCAACCGGGCGTACATAAACATCAATGGCGTGCCCTTCGTTGCGGAGAGCCGCGTTATCACGCAGAAGGGCTGGACCGCAGTTTATCCCGCATCTGTCCGGGAGGTAATAATCCCGGAGCTTGTAGAGGGCGATCGACTGGGCATCGTACGTATTCAGCTGCTTGCCAAGAAGACGCAGCCACCCTCTCGCTACACGCAGGGCGAGCTCATAAAGCGTATGGAGGCACTGGGGCTTGGCACCAAGAGTACTCGGGCTGAAATTTTGGCTAAGCTTTTCTCCCGCAAGTACTTGTCTGGGAAGCGTCGCATAAAGCCCACAGAGCTAGGGGAGCAGCTCGTGGATCTTCTCCGCCGTTTCGCCCCCGATATTGTTACGGCGGATATGACGGCAAAGCTCGAGCAGGAACTTGAGGCCGTTGCTAAGGGTGAAAAAGACCGCGGTGCCGTTGTCCAGGAGTCCAAGACCGTTCTTGAGCGCGTTCTGAAGGAGCTCTTGGAGCGCGGCGACGAGGTGCGGGGTGCCTTCGGTGGAGCTTCGTCTTGACCTTTCCAGGAGCCTCTGGGAGAACCTCGGGGATTATCACGAGCGGGCCAAGAAGCTGAAGAGGAAGATCCGGAAGCTCGAAGAGCTTATTCGCAACCCCCCGAAGCGCGATGAGCCCAGGGAATCCCCGGGTGAAGTTCAGCTCCTCCGGAAAAGGAAGCGCGACTGGTATGAACGCTTCCGCTGGGCGTTTACCCGGAACGGACTTCTTGTCATTGCAGGGCGGGATGCCAGGACCAACGAGATCATCGTGCGCAAGTATCTGGACGATAAGGATCTGTTTTTCCATGCCGACGTGGTTGGTGCCCCCGCCACGGTCTTGAAGGGAGGTATAGACGCCACAGAGGACGATATTTTCGACGCTGCCGTGATTGCTGCCTCTTACTCCCGTGCGTGGAAGGCTGGCTGGCCAACGGTGGATGTCTTCTACGTTCCGCCGGATCAGGCATCCCTGGCACCCCCATCCGGCGAGTACAGGCCCAAGGGCGGTGTGATGGTCTACGGGGAAAAACGTTGGGTAAGGAAGGTCCCCCTACAGCTGTATTTTGGCTACGACTCTGAAAGGGATCGCGTGTTTGCATCTCCCTTTCCTGCAGAAGGCTCGGTGGCGATCGTCCCAGGGGATACGGATAAGTCGGAGGTTGCACGCCGCATACTTGCGATTCTGGGTCTTAAGGGTAGAAGGGATCTTTATGATTATTTAATGGCTATTTTGCCTCCAGGCGGCTCAAAAGTTCTTGAGAAAGCTTCCCGATAAGATCTCGAGCCATTCTAATGGTGTTTTTCTCCTCTCTGAACCTCAGCATTTGCAGAGCTCGCCGGTACGGGACCCACATTGCGTCGCTTATTTCTTCGTAGTCTGGACGGGGCTTTGGTTTCCCTCGGATGTAGACGAGGTAGACGTGGGGGTTTCGGAGGATCTGTGCCCTGTGGTCCTCGTACATATACTCATTGAACTTCTGGAGCACTACGATGTCCTCCGGTTTAAAGCCAACCTCCTCCCAGAGCTCTCGCTTTATTGTTTCCTCGAAGGTTTCCCCCTTTTCCACGCCGCCCTTGGGTATTCTCCACCCGTTGTGCTTTTTGACGAGCAGAAAATAGGCCCCGCTCTCATCAACCGTGAACGCCACTGCTTGCGCCTCTATGCGGAGCCTCCATTCCATGGGAGATATTTGCGCCGAACCCTTTAAAACAGGGGAAACCGCGTGTCGCTTTATATGATCTTTTGGGATACCTTGTTTCATGGCGGAATCGGCCGGGGCGGACCTGGCAGGAAAGGACAAGAATGAGGCTGTTCTTCGCGTTCTGGAGGCGCTGCCGTCCCACGTCGGCAGGGGAATCGTTGCCATAGATCTTGACGTAAAGAACCGTCTCGGGTTGACCTCTGGAGATATAGTTGAGATAGAGGGCAGCCGGAAGACCGCAGCCATCGTTTGGCCGTCCCCTGCGGAGGAGAGGGGCCAGAATGTCATCCATATGGACTCTATAATACGCAACAATGCCGGCGTGTCCATTGGAGACAAGGTGGTTGTCCGTCCGGCAAAATGGAAGGATGCTGAAAAGATTGTGCTCGCCCCGGCGTCAGAGAACGAGGTTATTCTCCGTGGCTACGAGGGATACCTGAAGAAGCATCTTTTGGGCAGGCCCTTTGTGAAGGGCGACAAGGTACTCGTTCCCTTCTTCCGCAAGAGCATATACGTTGTGGTATCCACTAAGCCCACCGGTGTGGTGCGGGTAGGGCCCAAGACGCAGCTTGTGGTGATGGACAAGCCCGTGAAGACGAGCAACGTCCCCAACATCACATACGATGATATTGGGGGTCTCAGGGATCAGATCCAGAAGATCCGGGAGATGGTCGAGCTCCCATTGAGACACCCGGAAATATTCAACCGTCTGGGTATCGAACCGCCCAAGGGCGTGCTGCTCTACGGCCCACCCGGCACGGGCAAGACCCTCCTGGCGAAGGCGGTTGCCAACGAGGCCAACGCCTACTTTATAGCCATTAACGGGCCGGAGATCATGAGCAAGTTCGTGGGTGAGGCGGAGGAGCGGCTCAGGAAGGTCTTCGAGGAGGCCCAGGAGAATGCCCCTGCAATCATCTTCATCGATGAGATCGACGCCATTGCGCCCAAGCGCGAGGATGTTTTGGGCGAGGTGGAGCGGCGCGTTGTTGCCCAGCTCCTTACGCTCCTCGATGGCATGGAGAGTCGCGGCAACGTTGTCGTCATTGCTGCTACAAACAGGCCCAACGCGATAGACCCCGCGCTTCGCCGTCCTGGGCGCTTCGACAGGGAAATTGAGCTCCCCGTTCCCGATAAGAACGCGAGAAAGGAAATCCTTCAGATACACTTGAGGAATGTGCCCCTTGCCGAGGATGTGGATGTGGACTGGTTGGCCGAGGTAACGCACGGCTTTGTGGGTGCAGATCTGGCAGCTCTCGTCAAGGAGGCTGCTATGAAGGCGATCCGCCGTATCCTGCCCAAGATAGATCTCGATGAGGAGGAAATCCCCCCGGAGGTCCTGGAGCAGCTAAAGGTTACCCGAAAGGACTTCGAGGCTGCGCTCAAGGAGGTAAAGCCCTCCGCTCTCCGCGAGGTGTTCGTGGAGGTTCCATCGGTTCACTGGGAGGATGTTGGCGGCCTTGAAGAGGTAAAGGAGAAGCTGCGCGAGGCTGTAGAGCTGCCGTTGAAGCGCAGGGAAGCCTTTGAGAAGATGGGCATACGTCCCCCACGCGGCATACTCCTCTACGGTCCACCTGGAACGGGCAAGACCCTCCTGGCGAAGGCTGTTGCCACGGAGTCCGAGGCTAACTTTATCTCCGTTAAGGGCCCTGAGATCCTGAGCAAGTGGGTGGGCGAAAGCGAGCGTGCGATACGAGAAATCTTCCAGAAGGCCAGACAGGCGGCTCCTTGTGTTGTATTCATTGATGAGATCGATGCCATTGCGGGCATGAGGGGTACGGATGTTACGCACGTTACGGACCGTGTTGTGAACCAGCTGCTAACCGAGATGGACGGTATCTCAGAACTGAAGGACGTGGTCGTCATCGCAGCCACAAATAGGCCCGATATCCTGGACCCCTCCCTTCTCAGGCCCGGGCGCTTCGACAGGATCATCTACGTGCCGCCACCCGATGAGAAGGCGCGTCTTGAGATTTTGAAGGTGCACACGCGCAACGTGCCGCTCGCGGATGATGTGGATCTTGCGGAGATCGCCAAGGAGACGGAGTTTTACACGGGAGCGGATCTAGAAGCCCTTGTACGTGAGGCTGCTCTTAACGCGCTTCGCAGGAACAACCTGGAGCCCACAGCGGTTACCATGGAGGATTTCAGGAAGGCAATGGCTGTGGTGGGCCCCTCGCTGGATAAGGACACGGTTCTACTCTACGAGGCCATGGCGAAGGCGCTCTCCCAGAAGGTCATCAAGAAGCTGGTGAAGCGCAAGAAGCACGAGCCCGACTACTTCGGCTAACCCTTTTAACCGTTGTTTTATTTCATCCTATTGCGAAGGGGGTGCCGCGGTAGCTCAGTCCGGTAGAGCGGCCGCCTTGTAAGCGGCAGGTCGCGGGTTCAAATCCCGCCCGCGGCTCTTCTTCTTAATTATGGCCTGTTCTTACTGCTGCCGAGCTTTACTATCGCAGTTTCTGGCCACCGCGCACACCTTTTGCAAGCAACCGACTACACGTCCGGTGCATAATTGGGGATCGCAGATCCCCAGT
This sequence comes from Microcaldota archaeon, assembly GCA_027011045.1. Classification (GTDB taxonomy): domain Archaea; phylum Iainarchaeota; class Iainarchaeia; order JAADDC01; family JAADDC01; genus SZUA-1452. Next base: position 66,555 of record JALVAT010000013.1, on the reverse strand, counting down.
TAGCGTCACGCATCGCGAACTCCGTTCGCGTGCACGCAAGCGGAGCTTGCGATGTCAACCGGGATGGCGGTTGGTTTGGATCCCGCCCGCGGCTTTTTCCACACGTTTTATTCCCTTGGCTCTACGACTGAACGGACTGCTTCTTCTAGCTCACGGGTATTTTTGTACTGTTCACGTAATCTTTCGGCGACTGTGCTGTTGCCCTTTGCAAGTTCCCCTATTGTTTCCTTGAGCACTCTCAGCCCATTCTCGTCGCGCATCATCCAGTATATCCCGTGGAGCTTTGCCAGATTTTTCAAGATCCTTTCATCGCGCAGGTAGTGTGACAATCTGTTTGCGTGTCCGATCTCGGCGTCCATTTCATCCAGAGAATTCTCTATAAGTTTTATGAGTTCCACATCGGATTCTGCCAGGTGTTTCACCCGTGTATAGTCTTCTACGTCGAACTCGCTGCGGCCTATGCTCAGGGCGGCTGTCTTTCCCATGTGTCGCATTGAGCTTCTGCTGTAGCGGTCCCCGTTTTTGCTCAGGATCGAAATGTCGTGGTCAATTGCCTTCTCTATGCGCTTTAACTCTGCAACGGCTGCCTGGTGGCTGCCCCTGTCGATGGCTTCCATGATTCGTTGGTATCGCTCAATTGCCCTGGTTTTCTGATACTCTCGCAGATCCTCCCGGCTTCTAATTGCTTCGATCCTTGACTGTATCGCCTTTTTCGCGGCGGCTGTGCTCCCCTGCTCGAGGGAGGCTCTCGCTGCTGAAATATCCTTCTTTGCCCGTTCAAGCTGGTGTAGCTTGCCTCCTGTGGCGGCGTATACTTCTTGCAGGTGCCTTGCTGTGGTGCGTATTGCGGCCTTCTTTCTTATCCGCGTAATCGCGCGCAGGGCACGATCTATTCTTGGATCCCGGTGTTCTCTGCGCGCTTCCCCCAAGAGGTATCTTGGGGTCTTGACCAGGGGGAGTATGTGCTCTTCCAGAATTCTCGCGGCTGCTTCGGGGGGTAGTGCGGTGATGCTCATCAGGATGTTTTTTGCGTGCTTCAGACCCTTCTTTCCCAAAAGCCCTACAGCGTGTCCTACGATATACCCCAGTGCTTCTCCCGCGTTGGATGTCCCGTATTCTCGCAGGGCCTCTTCGCTGAGCGGCACGCCCTCGAGCTGCTTAAGGTATTCTGCAACTGCTGGCGGCACGTACTTTTCTTGATCGTTCACTTCCTTGAGTGTGGTGAGAATCTGCCTGATGTCCTGCTCGCTGTCGTGGAGGAGGGCAGCCTCTTCCCTACCCCGCCGGTAGCCCCGCTCGAAGCCCGGATACCTGTGCGTGATCTCTTCGATGCTTACCACGCTAGTATATCGCAGTACTGGATTAAATACCCTCTGCTCCCTCGGGCACGTAGACGTGCTCCTTTTGGATCCTTGGGCGCTCTGGCTTTATCCCGAGCCTTATCTTCATCTTACAGACCGCGCATACCTTCCCGCGCGTTGGGGCTCCACAGTACTTGCATTTGTTGGGCTTCGATTCCTCTGGCGCTACCTTTGCCCTTTCCACGAGCCGCATCACGTTCTTTACGAAGGCCTTTCTTGTTCCCGGGCGCCTCTCCTCCACAACGTCAAAGGCGCGCCGTATGTGGTACGTAGGGGCGAGCTGCTGGAAGGGACACTGGCAGCGGGAGAACGGGATGTTATTCTCCTCCGCAAAGGCGAGGATTTCCTTCTCCTGTATCCAGAAGAGCGGTTTTATCTTTCTCGGCGTGAGCTCGCTTTCTGGCAGCACGGGGGAGAGGCGAGCTATGTACTCAAACTGGCCCGTTATGAGGTTGTTTATGGTAAATCCCACGGCGTCATCCAGGTTGTGTCCCGTGGCCACCACGTTATACCCCATTTCGAGGGGCAGTACATTCTGGTAATACCTCTTCAGGATGCCGCAGATGTAGCAGGACGCCTTTCTCATACGGCCGACGATGCCCGGCAGCCCCATTCCCCATTCGTCTTCCCAGTGGTGAACGTAGAGCGGCACCTTTAGCTTATCAGCAAGCTTTTTGACGTCCTTTAGGGCGTTGTCGGAGTATCTGGGGATCCCCTGATAGAGGTGGAGCAGGGCTACCTTTATCCCGAGGTCTTCGGCGTGCTTCGCCAAGATCCACGCCGTTGTGCTGCTATCCTTGCCCCCGGAGACGGCCACCATTACCCTGTCGCCGCGCTTGACGAGACGTTGCCCCCGTATTAGTCCAAGGACTCGCTCCTCTATGCTCTTTGCCATTACATCCTCTCCGGCACGTCTATGAGCAGCAGGTTTAGTGACCTCGAGAGCACGTTGTAGAACGCCTTGACAATGCCAATCCTGAAGGATCTTGTGGGTTCGTCGGACTGCAGGACGGGATTTCTGTCGTAGAAGCTGTGGAACGTCCTTGCAAGATCGTAGGCGTATCTGGCGAGGATGTGGGGCCTGTCCTTTGCCATAACGTCGCTCAACGTCTCTGGGAACCTTGCTATCAGCTTTATTAATCGCCATTCGTCATCGTTCACCGTGTCTGCTGCCTTGAATTCCCAATCTCCCGCCTTTTCAAGTATTTTCCTGGCCCTGACCGCCGAGTACTGCAGATACGGCCCGGTGTCGCCCTCGAAGGAGAGCACCCTTGACCACTGGAACGTGATGTTTTTCTCCGGCTCCACCTTGAGTATCGCGTAGTTGAGGGCGCCTACCCCTATTTTTCTCGCGTCCTCTTCGTTGTATGTGCCCCTCTTTCTCATTTCTTCCCCTGCAAGGGCGATTGCCTTGTTCAGCACGTCCTCCAGGAAAATGACGCGCCCCTTCCTTGTGGACATTTTTCCCTCTGGGAGGTTTATGAGACCGAAGGACACGTGCACGAGCTCTCTGTCCACCCCGAGCTTTCTTGCCAGCCAGAATAGCTTTCTGAAGTGGTCACTCTGCTCCGAGCCAACGACGTATACGAGCTTTTTGGGGTTGTAGCGCTCTACGCGGTCCAGGAGGGCTGCGAGATCCCTGGAAAGGTAAAGAGTTGTTCCGTCGGACTTCAGGATGATATCCTTGCCGAGATTTCCAAAATCGACAAGTATTGCCCCCGTTTCCGGATCTCTCTCGGCTATTCCCATCTTCAGGAGCGTTTCCGCCAGTTCTCTTGCCTTCTCCACGTAGAACGACTCTCCGCTGATTTCGTCAAACTCCACCCCCAGGAGCCTGTATATTTTCTCTGCGTACTTGATAGTGAGCTCCCTGAAGCGCTTCCAGAGCTGAACGTACTCCTCGTCCCCCTCTTCCAGCCTCTTATATGCCTCTCGTGCCTCCCTCTCAAGATCTGGGTTCTTTTCGGCTTCTTCGTGGAATTTGACGTATATTCTGAGGAGTTCCTTTATGGGTTCTCTTTCAAGGGCATCCTCGTCGACCCATTTCTTGTATGCGACGATGAGCTTTCCGAACTGCGTTCCGATATCCCCGAGATAGTTTATTCCGATAGCTTCTACGCCTCTGAATCGGTAGATTCTTCTCAGCGATCCTCCGATGATCGTGGAGCGGAGGTGCCCCACGTGCATGGGTTTCGCCACGTTGATGGAGGAGTAGTCTATGACCACGCGCTCCCCCGTGGGCTTTTCCTTTCCGTAGTCCTCACTTACTGCCCTTTTCAGCACGTCCTTAGCAATCTCTGCCCTGCGGAGGAACACGTTCACGTACCCGCCCACCACACCAACCCTTTCTATGAGCGGGTGCTCTATTTTCTTGGAAAATTCTGCTGCGGCCTCCTGTGGGCTCTTTTTTAGGATCTTTGCGAGCTTAAAACCAACTGGAAGTGCGAGATCCCCCATCTTTTCCTCTGGCGGATACTGAACAGGAACCCCTGCGTTGCTTTCCCTTGCGAGCTCTTCAAGGTATCTTTTAACGTCAAGAAACGCGTTCATGTATCCATTGGGTGCAATAACAAAAAGAGGTTTTCCCTAAAGGGCCCGCTTAAGGAGCGCTTTTAAACGCCGGGGGCGAGCGGTTTGTATGCTGAGGGTTGGCTATGATATCAGGGGAATCTACGGCGAGGACATAGATGAGGAGCTTGCCTACAGGGTTGGCCTGAGGGTTGGCGGCGCTGGCAATGTGATCGTCGGTCACGACGCCCGGAGGGGCAGCGTATCCCTTTACCGGGCGGTTGTCGACGGCGTTATAGATGCTGGCGGGAGCGCCCTTGCTGCGGGGCTGGTTACCACCCCCGTGCTTGTCTACGCGGCGAAGGGGCTTGCCACAGATGCCGCTGTTATGGTAACCGCATCCCACAACCCGCCCGAGTATAACGGGTTCAAGCTCTTTGGACGGGATGGCCTGCCGCTTTCTATGGATCAGATGAGGTCCTTCTGGCGGAGCTTAGATGCTGTTGATCGGAAGGAAGGGGGAACGCTTGCCCGTGTGGATGCATGGGGTCTTTACGCAGATGCCCTTTCTCGCCGCTTTCCTCGAACGGATGCATCAATTCTTTTAGACTCAGGGAACGGCGTTGGTGCCCTTTACGGCGATGTGTTGAGGCGTTTTGTGCGGGTTGTTCATGTGCGTCCAGACATCCACCCTGGGTTTCCGGATAGGGGGCCGGAACCAACTCACGACCGTGTGTCGGATTTAGTGGATCTCCTGCGCAACGGTGCGGCGGACTTGGCCATTGCCACAGATGGAGACGGGGATCGCGTCGTTATAGTGGATGAGCAGGGCGTTATCCCGTCGTATCAATTGTTGCACGCCTTTTACCGCGCTCTTGGAGGTCCCGTGGTCGCCTCTATCGATATTCCCCCAATGTTCCTCCCAAATGGGGAAAACGTTTACCGGGCACCCGTTGGAACGAGTAACATTGTTTCCATGGCTCTTGATGTTGGGGCTCGCTTCTCAGCGGAGATGTCCGGCCACTTTACGGCCTATGATTTCTCCTACAGCTCAGATCCCATATACTTCGGGCTCCTTGCCCTTCAGACCGAAGTGCTTCGCCCGGAGATTCCGAGGATCCCCCACGTTACGAAATCCTATCGCATTTCGGATCCAGGTGCGGCGATGTCGCGCTTGCGAAGCTCGTTTCCAGTCGTCTCCGAGATCGACGGGGTTGAGCTCAGCGTAGACGGCCATTGGGTGCTAGTTCGTCCTTCAAACACAGAACCCAAGCTTCGTGTGTCCGTTGCGGGTCCGGAGCCGCGCAAGGTACTTGGCATTCTGGAACGGGTCATTTTTTCGGGAGTTCGAACCAGTCTGGCTTCTCAAGGAGCCCCAGCATAATGCGCAGCTCGCAGGCGCGGCATACCGGGCCCTTGGACGGCTCTCCACAGATCTTGCAGAGCTGGGGGTGCTGGGGCGGCCGCGTCTTCCTCACCGCTTGGGATACGTCGAGCGCTGATTTGAGGATGTTGTACTTTATGCCCGGGTACCGCTCTTCCAGGAGGTTTATGTAGTGTCTAACGTCCCATCTGAAGCCCAGCCGCGCGTAGGGACATTCAACAAACTCGGGGAAGAAGCCGTGGAGCATGGAGTATATTACGATCTCCTTTTCGGGGATCTCGTAGAAGATCTTTGCCCTCCTTACGAAGTACTCCGTTCCGGCGTCCGTTGTTGGCCCCAGACGCGACATTCTATCCATATCGTGGCGCAGGATGTTCATCATGAATGTTTGAACCTCGTCGTCCAGGTTGTGCCCCGTCACGAGGACCGTGGCATCCATTTCCCGAGCTGCCTTGTTCAAGAGGTACCTTCGAAAGACGCCGCAGTATGTGCACGGTTGATACGGCAGGCCCTTTTCCAGGCCAAGCTTTATGATTTCGTCAAGGCTTGCCCCTATTTCTTCCTTGAAGGACACGATGCGGTACGATACGCCCCATTCCTCTGCCCAGCGCTTGAAATCCCGGATCGTGATGGGTCTATACCCTTCAATCCCCTCGTCTATGAGCAAGGCTTCGACGGTCCACCCTGGAACGCGCTTGGATAGCCTGCTCATGTAGTGGAGTGCTGCGAGGGAGTCCTTGCCGCCGGAAACGGCCACCACTATGTGTTCCTTCGGCCCGAACATCCTGTACTTCCTTATGGTTTTCCGCACGCGCTTGTCGAACCACTTGAGGAAGTGATCTGCGCAGTACGCCTTTCCTTCGTACTTTGCCACGTATACAGCTGGTTTTCCACAGACGGAACACTTAGCCACCGGATACCACCGGAACGAAGGTTATCTCATCCCCCTCTTTTATCGGGTGGTCCTCCGTGACGATCCTGTTGCCGATTGTAGCCACGTACTCCTCTGAGGACAGCTTTAGCTCCTCCATGAGCTCCTTTACTGTTTTTGCCTGTGTTTCAGCCTCATTCCATCCTGCGCCGAGGATCCTCCAGCGAATCTTCATGCTTTTATCATCTCCCGTGCTCCTTTTATGCATGCCCTTCAGGTTTCTGGATCACGTGGCCGATATCGTTATCCGCGTGGATGCCCCTGATCTCGAATCCCTTCTTTCCGATGCTGGCAGGGCTCTTACCGCTGTGATGGTTGATTTGGATGCTGTTAGGCCCGTGGATTGCGTGGAGTTCTCCGTTTCGGGCCGTGATGAGCAGGATCTTCTGTACAATTTTCTGGAGGAGCTCCTTGTCTACAAGGATGCAGATGCCCTCGTTTTTTCCCGGTTTGACGTCTCCCTGTCCCGCGAGGGTGGCAGCTTGATCGCCCTGGTTCGCGCCTGCGGTGAGCGGGTCCGTCCGGAGCACAATCCCCGTGCCGACGTGAAGGCAATATCCTGGCACGGTTTTAGGGTTTGGCGCGACGCCTCTGGCTGGCACGCCGAGGTGCTCCTCGACCTTTGATCCCATAGGTTTAAATCCGCCGCCCCCAATTGAAAGTGGTGATACCATGAAGGTCCACGTCGACAAGGAAACCTGCATTGGCTGTGGTGTCTGTGTTGCCCTCGCACCGGAGTACTTCAAGATAGATTCTGACGGAAAGTCCGTTGCTATTAAGGAGGAAGTTGCCCCCGGTGACGAGGAGAAGGTGCGTAACGCAGCCATGTCATGCCCCACACAGTCCATCAAGATCGAGGAGTGATTTTTTATTCTGCCCCTCCCCCTTCTTTTCATGGTCGATGTTGTACTCGTTGACGAACAGGATCGTGAGATTGGCACCATGGAGAAGATAGAAGCCCATAGGAACGGCGGACATCTCCACAGGGCATTTTCGATCTTCGTTTTCAACCCTGACGGTCTGTTTCTCCTTCAGCTCCGCGCCCGAAAGAAGTACCACGCTGGCGGATTGTGGACAAATACCACCTGCTCCCATCCCCTGCCCGGCGAATCCGTGGTGGATGCGGCCCACCGTCGCCTTCGAGAGGAGATGGGCTTTGACACGGAACTCGAGGAGATCTTCTCCTTCATTTACAGGGCAGACCTGGGCAACGGCCTCACGGAGTACGAGTATGATCACGTTCTCGTCGGGGTGTACGACGGTGACGTGCGCCCGGATCCGGAGGAAGCGGACGGATATGCCTGGGTGCGCTGGGACTGGGTGAAAGAGGATGTGAAAAAGCACCCTGAGGTCTACACGCCGTGGTTTGGGGAAATAATCAAGCAGTCCGGCCCAATAGACGACTGGCTGCGTCGTCGGGGACTTCTATAATTTTTTCTCTCCCGTGCTCGCCCCGTACGATGCTTACTTCCGATTTCTTTACCCCCATTTCCCTTGCGAGCAGCTCTATGATCGCCCTGTTTGCTTTACCCTCCCTTGCGGGGGCTGTTACCCAGATGTGGATCGTATCTCCCTCTACTCGTATCTCGTTTCGCTTTGCTCCGGGGTGTGCCCGCACCCTTAAGCGCGCCATGCTTTTATGCACCTCTGCCTTCTTAGAAGCGGGATGATGAGAGACAGCACCCCTGAGCGCGGCGATGATGCTCCCTGGGGTAGCTGACCTTTATTTTCATCGGTTCAAAGAAGAGGGGGATGATGAGTCTACGACCTCGCTGAGGCCGTGATGACTCTGTTACCCCCTGACCCTTTACTGCTCCTCGCTCTCCTTTTCCTCGCGGCGCACGTAGCGCTCCACAATCCGCACTTCCTTTATCTCTGGGAACGCCTTGAGCATGGTGCTCACGAAGAGCAGCTTCTGGAGCTGAATGTCCTTGGCGCTCGTCGGCGTATATACCACTTCGAGCACGCCGTCCTTGAAGTCGACGCTGTCCAGCTTGGTCCGGAAGTACCTGCGGAAGAGAGCCTCGGCCACTTCCTTGACTTCCTTGAGCTCTGCCAGCACCTTGACCTTGTATACAACGGTTCTGCCTGCAAGCTCGGGGTTGAAGTCTACCTGAACTCTGCCTCCCGATACGGAGACCACCCTTCCCTTGCGGCCATCGGCCTCTATGACGAGGCCCGGAACAGGGGTTATTCCTCGTTTCTTGAACTCCTTGAGTGGAATGAGCACCACGAGTTCCTTCTTTCGCTCGCCGAATGCCTTTTCGGGTGGGAGCTCGATCTCTCGTTCCTCGCCCTCACCCATCTCCTCTAGGGCCTCGGCAAGCCCAGGGAGAAGGGAATCCTCCCCGAGTATGACGGGATATGGTTCCTCCTCCTCGACGCGGTCAAAAACCTCGCCTGTCTCCTTGTCCCGTCCTTCGTAAGCGATGAGCAGAACTCTTGCCATACAACCACCTTAAAACGTTTTAACCAAGAATACTACCATGGAAAGGAATAAAATCATTGTTTTGGCTGTGGGCATTTTCCTCGCGCTTTCATCCCTCGCCGCCATTGTGTATTCTCCTGTACCCTCTACCGCTGTTAGACCGGGCACGTATTCTGGAGAAACCTTTGGCGTGATCCGCTCCTTCGTGGATACGCATTGGGTGCTCGTATCTCCCCAGGATACCAATGGTCTTTACGTTGTTTCGCGCAACGGTAGTTACGTTGTCATTTCCGTTGGGGACGTGAACAAGACGCTCCAGATCCTAAAGGAGGACAATGTGGGTCTCTTTTACAGGGATGCCATCGTCGAAGCCAATGTTAACCTGGACGGTACGGTTAGGGATATGAACCTCTACGCCTACGTGCTCCCATATCACCGCGTAGGCGACGTTATCCCCATCTACTACGAGGTGACGATAGATCAGATGGGCAACGTCTACGCCCGGGCACAGGAGGTGCTAGGGCCGCGCACCGGCTAGCGTTCCCGCAACTACATGAGCCGCATTATCGCCTCCGCAATATCTCCCTTTACCTCCTTCAGTACGCGTACTACTTCTTCTCTCGGTGCTCCCGTCTTTTCCATGACGAGCTTTATGTCCTCTTCGGGTATCTCCTCCTCGACCCGCGGCGTTCCCACTATTTGGAACGCTGATTGCCCCTGCATTGTGGTTTTTACCACCTGAGGAGCTTCGAAAATGAGCTTCTTTCCCCCCTTTAGCTTTATTACGACTTCTTCTGCCTGTAGCTCCTCTACCTTTAGCCCCATGCGCTGTAGCATCTTCATTGCGTTTTTATCGAAGTACATGATGGGAAGAGGGGTGAACTGTTTTTATATGTCCCTCTACCGCCGCAGGGACAGGTAGTGACTTTTATTAGAGCTCGTACCTCCTTTCAGCGAGCTTTCTTATCCCTCCGTTTGTGGAGAGCTCCCTCACCCTTGCAATGTACTCTTTTTCGGCGTTTTTGCCCTCTGCATTAGCCAATCTGTAGTCCTTTCCGAGTATTGCCAGCATTTCATATCTGTTCGGGCCAGACTCCCCCGGTTCTAGCTCGGATATCTTATTGAATGCCATGGACATCTTCTTCCTTGCTATTTCAACATCTCCGGCGCTGCGCTCCAGGAACTCCCCTGGTTTGTCGTATTTAATCGCTGCGAGGAGGGCCTCTGGCTGCAGGTGCTTCAAGTTCATTCTTTCAAGCTTTTCTAGAGCATTTGCAACCTTCACGAGGTCTTCAGGATCCTGAATCGCCCTTAGGATTTTTGCCCTGTGTTCGTGGGGCACGTTGTGCTCCTCCAGTGTTCGAAGCGTTCTGTGGAGCGCGATGATGTGCTCACGCCTTGTTGCCCTGGAGAGGTGCTTCATCATGAGTTCCACAATTTCCTCCTTGTTTCTCTTCTTGTGCTGCGCGTAGGTTCTAATGAGCTCCCGGATGATTTGATCCCTGTTTTCGTGGTCCCTGAGCAGCCTGTGTGCCTCCACGAATGTGTCAACATGGTCTTGGGGCATTTTGTCTACAATCCCCTCTTCCTGTGCTATGGCCACCACTGTATTGAGGCTGTTTGCGATCTCTGCACCTTCCCGTAGCCCCCTTATGAATGCGCGTGCCCTATCAAACAGGCCCATGGGTGTAATACGAAGCGGGCGTTTTTATATGATGTGGGCAAAGAGGCACTTCAGGTACTTCGTTTCCGGCTGAGGGAGGTACACCGTGTGATCTGGGGCCTGGCCCCTTAGCTCCCCAAGCATCTGTACGTTTTTCCCGTGCTTCTCCGCTGCCCCCTCCACGATCCCCAGGAATTCCCTTGGCGTGATAGGGTGCGAGCAGGAGCACGTCACGAGTAGCCCGCCCTCCTTCAGAAGCCCGATTCCAAGCTCGTTAATCCGGAAGTACATCTTTTTTGCCCTGTTGAGGTCTGCTTTTCCCTTCGCAAGTGCTGGTGGGTCCAGAACGACGACATCGTATTTTTTACCCTTTTCCGCGAGGCGCTTCATTATATCCAGGGCGTCTCCCTGGCGGATTCTGCCCTTAACCCCGTTTAGCTTCAGATTTTCCCCAATAAGCTCCGTTGCCAGCTTTCCGAGCTCCACGAATTCCACGGACGCGCCGGCTACGGCCGCGTGTATGCCAAATCCTCCCGTTGATGCGAACACGTCTAGAACCCGATCCCCTCTTTCGACGTATCTCTCGAGCTCCTTTCTGTTCTCCCTTTGGTCCAAATAGAACCCCGTCTTTTGCCCGCCGGACACGTCCACGATGAACCTAGCATGCCCCTCTTCGATGATGGTCCTGTCCTTCCTCCCCAATAGCCACTCCACGCGCTTTGGGAGCCCTTCTCTTAGTCGTGCCTGACCCTCTCCGCGGAGTAGAACGTGTTCCACCCCGTGGTCCGAGAGAACTTCCACCACCGTGTCTAAATACCTTTCTAGCCCGAGGGTGTTGTTCTTTACAACGGCTACATCGCCGTACCTATCTACAATAAGGCCCGGGAGTAGATCGCCCTCTCCGAATATCCAGCGGTATACATCTCCGTATATTCTGCTTTTCCAGCCATGTGCAAATCCCATTCGCTCCCAAATTACCTCTTTTGGCTCTTTTTCCTCCCTTGCAAATAGTTTAACGGGTATCGAGGACCTTTTGCTGTAGAAGCCGTATCCGAGGGTCTTCTGCCCGTACCTGATCTCCACCCATTCTCCGTCGTCTGCTTTGGCTTTCTTTACGTTTTGCGCATATACGTGGAGCCCCCCTCGCTCTATCTCGCGGGCTGCGCGCTCGTTTACCTCTACAAAGGGCATCAATGTGCGATCACCTTTATTGCGATCATGAACGCGGTGCCGAGGAGAAAGAGGCCAAAGTATCTGAGGCTCTTTCTCAGGTCCTTTTCCTTGTGGAGCTCAGGAACGAGGTCAGAGGCACCGATGTAGAGGAATCCGCCCGCGGCGAACGCGAGTAGCGGCCCCCTGAGCCAGAGGGGCATGAAGAACCACCCTACAATACCGCCAAGGATGCACGTGGCCTGGGAAAAGAATGTCCATGCAATGGCCCTTTTCTTGTCGTAACCGCCATAGACGAGCACCGAGAAGTTTCCGAGCTCCTGGGGCACCTCGTGTCCCACGACGAGGGCAGTTGTTATCCATCCTGTTGCAGAACCCACGAGGAAGCTCGCGGCCATTACAATACCGTCTATGAAGTTGTGGATCGCATCTCCAATGATCGTCAGCGTTGTGACGGGATGGACTTCGCAAACACCCGTTTCATGGCAGTGGTGCCAGTGTAGGATTCGCTCGAGCAGGAAGAACGTGGCGAACCCCAGGATTGCCACGATGGGTGCGTGGGGCCAGAGGCTCAGCGCCTTTGGAAACAGGTGTACGAGCGCTCCCGCGAGCATTGCGCCTGCCGCGAAGGCCACCATGTACTCAACGATTTTTCTCAGGGTTTCTTCACTCACGTAGAGGGAGAATATCCCCACGAGCCCCGCAAGGCTGTCTATAACCGTTGCCACAAGTACGTTCAGAAAGCTGGCCACGTTCTTTCCAGACTCGTAGTTTTTTAATTCCTCTCCCCATAAATCACTCTGGTCTGTAGAGCGGCCGCCACATTGGCCGGCGCTGTGCGAGGCCGGTTGCAAGCAACCGACCACACAACCGGCTGAGTATGGGGCTGCAAGCCCCATGCACACTCACGCATCGCGAACTCCGTTCGCGTGCACGCAAGCGGAGCTTGCGATGTCAACCGGGATGGCGGTTGGGGCCGTGGTCTAGCCTGGCATGACGTCGCCTTCACGCGGCGAAGGTCCCCGGTTCAAATCCGGGCGGCCCCACTTCAAAATTCTCCGGGTGTTTGCGTGCGCGAGGCACAAGACTGGGAGCAGGAGATTGGGCTTCTGTACTATCTCACAGATTTTGAAGGGATTGGAGGAAGAATAAAGGAGCGTTCGGAGGATTTCATCGTTGAAGAGGTACATCCTGAGCTCGGGATGGCTGAGCTCCGCATTCTTAGGGGCGAAAAGGCTCCCCGTGATCCGGAAGGTAGCGGAGACTTCCTGTGGGTTGTTCTGGAAAAGAGGGACTGGGCGACCATTGATGCGGTAAATCGTATCGCGTCTCTACTGAAGATTCCCAGGCGGCATGTGGGTTTCGCTGGAACGAAGGACAAGTTTGCGGTTACTGCGCAGTGGATATCCCTGCGGGGCGTCCGCTGGCGCGATCTCCGCTCACTTGAACTAAAGGACATGGCGTTCCACACGCCCGTATATCTTCCGCACAGGCTTCGTCTCGGTCAGCTGCTTGGAAATTATTTTACTATTCGCATTCGGGGCGCAAGGGCACCCATACCCGTTGTTCGCAGGTTTCCTAACTATTTTGGCTACCAGCGCTTTGGATCATACCGTTTTGTATCCCATCTCGTTGGTAGGGCGATTCTGCGCGGTGACTGGGAGCTGGCCGCCCGCGAGTACCTTGCGAGAACCTCTCCGTGGGAACCACCACAGACGAGGGCCGCTCGGCTGAGGCTCAGCGAGGATTGGGGTAATTTCCGAGAGGCGCTCTCGTACTATCCTCGTAGGCTCCGTCAGGAGTTTACCATACTCCGTGCGCTGGCCCGAGGGAAAAGCTACGAGTCCGCATTCCGTCAGCTCCATCCCCGCCTTCTATCCCTGTTTATCCACGCGTACCAGTCCTACCTTTTCAACGTGATTCTTTCCCGGAGGTTAGAAGAGGGTACGGAGCCTGCAGGGGGTGATATCCTCCTACACGGTACCCCCACTGCCATGATCCCCGGTTACGCGGCCAAGTTTGCTGGAGGTATTCAGGGAGAAATTGAGCGAGCCGTTCTCGAGGAAGAGGGCGTTGATCTTTCTGCTTTCCGCCGTTTCCGGAAGCTATCGTCACAGGGCGGCCGTCGCAAGATCCTTCAGACTGCCAAGGAAATGCGCGTAGAGGGCGATACGGTGCGGTTCTTCCTGGAGAAGGGGAGCTACGCCACGCTTCTGCTTAGGGAGATAATAAAGCCGAGGACTCCAGAGGGCTTTGCGTTCACGCCGCACCGGGCGTAGGGGTGGTGTTTCCGTCCACCACCGCATCCACGATGGGCTCTATGATTTCAGCTAGCCGTGCAAGTATCTTCTTTAGACCTGGTTCTGGCTTTAGGGCGTGCTTTAGCACCTCGTCAATGGTTTTCACCGGTATTATTTCAATGTCCTTTGCGATCTCGGGAGGCAGGATCACATCATCCTTGTTTGCGTATGGTATTATTACCCTCTTGATGCCTGCGGCGTGGGCGGCACGGATTTTCGCCGAAACGCCTCCGACGGGCAGTACCTCTCCCTTTATGGACAGCGAACCAGTCATCGCAATGCTCTGATCTACGGGAATCCCTGTCATTGCCGATATTATTGCGGTGGCAATGGATATGCTGGCAGAGTCTCCCTCTACGCCACCCGGGGCCTGGACAAACTGCACGTGTATGTCGTAGTCCTTCACATTCTTGTTGGCAACCTTCTTTATGATTGCGGCGACATTCTGAACCGCTTCCCGGGCTATTCTCTGGAGTTGTCCGGTTGCTATGATCTTTCCGCCGCTCTTGGACTGCGCGGGCGTTACTTCTGCTTCTATCGGGAGGACCACGCCCGTGTTGGATTGTCCGAGCACCGCTAGCCCATTGACGCGGCCCACCACGTACCCTTCTGTCTGGACGATGGAGTAGTCCCTGTAGAGCTTTACGATGCGCTCCGCCTCCTGCTCCTCAAGGGTCTTGGAGCGCTCCAGCGCCGTATACACGTCCTCGGGCAGCACGTACTTGTGCCCCCGTTCCACCGCGATATCTCCTGCCGCTCTCACGAGTCCGCCGAGCTCCCTTAGCCGGAGGGTGAGTTTGCCCTTCTTTCCGCTTCTATTCTTTGCCTCGAGGATTATCAGCTCCACAGCTTCCTTCGTGAAGTGCGGGATTTTTCCGTCCCTGCGGACTTCCTGCGCCACGAACTGCACGAGCTTCTTCCTGTTCTCAGGGGTATCATCCATGTCCTCGTTAACCACGACTTCATATCCGTAGCCCCTTATTCTGGATCGCAGGGCGGGATGCATCTTCTTCAGGTCCTCCCAGTTTCCCGCCACCACGAGTATGAAATCGCACGGTGCGGGCGTTGTCCGCACAAGGGATCCTGCGCTGCGCTCGCTCTGCCCCTTGATGGGATACCTCTTCTCCTGCATCGCTGTGAGGAGCTCCTGCTGCACGCGGTAGGATATTGTACCGATCTCGTCTATGAAGAGCACGCCCTTGTGAGCCTTGTGGATTGCGCCCGGCTCCACTCGCAGGTGCGCAGGTGTTCCGAGCCCACCGGACTGGAAGGGATCGTGCCTAACGTCCCCCAGCAAGGACGAGGATCTTGCGCCTGTGGCATCTACAAAGGGGGCCCTCTTTTTGTCGGAATTATCTATGAGGAGCTTCGGAATGTTGTAGTCTATCCTGTAGCGCTGCCTAACACCCATAACCGTGGCAATGCCCATTATTCCGGAGAGCAGGACGAAGGCGGCGTATACAACGTCCGGATACACGCCCGCCTGCCATAGCCAGGTAACGAAGGCGAAGAACAGGAGGGGGATAAGCAGCGCCAGGAAGTACATATTCTGGAAGCGGGCCGCTGCGTCTATGCGTGCCTTCTCAACGATCTTCCTGCCTTCCGCCGCTGGAACTGTCTTTATTATGGGCTCGTTTTCGTCCTTTGGGTTCGGATATACCAGAAAGTCCTCTAGATCCTCCGCGGGGAGGATCTCTGCCATCGCCCGTGCCAGCATGCTCTTTCCCGTGCCTGGCGGGCCGAGGAGGAGTACGTGGCGTCTCTGCTTCGCCGCTTGCTTGACGATTTCCACCGCTCTTTCCTGTCCAATGACCTGGTCTATGAGCCTTTCGGGGACGGGAATTTCCTCCGTCGTTTTGAAGTCCATATCATCGAGTACGCCCACGTTAGCTACTTGGCTGGAAGCTTTTATACTGCTTCACCCTTCTTTTCTTGTGCTTGCCTTTAGGGTTTCCGGTCGTCTTACGGGGCTTGCCCGGGAAGAGGTGCTTGCACTGGCGCAGCGTATGGGCTGTCCGTGCCGTGTCGTAGCGGATCGACTCGTTCTCTGCAGGTGTTCCCAATACCCTTGGCAAAGGCTCTCGTACACACAGATTGTGGGTAGGCGCTGGTTTTCCTTTACTCGGTTGATGGATTTTGGCACGCTTGCCACGATTAGCGGGCTGAGGCGATACGTGGTTCAGAATGCCCCCTTTGCCGTTCGTTCTCCCCTTGGGCCAGGCTTTAACCGTCGTGTTGGCTGGTATCTCGACGGATCCGTGGACCTTCGCAATCCAAGAACCGTTGTCTACATCGTTCCCGCTTCGGGAAGATACCACGTTCTTGCACCTGCCCATGAGCTCAGCCCTACGCGCTTCTTCCCAAGAGACGTGAAGAACAGGCCGTTTCACCACCCCACCTCCATGAATGCGAGGGAAGCACGCCTTTTGGTCAACGTCTCGGGAGTTTTGCCCGGCGAGGTGCTCCTGGATCCCTTCGCCGGCGCCGGAGGCATACTTCTGGAGGCTGCTGCGGTGGGTGCCCATGCAATTGGCGTTGATGCCGTAGAGGAAATGGTTTCGGGAGCCCGCGAGAATCTTGAGCATTATGGGCTGTTTGCAGATGTCCTCCATGGCGATGCGCGGGATTTACCCCTTGAGGACAGCTCTGTGGATGCAATAGTCACGGATCTTCCCTACGGTCGCTCGTCCAAGGTCGTTGGCAGATTGCGTGAGCTCTATCTCTCTTCCTTCCGCGAGATGTACCGTGTTTTGAAGCGGGGGCGGCGAGCCGTTGTGGTCTGCGACAAGGATATATCCGGGCCCCTCTCCGCGGCTGGATTTAAGCTGATTCGGTCCTTCAAGTGGTACGTGCACTCCAGCCTTACCAGGAGGGTTTTCGTGTGTCAGAAATGAGGGTGACGTTTCTGGGCACCAGCGCGTCGGTTCCAACAAAGGAGCGCGGGCTGCCAGGGGTCCTTGTAGAGTTCAAGGGTCGTTCTCTTCTCTTCGATGCTGGAGAGGGTGTTCAACGCCAGTTTATGGTTTTTGGACGCTCTTTTATGCGTGTGGAGCACATTTTCATTTCTCACATCCACGGAGATCATGTTTTTGGTCTTCCCGGCCTTCTGAGCACGATGTCTCTCTACGGTAGGCGGCGTCCCCTTCATTTGTGGGTTCCAGCGCGATCCTTGGATGCTCTGCGCGACTATTTGAACGCCATACCCCTGGGCGTGGACTATCCCCTGGAATTTCACCCTGCCGAGCCCGGTTTACTCCTTGATCTAGGGGATTTTGAGGTCCTCGCCTACGAGCTGAAGCACGGAGTTCCCACTCTTGCCTACGTCCTGCGGGAGAAGCCCATTGTGCGTGCACGGCGCTCCGTGGTCCGAGCGCTTGGGATAGAAGGACCTCTCGTTGCCCGATTAAAGCGGGGGGAAACAGTGCGCTTGGGCGACCGCGTTATCCGTCCGGAGGACGTGGTATACACGACGCCCGGGAGGAAACTCGTTTACGCCACCGACACGCGCCCTGTTTACAACGAGCTTGCACGTGGGGCCGATCTTCTGATCCATGAGGCCACGTATCTCGATGCGGACCGCGAGATGGCCCTTGAACGTCTACATTCCACGGCTAAAGAGGCTGCAGAGCTTGCATCCAGACTTGAAGTTCGCCAGCTGGTGCTCACCCACTTTTCACCGCGTATCGACGACCTCGCTCAGGTTGTTGCGGAAGCGTCCGCCGTTTTTCCCAGCGTGACCGCCGCCTACGACGGCCTGACGGTGGAAATAAAAAAGCCCCCACGCCAATAATACTATGCGCTCATCGTTCTTGCTGCTCACGGTCGTCATCTTTGCGTTCTTCGTGCTTGTGGCACAGCCGGTGTCTGCCGCAGCTCAGCTAAAACCGTCCTCCGTTACCATAACTGCTGTGGTTAGCGGCAAGGGCGTTGCTGACGTGCGCGAGGATTATCTCTTCATTCTCCGCGATCAGAACGAGCTCAATGCCTTTGAATCCCTTGTCCAGACTGCAGGATACTCCTTCCAGCTTTGGATAGCCTCTGTGCCGGGAGTAGACTTCCATCTTGGCCGCAGCTATTCGGAACTCAGTAACGTGGTTCTCTACACGCAAAAGGTGTCCAATAACGTCTACCGCCTCACCGTCCGCTACGTGGTTCCCGTTGCCGTGCTCGTGGAGGAGAAGCCCACGGAACTCGTGTATCTGCTCAACCGCTTCCACTTTCCCCGCGGTCCTGGCGGCACATACGAGCTCCCGGCGGGATACTCTGTGGAGATTGTCCTCCCGTCGAACGCCAAGATCCTCTCCTACGCCCCCCAGACGGAATCTGCCCTGCGAAGCACGAACATTGTGAGCTGGGAGGGGCCCATGAGCACGAACCAGTGGTTCATAAGGTACGCCATTCCCCGGCCTGTTGCGGCGCCATCCCTCGTATCCTTCCTTACCAGACCCGGCTACGGCTTTTACTTCGGCGTGGTAATGGTGCTACTCGCCCTGGCGCTCTTCTGGAAGAGAGAATACTTCAAGCAGATGATTAAGCGCTACGTCGAGGAGAACTCTGCCTTTGAGGAGTGACTACGATTCTTCCTCCGCAGTATGGGCACCTTTTCCCCCTGTAGCTATACGGGAAGACCCTTCCGCAACCGGTACACCTTTTTATCCATCGTATCGCCCTTCGGATCTTTCCCGTCACCCCTTCGAAGGGTATTCCTGCGGCGGCAGCTACGTTTTGCACGTGGTAGTCGTCCGTCACGAGGGTTGCCTCTGTTTCCAAGGCCAGGGCAAGGACTTCGACGTCTGCACCCGATAGCTTGTCTAGTTCGCCGATGCTTTTGGCAATTTTCCTTATCTCTTCGATTGACTGCTCCCTTGGCTCCCGTATTTCCAGGAGACCACTTTCAACGTACGCTTCGATTAGGGGAGCCCTTGATTTTATCTCGTCGGCCACGCGTGGTGTTGTAATAGCCCCTTCGATGTGGGAAAAAGAATTTGTGTTGAGAAGGGCGCCGCTATCGAGCACCCTTCTTCTCGAAGAAGAATCCCTCGATGTCCTTCTTGTGCTTGCTGACAATGTCCCTCACCACGTCCTGGGCGCCGAGCCCGATGGCGATGCCTAGCCCAATGGCCACGGTTGCTGCGGCTGCCCAGAGGAATATCTCCACGGCCTTCGTTATGATGTACGTGTCCTTGATGCCGAAGTATGGGAAGGCCGTCACGATGGCGAAATACATGATGATTGCCTGCACGGCCTTTACGCCGAGCTCGCCACCGTAGAAGTTGCTCTCCCTCATCTTGATGCCCACGTACTGGGCGATGATGGCACCGATGGCCAGGTATATGATGCCAAGGGCAATGCTAACGTATGCCGCGTAGAGTGTTGCGGCCATCTGGACGACCACGGGCAGCTGGAAGAATGCCACTGCCTGCGCGAAGAAGCCGAGGAACACCCACCACTTCACGATCTTGGCAATGAGGTCCGTGGTGTTGATTCCGAGGAGCGCGTGGTCGATGCCGTGCGCCTTGAACCACTCCTCGTAATATAGACCCTTGAGGATCTTCTTCGTGATTATCTCGGCGATCCAACCCACTATGTAGCCCACGACGGCAAGGATCGCCGCCATTATTGCGGGGTACACGAACCCGATCCATATTGCCTGTGCGCTCAGCATATCACATCACCCGTAGTTATTTATCGCGACTTCATATTTAACCCTGTGGTTTAACCCTCATAAACTGTGCCAGTAGCGCTTCCAGCTGAATGCGCTCCGAAGCACCCTCTACAAGCCTGAACTCGTATTCTCCTATGAGGTCTATGAGTTTCACCTTTGTTTTGTCGTCCACGTCTAGGTTGAAGACCTCCTTGTGCATCTGGCGGATCACATCATCCCCGCTCACGCCGTATTCGATCATTATCTGGTAGAGCATCTTTCGTGCGTCCATAAACTTTCCATCCATTGCCAGCTGCATCATCTTGCGTATTTCCTGTGGTTTTGCCTTGGACGCAACCTGGAAGACAAGCTTTTCGTCAATTCTGTTGCTGAGCGCGGCGGATGCCTGGAGCAGATTTATGGCCTTTCTCATATCTCCTTCAGACACGTAGACAAGGGCATTAGCACCGTCTTCCGTGAGTTCTAGCCCTTCCTTCTCGGCAATATACTTGAGTCTTGCCTTTATCTGATCCTCAGAAAGCGGTCTGAAGCGGAAGATCGCACACCTCGACTGGATGGGCTCTATGATCTTTGACGAGTAGTTACAGGAGAGGATGAACCTTGATGTTGCTGCGTACTTCTCCATGGTCCTGCGAAGGGCGTGCTGGGCGTCCGCCGTGAGCGCGTCCGCCTCGTCCAGGAAGATGATCTTGAACTTCGCACCTCCAAAGGGCAGGGTTCGCGCGAACTCCTTTATTGTCTCGCGCACAACGTTAATACCACGCTCATCAGACGCGTTCAGCTCCAGGAAGTTCTGCTCGAAGGTATCTCCAAAGATTTCGCGCGCGAGGGCCATTGCAGCTGTTGTCTTGCCTGTTCCCGGGGGGCCTGCGAAGAGGAGGTTCGGCATCTCCTTCTTTTCGGCGTATGCCTTGAGGCGCGCCACCACGTCCTCCTGTCCGACCATCTCGTCCAGCGTCTTTGGGCGGTACTTCTCCGTCCAGGGCAAGTCGTACTCCATTCGCACCACCATGGTTTATATGCACCTTATAACACAAGCCTAACATGAAAAAAGGGAAGGGAGAAGATATAAACGTGCTCCTTTCCTCAACCGACTCCATTCCAGGGTTTTCCATTCGAAGGAGCCTCGGTTTCGTCACAGGCAGCGCATCTGGCACCGTTCATGCGAATTCAGCCCTGTATTCGTTCCTGGCATCTCTTATTCACCCGGAGCGCAGGACTGAGCCATATGATCGACTCTTCAGGAGCATACGCCACAGGGCTCTTCTGCGCCTCATGGAGAATGCGAGAAAGCTCGGGGCGAACGCGGTGGTTGGAGTCCGGATTTCCTTTTACCGCGTGGGCTACGGGTTTTACGAGGCTTTTGCCTACGGGACTGCTGTGGAGGTGATTAAGAATGAAGAAGAGCCGTGAGCTGTTCCTCTTCGTTGCTGTGGTTGTTGCATATGCCATATTCGCCGCCATGTACCCCTTTGTAGCATCTTACGTTAATGCTACCTTCTACGCGGGGGAAAACGTCCACTACCGCCTGACGTGGACCCATTACGTTCTCCCCTTTGTGATTGCAGTGTTCACGTTCTACGGTCTTCTCTATTTGGACGAGTACCTTGGTAAGCGCGTGTCTGACAGTGTTTGGACGCTGGCCGTGCTTCTTGCCATATACTTCGTGGCGTACTGGGTTGGTCTCTACATATTCGACCTTACGTTCCACTTTACGGGCGGCGTCACCGCTCGCATAATGGGCTGGTCCTACTGGCAGACCGTCTACAACGACTTCTTCTTCCTGCCGTACTGGGCGGCACTTCCGGGCATACTCGGGGGCTGGTTGGGGGTGTTTTTCCTCCGCCGCTCCGCCTAATTTTAAATATTTCGGCGGCATATTCTTCCCGTGGTGAGGAGGGATTGCCAAATCCTGCGCTTCTTCTGATCTCCTCACCGTGAAGAGTGCTCATCCTTGGAGGGATTCTTATGGCAAGGTATACGAAGGATGTAGAGTCTGAAGTGCGTAGATTTTGGGAAGATAAGGATGTGTATCGGCGTGTTAAGGAGATGCGAAAGGGTGGAAAGCCCTTCTTCTTCATGGATGGCCCCCCCTATGCTACTGGCCGCATTCACCTTGGAACTGCCTGGAACAAGATCCTAAAGGACACGTACATTCGTTTCTACCGCATGAATGGCTACGACGTCTTCGACCGCCCCGGTTTCGATACCCACGGCACGCCCATTGAGAACAAGGTGGAGAAGAAGCTGGGCGTTTCGTCGAAGCGGGAGATCGAGGAGAAAATAGGTGTTGAGCGCTTCGTGGAGCTGTGCAAGGAGTTCGCCACGGAGCACATAGATGCCATGACGGAGCAGTTCAAGAACCTCGGCGTCTGGATGGACTGGGAGAACCCGTACATCACCCTGCGGGACGAGTACATTGAGTCTGGCTGGTGGACCTTCAAGAAGGCCTACGAGAAGGGCCTGCTCTACAAGGGAAAGTATCCTGTGCACGTCTGCCCCCACTGCGGTACCGTGGTGTCCTTCGCGGAGGTTGAGTACAAGGAGAAGGAGGATCCGTCCATCTTCGTGGCGTTCCCCGTAGAGGGCAAGGAAAACGAGTTCCTCCTCGTCTGGACGACAACTCCGTGGACCCTGCCGGCGAACGTGGCCATTATGGCGCACCCCAAGGAGACCTACGTCCGCGTGCGCGTAGGCGATCGCGTCTACATCCTTGCAAAGCCCAGATTGGAGGCCGTTGCGCAGACGGTTGGCTGGGAGGACTATGAGGTACTCGAGGAGTTCCCCGGCGAGCAGCTCAAGGGGCTGAAGTACCGGGGCGTGCTCGAGGAGGAAGTGCCAAAGCAGCGTGAGATGCCCCACATCGTTGTTATGTCCGAGCGCTACGTGAGCATGGAGGATGGTACGGGCCTCGTCCACTCTGCTCCGGGTCACGGGCGCGAGGACTTCCTCGTGGGCCAGGAGTACGGTCTTCCCGTCTTCTCCCCCGTGAAGATCGACGGCACTTACACGGAGGAGGCGGGCAAGTATGCGGGCATGTTCGTCAAGGACGCGGATCCCGTGATAATAGAGGATCTCAAGAGGAAGGGCTATCTTGTCCACGCGGGCACCGTACGGCACCAGTACCCCATATGCTGGCGCTGTAAGACGCCCTTGCTCTTCCTATCCGTGGACGAGTGGTTTTACCGCATAGACGAGAAAACCCACGACAAGATTCGCGAGGAGGCCAAGAAGGTAAACTGGACCCCCGAATGGGCAAAGGATCGATTCTTGGATTGGGTGGAGAACCTTCGGGACTGGCCCATCAGCCGTCAGCGCTTCTGGGGCATACCCACGCCCATTTGGGTCTGTGACAAATGTGGCCACGTCGAGGTTATTGGATCCAAGGAGGAGCTTGTCCAGAAGGCAGTGAAGCTACCCGAGCATTTGGAGCTCCACCGCCCCTGGGTGGACCAGGTGGTCCTCAAATGCCCCAAGTGTGGCGGAGAGATGCACAGGACGCAGGACGTGCTGGACGTCTGGTTCGACTCGGGGATTACCACGTGGGCAGCTCTTGGCTATCCGAAGAACGAGGAGCTCTTCAAGCGCTATTGGCCCGCGGATCTTGAGATAGAGGGTGTGGACCAGGTGCGCGGCTGGTGGAACTCCCAGATGATCACCAGCGTCATTGTCTTTGACCGCAGGCCCTACGAGAACATCGTCATGCACGGCTTTGTCCTGGACGTCCACGGCATAAAGATGAGCAAGTCCCTTGGCAACGTGGTGGCGCCAGAGGATGTCATAGAGAAGTACACGAGGGATACGCTCCGCGCTTACCTGATATCCCGTCCAGTGGGAGAGGATATACGCTTCGATTGGGAGGAGGTTAAGGAGTACTACAACTTTTTGAATACCTACTGGAACCTGGCACAGCTGCTCAAGCGCTACGTGGACCAGTTCAGGTTTAACCCGGAGAAGAACAGGACGAGCTACCTTGCACCGGAGGATCAGTGGATCCTGTCCCGTCTCCAGACCGTCACGGGGCAGGTGCGCGACTACATGTCCAAGCGCCGCCACGACCGTGCCATGCAGCTGCTCCGTGACTTCATACTGGAGGACTTCAGCAGGACGTACGTTAAGCTCGTCCGTGAGCGTATGAGGCTGCCGGAGGGCGATCCCAGCAAGACTGCAGCGTACCAGACAATATACGACGTTCTCAAGCGTACCGTTGTCCTCACGGCGCCCTTCATACCCTTCATATCGGAGAAGATCTATCAGGACGTTGTGAGGCCCTTCGGCGGTCCGGAGAGCGTGCACATGTTCGACTATCCTAAACCCCTGGACTATCTGAGGAAGCCAGAGCTCGAGGAGCAGTTCCGCACAGTCATGGATGCTGCAGAGGCGGTTCTCGCGGCGCGTCACGACGCAGGGATACGTCTGCGCTGGCCAGTGCAGCACGTGGTGGTCGTTTCTGATCGCCGGGAGCCCTTTGAGACGTTCAAGGATGCATTCCTGCGTTACGTCAATGCGAAGGAACTGCAGTTTGCAGAGGCCGTTCCAGAGGGCTACGTTTCCAAGGAGTTCAGCGATGGAATTGTAGCAATACCTTCTCAGCTGTCGCCGGAGGTCTACAGGGAGGCCCTTGCCCGTGAGGTGCTCCGCAGAATACAGCAGATGCGCAAGCGCATGGGCCTTGTGGAGAAGGACAGGATCCTCGTGGAGCTCTGGGGCGACAGGGAGCTCGTTGATGCGGTTGAGGAGTACAGGGATCTGATCACTTCCCGTGCCGGCGTCGAGGATCTCGTGGTAAGCGAGGATCGCAAGCTTAACGGAGAGGTTCTTGAGGACAGCATAGATGGGAACTATCTGCGCATCGTCGTGCGCAAGCTTGAGGGCTAAACAAGCCTTGAGAGCCTCTCCAAGGCCCTTTTCTTTGTTTTATCCCCCAACTTTGCTTCTTCTATGGCACTCCTGAGAAATGCAGCCGCCTTTGTCATCTCCTCGCGTTCCACCATCCACGGCTTTCCCGCCTTTGTTCCGAAGGCGTAGGTATACTTGACGGGATCCTTCCACGAGACCGGCGCCCCGTACACAAGGGATGCCACGAATGCAAGGCCCCTTACCGTTGATGGGCCGATCCCCGGCGTCTTTATGAGCTCGATGAAGCTTTCGGCGTTTTTCGCTGTGCGTAGCGCCTCCTCGTTTATGCGCCGCGGTATTCGGAATTCGAAGGGCATGTACTCTACCTTTACGGTGCCGCCTATGCCGTAGTCAGCAAGTGTCCTCTGACCTGGCCTGCGGCGAAGCGATAGGATAAGGTATACTATTTTCCTTGGTGATTCGTCGCGCACAATGTCCAATATTGTTTTTCTGGCTTCTTTGCTCGATTTTGCTTGGAGATCGAGCACCCGCTTTTCCCGTTTTCCGGCTATCGCCTCTGCATCGTTTAGAAAACGCCCTTCGTCCCAGGACCAGTGGTACCTCCGTGCTAAACGCTCCCCCACGTTCATCCCTTGGTTTATGACCACCCACTCCCCCGAATCCGTGTAGAGAATCGAGTGGAAGTATATTTGGTACCCATCCTGCACCAGGGCGGAGTCCACCTTCGTCGTGACGATATCTGGGTCTCTTAACTCTTCGGGGATCTTGTCCGCCGTTCTTGCCTGCTCCCCCTTGCCACCCACCACGCGTATGCCCAGTTCGTCCTCCCTACCGCGTATTGCCTCCGCAATAGCTCGGATCGTGACTGTTGTAGCCCCGGAGTACTGCCACTCGAACCCCATGGCGGATGCCATTGCCTCGAACCAAATGGGGTGCGAGAATCGGCGTAGCGTTTCCGCGGGCCCCAGCTCGTCCACCATATATTCTACCAACGCCCCGCCAAGCTGCACGATTTGTTTGTAATGTGGTACTGGTCCCGTGCACAGCCTTAGGTCGGCGTGGCCCACCCGACGCACGGATCCATATTGTGCCGTGGGTTAATATTCCTTGCGAGACGCCTGTGTTCCCCTAATCCGATAATATGCGCTCCACCGTATCCCTCAGGTCCGGGCGTTTGTGCGCTATTTCGTTGAGTACGGATTTTATTGCGGTGCGTGGCAGGCTGAGGACTGCGTGGTTGTGGATTTTTATCCACAGCAATTTCTTCTCCTCCGGAGTGAGAACGTCGAGGAGTTTTCTCATCTCTGTCCTCTTGGCTTCGTCCCCGATCTGGCTGTACAGAACGATCTGACCCACCATTTCTCGGTGGTCCTTCCGCGGTTCTACCAGGGCGAGGATGCGCGCGAGTTCTCTCTCGTCCCTTGGAAGGATCGGTCTTAACTTTGAGATGAGCCTCGGATTCTGCCGCACGTATCCGCTGACGATCTGCGCTATTTTTTCCACTGCGTCGACACGCTCCCTCTGCGCAAGGCTGGAGAGCGTATTTTCGATCCACGGTCCGTGCTCCCTGAGCACCTGCTCGAGGTTCTTTGCGTGCTCTTCCCCCACCCTTGGATACACGTGCTCCCTTATGTGCGGGTATTCCCTCAGCCGGTGTTCTATGAGCTTCCTTCTCCCCCACTCTTTGACCCTGCGGAGCATCGGATCACCTGCGCGCGGCCATCTTTGCTATCAAGTCCCTCACTATTCGCGCGGCTAGGACGGGGGTGATCGTATCCTCTACCATGGGGTTCGTCTCAACCACGTCGAACCCTACGATGTTCGCATCCAGTTCGTACAGCCAGTTCAGGAATGCCTTGGGTGTTATCCCCGCTGGCTCAGGTGTTCCCACCCCTGGGGCGAAGGCGGGGTCGAAGACGTCCATGTCCACTGTTATGTAGACGGGCTCATCCCCGAAGCGCGTGGGCCACGGCATGCCTTCGTCCGGGTAGAGCTCGAAGCCTTTGCCCCGTTCCCATTCCTCCTTGCTGCCCGATCGAATGCCGAAAAAGATTACCTCTGCGCCCAGGTCTACAATCCTTGCAGCCGTGCACGCGTGGGAATGGGTGGACTCGCCGTAGCTCTCCCTGAGATCCCAGTGTGCGTCGAAATATAGCACCTTGAGCCGTCCGTACCGCTGTATGAGGTCCTTTACGACGCCAATGGTTACTGTGTGGTCTCCTCCGAGTATAACCGGATACTTTATGCCCGCCACAACTTCGGAGACTTCCTCCGTGATCTTTTCCGGCGCCCCGAAGAGTTCCACGTTCCCCATGTCCGAAAACGCTGCGTCTGAGAGATCTATGTCCAGGGCGGGTACGTAGGACTCCAGGAGGTAGGATGCTTTGCGTATGAAATGGGGCCCCTCCCGCATTCCCGGCAGCCCGGAGAGGATGCCCTCGTAGGGTATCCCAACAATCGTTATATCTCCGTGCTCCTTTGCCTCAGCGAACTCCATGGAAGAAAAAGGAATTGTGGGGTTAAAAACCTCACGGGAGAACAAACCAGCGGGTTCCTTCCTTCCCATCGTGCAGCTCTATGCCTGCAGCCGCGAGTTCCTCGCGAATCCTGTCCGCAACGTCGTACCTCTTCTCCCTGCGCATTTCGCTCCGTATCCTCACTATCTCGTCGATGATCCTTGCCGTGCGCTCGTCCACGCTTACCTCTGGCAGTCCTAGTATATACATCATTGTTTCCAGCGTCTTCAGGACGGTCCTTGCGGATTCCTCGTTGAGCCGGTATATCTTGCCTTGGAATGCGTTGATGAAGTCCATCATCGCTGCAACTGCTCCCGGTGTGTCAAAGTCGTCGTCCATTCTGTCCTCGAAGCGCTTCATGTATTCCGTTACGTCTACGCTCTCATCTCCTAGCTCGTTATCTGCTATGGCCTGCCTTAGCGCCTGCTGTGCTCTGTAGATCCTCTTTACCGTTTCGTATGCCTGGTGTATTCCCTGCTCCGTGATGTTCATGGGCTGGCGATATGCGTTCGTTGCGTAGTAGAGACGCCACGCCGCTGCTGGCGCCATTTCGAGGGCCTTGAACCAGGTGATGAAGTTGCCCAGGCTCTTGCTCATCTTCTCGCCCTCGATCTTTAGCATGCCCACGTGCATCCAGTAGCGGACGAAGGGCTTTTTCCCTGTGAACGCTTCGCTCTGCGCTATTTCGTTCTCGTGGTGCGGGAAGATCAGGTCAGTACCTCCGCCGTGGATGTCAATCTGCTCTCCCAAGTACTTCCAGATCATCGTGGAACATTCTATGTGCCAGCCGGGCCTTCCATCCATCCACGGTGCATGCCAGAAGGGCTCTCCCTCCTTTCTGCGCTTCCAAAGTGCGAAGTCACCCGCGTTTCTCTTGTACGGCGACGGCTCTATGCGCACTCCCGTAAGGAGGAACTCCCTCTTCTGGCCCGACAGCTTCCCATAGTCCTCAAACTTGGAGACGTCGAAGTACACGCCGTCTTCGGCCACGTACGCATATCCCTTGTCTATGAGCGTCTGTATGACGTAGTACATGTCCGCTATGACGCTAGTGGCCTTTGGCATGATGTTGGGTAGCCGGATGTTGAAGGATCTGAGCGCCCTTATGAAGTCGAACATGTAGCGATCAGCAATCTCTGCAAAGGAGACCCCCTCCTCGTTTGCCCGTCGTATGGTCTTGTCGTCGATGTCTGTTATGTTTATGAGCATGGTGACGCGGTAGCCCCTGTACTCTAGCCACCTGCGGACCACGTCGAAGAACGCAAAGGTTCTCATGTGTCCTATGTGCGAGTGGTCGTACGTGGTGGGTCCACAGACGTACATCTTGACGTGATTCGGCTCAATCGTTTTGAACTCTTTCTTCTGACGACTAAGTGTGTCGTATATTCTTAGAACCACCGTTTCCACCTCCTACTACGGGCTGCCCGCGCTCAAGAATCAGATCAGTTACACGGGCAAAGGCGGACACCCATCCATATGATAGGGGCGCTTCTCATATTTAAAGGTGCTCAGCTGAGGCTTTTTTCATCACCGGTCAGGGTAATACCTCGTCATCATCGCATAAGAATTCGCCACAATGTTTTGAAAAGGAGTCCGGGGGGAGGGATTTGAACCCCCAACCTGCCGGTTTCTGCCTGTTGTTGCAGGTTGGGCCCAAGCCAGACTACAGCCGGCCGCTCTACCAGGTTGAGCTACCCCCGGATCCCAGATGATTGTTGTGTGGGAAGTTTTAAAGGAGTTTGTGGGCCCACCGCCCGTGCTTGAGCTCAACGTATTTTCGCAAATCTTTGCTGTGCGTGGCCCAATCCTTGTAACCAGCCCTTGCGATATCCTCAATTTTTGGTTCTATCTTGTCCAGTACCTCCCACGGCCCATGGATGCTCGCCTCCACTCCCCACTCTTCTCCAGGATCTACAATATGCCCCTTCGTCGCTATCGGGCGTGGGACAACTGTCCAGACGCAACAGGGCAATACGCGCCTTGGGCCCCCTATGTACCGATCGTGCCAGTCCGCTGGCAGCACCTGTGACGCCCGTTTTTCGGTACCGTGATAACCTGTGCTTTGATGGGTCGTATCGTACGCGAGAATTACTTTTCTCCCCTCTAGTGCGGGTCTAAGGATATTCTTGAGCTCAATGCGTTTTTCTTCCGGCAGCCAGCTTAGTATTGCGGGCAATACGATAATATCGTGCCCCTTTGTTAAGTTTCGTGCAGCATTTACCACATCGTCGAGTATAAAGCGTGCCCTTCGCTCTTCCTGTTCCCATAGTTCCTTTACCTGTGGGCTGCGGTCAACAACGGTCATTCTGTCGTCCAAATCCTCGGGGAATCGAATGGGAGTTCCTGCCCCGAGGACGAGGATCTTTTTTGCCTTGCTGGCATCTACCACCGCTTTTAGCAGATCCTGAACGCGCTTTCCATATGTCTTTAGCCAAATGTCCCTGTATTTTGAGTACAGTCGGAGTAGTGCACCCACATCGTTTACGTTCCAGGGCGTTCCTTCGAATCTGCCCACGTTTCATACCTCCAGCACTGTGAACAACATCCTCCGGAAGTCTATGTGCAGCAGCCGGTCCCTCAGCGGAGAAGGCACTTCGTTCAGCTCCCTGAGCCCCTCGAGCGCCATGATGGATCCCACGATGCCCACTTGAGCCGCTAGGACCTGCCTCCCCCCTGAAATCTTCTCGAAAGGCAGTCTTTTGTGAAGTAGAACGGAAACCATTCCGATACTGTCCCCCACGCTTCCGAAGACAATGGTGCCGGACCTTTTCCGCATGAGCTCCCGCTTTTCCTCCCAGATATCCATGCAGTCGAAGACCACGTCGTAATGGTTTACGTTCACGTCTCTCCAGGACCCTATGATGCCAAGCACCTCTACGGTCGGGTTCAGCTCCGCGAGCCTCCTTGCGATCACCCGTGCCTTCGGCTGCCCCACATCTCCTTCCGCAAACAGGAACTGCCGGTTGAGATTATGTACCTTTACGACGTCAGGATCTACGACGGTCACGTGCCCTACGCCTGCAAGAACGAGCTCCGTGGCCACGAAATTTCCCAGTCCGCCAGCTCCCACCACCAAAGCTCTCTTTCGGCTAAGCACGTCTTGGTCCAGTAGCTTCTCCTGTCGGAGGTAACGCTCCAGCACCATTATAAAACCCCTTTTTGCGTTAAATATCTTGGAGAGCCCCGTGGTGTAGCGGTCAAGCATGCGGGACTTTGGATCCCGCGACCCGGGTTCGAATCCCGGCGGGGCTACTACCATTTACTCCGCGGTCACGGGCACTTCTCGCACGATGCTCGGCCTGCCCCTTTCCTTATCCCTTTCTACGACGATGATTTTGCCCGTTGCTGCCTTCTTGAGGGCCTCGTTGTGCGTTATGATTATGATCTGTTCAAAGCTGTCCCCGGGCAGGTGTCTCAGCACCTCGGCGAGCGCGTCGGTCGCCTCTTCGTCCAGGTTGTGGGTGGGCTCATCCAGCACGAGCAGCCCCATGCTCCTCCCCCACGCAGCAGCCACAGCGATCCTCAGGGCAAGGGCCACGTCAAAGCGCTCTCCCCCAGATAACGAGTCTACATCCACCGTTTCTCCGTTCGCGGTTTTTGCATATATTCTGTAGTCATTCTTCTCAGGCACAATGCGAAGCTCCGTAATGTCCTTCCTGGGGTAGAGCGTCGCCCATACCGTGTTTAAGATCGTGTTTATCGCCGCCAGCCTGCTCTCCTTGACCTGCTCCGCGGCGGCGGAGACGATCTTCGCCACGTTTTCCAGTATTGCCTTTCTCTCTGCTGCATCTGTTATTTCGGCGATCCTGCGTTCTAGTTCCTCGATTCTTCTTTCAAGGGTTGCCTTGAGCTCCTCAAGGTTTTTGACTCGCCTCTCTTCCGTCAAAATCTTTGCCTCCAATGCCCTGCGCTCCGCCACAAGCTTTGATAGTGCATCTCTTGTGGTTTGGACCTTGTTCTCCAGCTCTTCCACGTTTTGTGCCCGAGACTCCAGCTCCTCGATCTTCTGGCGTATCTGAGCGAGCCTTTCCTCTATTCTTGACAGCTCTACGCCCTTTTCCGCCAGCGTGATTTGTCTTCTAATGTCCTCCAGGTCGGGACGTTCCCCAAGTATCCTCAGCCTTTCCTCTATGCTTGCCAGCTCCCTGCGTGCCTTCTCAACCTCTTCGTACTCGCGTAGTTGCTTTTCCAGCTGTTCCAGGGCTGCCCTCTTCTCCCTGAGCTGCTCTGACAGTTCCCGTGCCCTGGCCTCGAGCTCGGCGATCGTTCTTCTTAGCTTCTCCCTCATGGCGGCCCCTTCGGACAGCTTGGCCCTGATCTCCTCCCTTCTACGCCGAAGCTCTTCAAGGATCCCGATCTTTGCGGAAAGCCTTCGCAACTCCTCCTGTATTCCTTTGCTCTCGGCTTGTCTGCGCTTGAGCTCTGCAACCTTTCTTCGGAGCTCCTCTACGCGTTCTCTTAGCTTTGCCATTCTTTTCGTGTGCTCCTCCAGCAGTTCCCTTCTCCTCTCATCGTCCAGGGCCGATCCGCATACAGGGCATTGGGATGCGGAGCGAAGCGCGCTCACGAAGGTGCTTTCCTGCTTTATTTCCGTTTCTGCGGCGGATATTTCCTCGGAGAGCTCACGCAGTGCCTTTTCAATCTCCTCAACAGATCCGAGCTCTTCAACCCTCTTCTCAAGCTCCTTTATCCTTTGCTCGACGCCCGTGAGGGTGCGAATCCTCCTGTCAAGCTCGGCGGCTTCAGCTTCGAGCTCGCGGATCCTCTTCTCCGTTTCCTGTAGTGCCCTCCTTTTCTCCGCGAGCTCTTCCCTCACTCTTTGCAGTTGCCCTTCGAGTTCCTCTACCGATTTCCTTGCAGATTCGGCGTCTGGCTTCTCCACTCGCTTATTTGCCAGTTCTAATAGGCGTTTCTCCAGTGTGAGGAGCTCATCTATCTGTTTTGCCCTTCTTTCCAACTCCTTTAGCTTACCGCGCAATTTTTCCACGTCTTCGGGGCGTTTTGGTGTGATTCCTTCTCTCCTGAGTTCCAGAGCCCGTTCTTCAAGGTTTTTCTCCATGCCTTTTAGGCGTGCCAGCTCCTGGCGGGCGGAGCGCGCCTCTGCCAGACTTTTCTCTAACTCTTGGAGCTCTTCTCTTGTCCTTGCAATCGCAGTATCGAGTTCCCTTTCCCTGCTCTTCCACTCTGCCAGTAGTCGTTGCGTACCCTCAAGCTCAGCGGACACTTCTTTTAGCCGTTGTCTGGCGTTCTCCAGGTCCCTTTCCATTGTGCCAAGATCTGCGCTGCCGGCTATTCTCCTGAGCCTTGTTATCGCCGAGTTTATTGCCGTCTGGAGCACTTGGAGTTTTTCTATGCCCAAGATTCGATTTATCAGCCTCTTTCTTTCGGATCTATCGTTCAGGAGTGCGGCAATCTCCCCCTGCCTGCCGTAAACGGCCTTTTCAAAGGTTTTTCTGTCCATTCCCAGGAGCTTTATGACCTCTTCGGTTACCTGGGACGGTTTCTCGGTGAGTGTCTTTACATCCCCCCTTATTCGCGCCCGTGTTTGCCCCTTCCGCGAGAACTCACGCGTTATTACGATGTGTTTGCCCCCGACGTCCATTTCAAGCTCCACAACGCCCCTTGCATCCCTTGTTGTTCCCCTCCGTAGCACCTTTTCGTACGTGGCCCCTCCGGGTAGCTCCCCGTATAGCGCGAAGAGGATTGCCTCGAGAATGGACGATTTCCCCGCTCCGTTGATTCCCACAATGACGTTGGTGCCCTTAGAGAAGCGTATTTCCGTTTTTGCGTGACTCTTCCAGTTCACAAGGTGGAGCCGGTGGATCATGCTCTGTTTATAAGCATCACGCAACATAAAAACCTTGAATGACGGTGGAGCGTGAGCTTTATGCGGTTCCTTGCGGACGCGATGCTGGGCAAACTTGCCCGCTGGTTGCGAATGATGGGCTACGATACCCTCTGCGCCGCAGATATGCCCGTTGACGATGACGATTTGCTCAATATCGCCCTTGATGAGGATCGAATTCTCCTGACAATGGATCGGGAGCTTTATTCCCGTGCAGAGGATGCAGGTATCAAGGCAGTGCTTGTTCAGAGCAAGGACATAGCTGAACAGCTGGCACAGCTCGTCAGGGAAGTTGGCATAGAGCTAAGGGAGACGCCGTCCACCATGTTCTGCCCGTCGTGCAACGGCAGACTCGTGGAGGTTTCCAAGCGAGAGGTTGTGGGCCTCGTGCCCGGCACGGTTATGGACACGCACCAGAAGTTCTGGATGTGCCAGAGCTGCGGTCAGATCTACTGGGAAGGTAGGCATTGGAAGAAAATCAGGGAAACGGTGCAGGAGGTGAAGCGCCTCCTGCAGAGCTCTTAAATGAGGGTTGTCGTTTCCAGGTTTACGCTCTCCACGTGGGGCACGTTGCGGAGCGCATCCTCCACCTTGTCCAGGATGCCCCCCGTGTCCTCCATGGTAACGCCAACCTTGAGCGCCTTGAGACCAAAGGCAATGGGCTCCTCCCGGATTTCCTGGAGCTGAGCCCCTTCGGGGATTGCGGACTTTATGGCCTCCTTAATCTCCTCAAAGTGGTCCATATCGTCCGGCATGATCTTGAAGACAGCAAGAACAGTTCCCATTCTCTTCACCTCTTAGATTATGGACCCTCGAAGCCGCAGGTTGGGCAGATCCACTCCTTTCCACTGGCACGGCAGCGCTGGCAGCGCACGATGACCGTGCCGCAGTTTGGACACTTGAACTGGACGTAGTCCGTTGTTTCCCTCCCGCAGGTAACGCATCGCTTGGATACCATGAGCATCCCTCCTAACGGGAAAACTTTGTTGGGAGAACGTTAAAAGGGTATCCCTCAAAGCTCCTTGAGTTCCCGCAGCCGCTTCTGGACAGGTTCTGGGAGCTCCCCCACGTTGATTTTCCATAGCTTTCTCCGCAGAGCTCGGCGGAACTCTTGGAGTTTTCCCCTGTTTGCAGGGGCCAGGAAGTAGAGCGTATCCCACGCCTCCGGCACGTGCTCCCAGCCCTCCGTTTCCAGTATTGCCCTTGCCGTATTCAGGGTGATTCTATCATCTTCGTCCATCTTGGGCGCCACCGCCGCGGCAGCCATGGCCATAACCCGCCAGAACGCCCTGCTCCCAAGGGCGTCCTTCAGCTGCTCCCGTAGCCAGCGATTCCTTGCCAGCTCCTCCAGGTGTTGGATTACCATAAGCCCCGACGCCTTCGCCATATCTTGGTTCCCCTCGTGCAGCGTGTATCTTTTGACTTCCTCCAGATATTCCCTGAGCCGTTCTGAATTGCTCTTCAGCGCTTCCCACCTCTTCTGTATCGGATGGTGCGCCCTTATTGCCCGCAGGAACTCCCCGTACTCGGAGTCGCTGTATCGCCTACTCACCTACGGCCCCCCTTATTTCGAGGTACATCTCGCGCAGCGCGTCCTGATAATCCCTTTCCCCTGCGGCAATGGCGTCAAGGGTCTCCTCGAGAATCCTCGTCCGCTCCTCCGATACGAGATCTTCGTAGTTCTCGGAAAGGAAGTTGTATACGCGTATTCCAAGCTGGGTTGGGTACAGCCGCTTCTTCTGCTGGGATTCGCGCACGTACTTCCTATCCAGGAGCTTCTGTATGATTGTTGCGTATGTGCTGGGTCTTCCTATTCCTCGCTCCTTCATTAGGGCCACTACGTCTGCCTGTGTGTATAGCGGGACCGTTGCCGCCTTAAAGTTCCGAATCTCCACGACCCTGAAGGCCCCTTCCCGTACTTCTCGCGTGCGCACGGGCCTCACGAGGTTCCACCCGTCCTTCACGATTCTTGTTATTGCTGTTTCCCTCTTTTCAAACTCCCCC
Source organism: Microcaldota archaeon (assembly GCA_027011045.1). GTDB lineage: Archaea > Iainarchaeota > Iainarchaeia > JAADDC01 > JAADDC01 > SZUA-1452. Next base: position 31,920 of record JALVAT010000013.1, on the reverse strand, counting down.
AGCCTGTAGACGACTTCTGCCCTCTCTACCGTGGGATTCCGCATCTGGGAAGCCATAAAGCGTTCGAATATGATGGAGTATAGACGGTGGTGCTTCTTTCGGAGCCCCTGAACGTTAATTTCGCCCTCGCGCACCATGCGGATCAGCGTGTCCGTATCCAAGGGCTTTGTGGGGCGAATACATTCGTGGGCACCCTCTTCACCCCAGCTGCGGCCCCTGTAGTACTCCTCTCCGAAGCGTTCCGATATGTACTCCCTTGCGAGGGCGCGCCCTGCGGCGGACACGTGCGTAGAGTCGGTCCTGTGGTATGTGATGAGACCCGCTTCGAATAGGTCCTGCGCGAGCTGCATGATATCCTTTGCACCTATGCCCATCCGTTCTCCTGCCTCCCTGAGCATCGTGTCCGTTGTGAATGGTGCCGGCGCCCCGAGCTCCGTTTCCTCCCTTTTTTCCACGCGCACCTCTAACGTGCTTGGTATTTCCGCTGATCGAAGCTCCTTGACACTCTTGAACGGCGTTTCGAACACAACTCTACCAGTTTCTGTTTTCACGTCGAGGAATATGCGTACGCTGTCCTTGTGCTCCTCATAGCGCCTTATGATCCATCCAAGTACCGGCGTCTGTACTCTCCCCGCAGACAGGATCTTTATGCCGAATGCTTCCCAGAGTTTCCGCGACAGCTCGAATCCAATCCAGCGGTCCTCCACCCTGCGGACGATCTGGGCGTTTACTATGTTTTCGTCGATGTTTCTCGTTTCCTCCAGGGCCCGCAGAATGGCACTTCGCGTTACCTCGTGGAACTCCGCCCTGACAATGGTGGGGACGTAGGGGCTTATTGCGAGGGCTGTATCCCAGGCTATTTTCTCTCCCTCTCGATCGGGGTCCGTTCCAATGATCACGAAGTCGCTTTCAAGGGCAAAGAGGCGCAGAGCGTTAACACGCCATATTGCGTCGTCCAGATACTCATCCGATCCACAAACTGGGCATTTATCCTCCACCGTCTGTACGCCGCAGCGGCGGCAGAGCTTGATCGTCGTGTATACCGGTACGAACCAGTGCGCGTCCTCCTCCACGAGCACCCCGTGGAATCCGCGGTCCGTGACTAGGTCGAACATGTGCCCCCTGGTAGCCACGATGTTAAGGATGTACTTGCCCGTGGCCACCTCGTAGCCCCGGATGTTGCCTATGCGGTATGATGAAGGTGTTCCGAAGAAGTGTGCAATTGTTCTCGCCTTGTTTGGCGATTCAACGATGAATAGAACTGTTTTAACGGGATCTTCCGCCAGCTTTTCCCTCTTTCTTCTGCCCTCCTCTAGCCAGCGCCGTATTTCGGCGAGATCTATTTCCTCCAGCGGTTTAAACTCCTCATCGAGTACTATGCGCATGTACCTTCTAAGCTGATCGAAGACGCGTTCGTCGTCCACGAGGACTAAAGAGAACCCCGGCGTAATTCCCCCGGCGTACATGCGCGATGTTCTTCCCGTTGCCTGGATGTATGTGCGTACGTCTGCTATGAGGATCTTTAGTTCGCCATTTTCCTCGACCACAGCGATTTCCTTGCTCTGCTTTATGCGTTCCACCAGTTCCCTGTTCTCAAAGGCCCTCCGCAGGATTTCCTTTGCCCGTTCTACATCTTCGTCGCGCGGGTTCCTCCTAATCCTGTTTGCAAGGGATCTCGCCTCCCTCGCAATGTCCTCGTCGTAGTCCGCCACCACGTCCAGGAGATACGCCAGCCTTCCGGGCGGTGCGTTGTCGAAGCGTAGTGAGAACTTGAACTTTGGGACCCCCACGAAGATGGTATACCTTATCTGCTCGGGCAGGTCAATTCCGCGCACCAGCACGCCGTAGTACGCGGCAACACCTACCGCTACGTCCACGTCTCCAGCTTCCAGCGCTTTAAGGACCTGATCTGCGTTTTCGGACGTTGCGAGCATTGCTTTTACTCCAGAACTCTGCAGATACTGTGCAACCTGCTCCGCGAACTCCCTGCCCCTATCCGTCGGGACGAACACGAGCCCGCCCTTGCCCAGCGCCGTCACCGCTGACAGCACCTGCTCCTTCCAGTTCCTTTCCTCCGTGTACGCGTTGATGATGTTCCTCAGGTTTGCCCTTGTGCTCCCGATCTCAAAGTCCAGGAGCTCCCGGAAGAGCTTGACACGGATGCCCCTTGCTCGCCCCGTGGCGGATGCAACGATGAGCTGACCTACCCTGTTGTTTTCCTTGAACCGATCTATCTTCTCCTGCAGCTCTTCGATGCGTTTTCTTAGCTGCTGGTCGTTGCTCCGGAAGAGGAGGGTGAACTTTGCGCGTATCAGCTCGTATGCAGCCGATATTATCTCCTCCGTGAATCCCAGGAGTTGGAGCACGCGATCTATGTTTTTGGACGCACGGAGGAATGCGTCAACGTCGTCGACAAAGATGAAGTCGAACCTGTGCCTTGCGAGGGTGTCGAAGTTTCGCGTGAGGTACTGCGAGGTCGTTACGAGGATATCAAATTCCCCTGCTTCAATGGCCCGCTGTGCTTCTTCCTTCTCGCCCTTCTTCATCTTGCCGTGGATCTCCACGATCCTGACGTCAACTCCCGCCCTCTTTGCATAGTCCCGCAGCCTTTCCGCTGTCTGCATGAGTAACGTAGTCGTGGGCTGGATGAAATAGGCCTTTTCGCCGTGCTTCGCTAGGTATATCCCCATAACGGATCCGAAGGCCGTCTTTCCAATGCCCGTTGGCGCCACGATGGAGAAGGACCTCCCCAAGAACACACGCTTGGCCCACGTCCTCTGCGCGCTCCATAGCCTGGATCCCACGGCCCTTTCGAAAAATTCGTTGAATTCTGTGAGGTGATGGATTACGTCGTGGATCATCTGGTACTTCCTTAGCTTGTCCCCCTCCTTTAATGCCCGGTAAATCGCCTCTACAAGCTGTTCGTATGTGTTCTCTACGACCGCTGTTTCCAAACAGGTGCTGCACGGGTTCTTGAGCGAGAGGCGGATATCGTTTATTTCCCCCTCGCAGTTTGGACAGAGCTTTGTGAAGAGCGCCCTTTCACGCATCGTACACCCTCCTTACTATATCTGGGTCAACCTCTTTTTCACCCTTCCACAGCATACGGCGCCAAGGTTCCAGAAGGAGCGGTTCCAGCTCTTGGGCTTCCGCGGCGTTCCTATACTCCACTCCGATTTCAGCGAGTCTTTCACCCACGGGGAAGTTCTTGTGGGCGTTGATATCCCGGACTAAATGGTGCTCCGCTATAATTTCCGTCACGTTTGTGCTCTCCGCGATCCCCAGGAGGTTTTCCACGGCGCGCTGCAGCGATTCCTGCGAAAATCTGTATCCGAGCATGTACGTAAGGGGGCCGTCCAGTATCAGCGTTCTTGGGTTCATTTCGATGATCCACCGTGTCGCAGCCTCGCTTACCGGCCCCTCCACATCCGATGTAAAGACTAGATCCCCTATTCTTACCCCGATGACGTATCCAAGCCTTGTTCCTTCCGGTCCGTGCGGCAGGGGTGGTGAAAACTCCATATCCAATTCATCTACCTTCAGCCCATCTGCAATGCGCAGGTCAAGGCCTTCCCGCTTTGTTATCGGCGCTGCCCGCTTTCTCTGGCTCGCATTGATGTAGTTCTCCGGATCCTTCATGTATACAACCTTTCCCTCCAGGTCTGCCTCCGGCCTGTAGTGGTCCCAGTGGTAGTGCGTGAAGATAACGTAATCGGCGTCCTGAAGTTCCCGGTCAATCCTCTTTAGCGCGAGCCGGAGTGCGAGCTCCTCCAGCTCGTGGGGCGGCAGCCCGTATCTTCTTGGCCCAAGTGCTGCACTTGGATCGATGATAATCTTCTCTCCCGAATGCTCGACCGCCGTTGCCATGGATCTGACGCCGAGGGAGTCCGCCGCGAGAATCCTGAAACGCGTTGCCACGAATGAGAGGGACTGCAATGGGTTTATATACACCAATGTCCCAGTGGTAGCAACGTACCGAGGTGTAAAGAATGAAGGTTGCTGATCTCGGTCCGTCCTCCCGCAACGTGGACGTGACCGTCGAGGTTGTTTCTGTGGCCGACGACCGCGAGGTCGTCTCCCGCAAGGATGGTAGCACCCACAGGGTAAAGGAGTACCTTGTTGGCGATCAAAGCGGATCAATTCTGCTCTCACTATGGGATGACAGGGCGGATATGCTCCAGCCTGGTGACTACGTCCGCATAGAGAACGGCTATGTGGCCGTTGTTGGTGGGCACATGCGTCTCAACGTTGGGCGTTACGGGAAGATAGAGGTTGTGGATGCCCAGGACTTCAAGGCGAACACGGACAACAACGTGTCTGACCGCGAGGTCCAGCGTCCGCGCCGCTTTGACATGCCCTCCCGTGGTAGGCGCTTTGGGGGCCGCTACTGACCCCCAAGTAGCTCTCTTTTTATGAATGCACGTAGTTCCTTTGTTCCCTTCTCTTGGGCGATCCTTGCAAGCTCGTATAGTGAGTGCCGTCTCACTATGGCGTAGTACGCCTTTACTGCGAGGATGTCGCCGTCAGTTTCCCTTTCAAGATCAACGCAAGCCCTGTAGACGATGTCCTGTATCTTTGCTGCAAACCTCGCGTCCGTGGAGTCTGCCAGGTGGACAATCTGGCCCTCCGGCGTGGCCAACACGTTAAAACCGTGGGCTTCGGCGCACACACGTATCAGGTACTCTGGTGCATGCCTGTGCGAGAGCTCTGCTATGAGGGCGAAGTCGTGCTGCAGATACCAGTCCTCCCTCTGCCTGAATCCGCCCGTAACCTCGTCGTACTCGTACTGGTAGTACTTGAAAATGTCGTGCAGCAGCGCGGCCCCTATAATGTAGTCCCGTCTTACTTGGTAGCCGTAGAGCTCGGAGAATGCGTTGGAAAAGTGCTTTGCAAGGATGGTAACGCCTATTGTGTGATCTATGAGGCCCCCTGGATAGGAATGATGTGCCTTTGGAGCCGCCGGCGCCTCGTCTGGGGAAATTTTTGGTTCCACATCTGCAAAGGTGATCCTCGGGTTCCTCAGGATATCTAATACGGTCGACTTTACCGTTTCGTCCCGTATCTCCCGCTTCGCCATTTCAATAAGGGTTTCCATGTTTGCCATGCTCAGAATGGGTGCGAAGGTGATAAAAGCCAGAGATGGGAGCGGCGGTCCGCGAGTGCTCACCGTCATCATCGCGTTGCCCGCTCCTGCGGAGGTTCATGCGGTCATCCCGCCGCATTATCCTCTTATCGGAATGGGTTTAACAAAGCTACCGTACCTGCACACGTCCGATTCTTCCACAGCTTTGCCGTGCACCTCGTATTTTACTCTGTACACCGTGGTTCCCCATACGTTTGCTTCACATACGTTGGTTGTGCCTGGATACATTACATTGTACTCGCAGCGCGCTTTACCAATCTCAATGACAACGTCCCGTATTTTGTTCCCCGTGCTTATGTGTACAAAGGCGCGGTTGTCCTCTACAAAGCACCACGTGTTGACCCTTGCCGATTCCTCCGATGCAGGGAGTACCTGGAAGAAGTACCAGTGCGCGACGACCAGGGCCACTATGAGCACACCCGTTCCGAGCAGAAGAAGTCCCACGTCCTTGAGTTTGACTGTCGTGGCCATAATAAAAACGTGAGATATCTCTTTTTATGGGTGATGAGGGAGGTTTCGTCTGAGCGGAGCGATGATGAGAGATAGCAGTGCTGATCCTCATGAATTTAAAGCATTCCTCCCAAGCATTCTACGGCGGATGTTGGGTGCGGGTTTCGCACCCGCAGGCGGTGCTTGACCCCGCGTGCAACCAACGCATAATTGCCTGTCGAAGACGGGCAGTTAGCATCACGCCAGCCGGGATGGTGGCTGCTCCGGTGGTGTAGCCCGGTCAAGCATTCGGGCCTTTCGAGCCCGAGACCCGGGTTCAAATCCCGGCCGGAGCATAACAGCTGCGTTGCTGGCGCGGTGATATCGTCTCTGTCGCCGCGCCCGGGCGTGGGGTCGGTAGACCCCACCCACACTCGCCCGGCCAGAGAATTTGGCCTTCAAATGCTGGCCGGAGCATACCCACACCTTTATTAACTCCTTTGACCCTTAGCATAGCGTTCACACCTCAGGAGGTGCTCACTTGGGCATACGAAAGAAGGACACATCGCGTTTCAAGAAGCCCCACGCAATGCAGCGCTGGAAGTGGAGAAAGAAGAAGATGCGCCGCCTTAAGCGCAGGAGAAGAAGAGCAAGGCGCTGATTGCACGGCACCCTCTTTTAACATTATTCCTATTGTCTGCCAGACGGACTTGCAGCCGGTTATTATCTTGTTACAGTCTTCTCTTGTGAATCTTTCTATTGTTTGGGTTGTATGCGGCCTTCGTGACACCGGTTCATTGCTTCGCGCTCCCCGGGCGCAGCCAGGCCGCAGAATTATTTTGCTAAGAATACGCTATAAACCTGTTGCCTGTGGAAAACAAGAAAAAGAGGGGTTTAGAAGTCCGCCCTTACGCGGACTTCAGGGTCACGATGGTGTTGGCCTCGATCACAGGAGGCGCGTAGCCCGTGATGTAGAGGTCCTGTGTGTAGGGCGCGCGCATGGTGATGGACCAGTCCTGGCCCTTCAGCAGGGGCTGTGGGAGCTGGAAGCCGAGGACGTAGACCTCACCAGACTCGAGGAACTTGTCGTCGTCGCCAGAGGTCCTGTTCTGAACAACGTAGTACTGGCCGGCCTGGAGCGCTGGGCTGAAGGACAGCGTCGTGGCGTCAAAGGTAACGAGGGTGCTGTTGTACTCATACTCGCCGTAGACCTTACCGCCGTTGGCGGTCCAGATGATCTTGGCGTCGCTGAGGTCAATCACGCCAGAACCGGGTGCGAGCTCCACACCCATGAGGATCTCGCTGATCTGGTTGTCGGCGTGGGAGATGCCCTCGACCTGGCGCGCTGAGAAGCCCATGGTGGCCTTGTTCATGGTCTGGTTGGCCACTGCCACGGACTTGGACTGCAGCGTGTTGGTCGTGCTCACAAGAACAAAGGCCGCAAGCGCTGCTGTAATCACCAGCGCTATAAAGATAAACAGCGTACCGATAGCCTGTTGGCCCTTCATCATATATCCCTCCGTATTTTGTCGCAAAGAATATGCTTTCCATACTTAAAAAGCTAATCCGCGGCGTGGCGAGCTTTTCTCTACGATTCGGTGGTTACAAAACCTCAGATCGCGAAGGACGAGATGTCGATCACGATTCCGAAATTGGGCTCCACGCGGAACTTCACGATTTTGGAGACCTCAGTCTCTGCGCGCTTCCATCGCTGGACGTAGATGACGTTCTTGATGTCCTCCCCTGAAACCTCCGCCTTCATGATCAGGTAGTTGTCTGCAATCTCCCGTAGGGGTTCCAGGAGCTTTTCATCCGTGGCGCCAGGATCTGCGGTGATGATGACGCTCTTCCCCTTGAGTGTGACCTTTTTCAGGAGTGTTAGGAAGTCGAAGGCTGTCTTGTCGCTCACCCCGCCCTCCGGCAGCAGCAGCGTGAGTGTGTCGATGATCGTGATGTCTCTCTTGAAGAGCTGGTCCGCGTGGTCTACCACTCGCCGCAGAAGGTCCTTCTTGCGCTTTAGGTGCCTCGCCGTGGGGGGGTAGACGGGGAGAAATAGGAGCTTGCCGTTCAAGAGGTACTCGGTCACGTCGTAGCGGAGGGACATCATCTGTTTGACGAAGTCCCTCGTCGACAGTTCCGTGGATATGTACGTGACGCTGTGCCCGTTGCGCAGGAACCCGTAGGTAAATCTCTGGGTGAGCACCGTTTTTCCAGAACCGTCGTCCCCCTCGATCAGGGTTACAGTACCCTCTGCCACACCCTTGCCGAGACGTCGGCCCAGCTCGTCCCTGGGGATGTCAAAGTAAAACATATCACTGACCCTGGAACTCCTTGATCTGCATAATGTAGTCCAGGCTCTTCATGTGGTCCTCGGGATCGAGCTGCACGGGTTCCTCCACCTCTGGCTCAATTTCAACCCTTATTCCGTCTGCGTAGCGCTTGAGGATCTCCGCTACTTCCTGGGAGATCCAGTGGATGTCCACGTAGTACTGGAGCACGTCATCGACGCCGGCGTGGCCCACACGTTCCACGATGAACTGCATCCAGTCAAGGATCGTCTGAATTACCTTTGGATTCGTGAGATCCACGCTGGGCAGCACGACCTCAGGCTCCTCTTCCTTTGGTGCTACGGGGGCAGCTGGCGCTGCCGCTGGGACTGTCTGAATGGTCCCAACCTTTTTTGCAGCGGCTTTTCTCTCGTCTTCGTCAAGGAATGGGTTTGTCTGGTTTGTAACAAGCTCGTAGATGGATGCGAGCTCTGCAATGTGCTTTTCGAGTTTGTCCATTTTTTCGTTCAGGTTCTTAAGTGAGGACCTAATCGCGTTGACGGAGTCCTTGAGCTTCTCAACGTCCTGCTTGACGTTCTCGAGCTCTGCGGCGAGATCCTGACCGCCGGCGTTTGTAGCGGGACTACCAACTGTCGGAGCTCCAACGCCGATCTGAATAGCAGGCTTTATTCCAGCAGCTGGCTTCTTTGGGCTTTTATTCTGCTGCTTTCCGCCGCCTCCAAACAGGTTTTCGAACACAGCATACACCTCCTTAGGTTGCGGGGTAGATCGTGACGTACCCCTGATCCAGGCCCGCGGGGATGCGGAGCGTCATGGGGGCGCTCCAGCCGTCTGCCGTTTCCAGGCTTATGGTTATGTATGTGCTCGAGCCCACGGGCTTGGGGAGGGGGTATATTATGTACACGGTTTGACCATCAGAAACGCTTCCGAGGTCGTCCTTTCCCGCGCACTCCTCCCAGATTGCAGTGAAGTGCGCGGGATCTCTGTTCGCCACAACCGTTGCGGCTGTCACTGTACCTGGGGCGTACGCAACGTCCGATTTTCTGGCTGGCGCGATGTAAGGGACCACAGTGATGTAGTTATACGTCCCCAGGGCGGTCATTATGTTATACATGGACGCACTGCACGCCCCCGTGATCTTGGAGAGTATGTCGTTCACGTCTGTGTTTCCCAAGTCCGCCGCCGCTGCGATGTACGTGGCATTGTTCTTGAGGACCTCCGTAATCGGTTCGTACTTGACGCCCGGAATCGTTACCTGTGGACCGTTATACGTGAGGTACGTTTTCTTGAGGTCCAGGCTGCGCGCGCCCAGTCCGGGACGGACGCGGAGTATTAGGTAATAGACTTTATAGTCCCCAGTGTTTGCGTCCTTGTATGCTACCGCGGAGACGCCTATTATGTCGTAGCGCGCGCTCATGGTCTGTTGGGCCTGTCTGTTCGTGAGCATGGCCTGTCCGCGGAGCGAATCTGTTATCTGGAGAATGACAATGGCTACCACAACGGCGGCGAGGATCATGGCGATGAATACGATAATGGTGCCTATCCCGGACTGGCCACGCATCGTAAAAATAGCTCCTCACCCTGTTTTAAACGTAGATCTCGTGTCTGCGTTCTTTTTCGTAACTGTGTAGTAGTTACGGTCCGCTGGCGCCGGGCACGCTGACGCTGGCAGCCTCTGCAGTAAGGGGGAAGAGCATTCGGACGACGTAGTCCGTTATGTAGTAGACGATGGTGAGGGCGATAATCATGACGAGGTAGTGCTTTGTCGCGTTGCTCATGAGCCCCCCGTCAAGTATCTTTATTACCACGGCAAGGGCTGCTGCCTCCATGGCGAAAAGGTACACCATGTAGTCAACGAGGGGGTTCAAGTTTACGCTGAAGTTGAAGAAGCTGAAATACGCCATGACGTTGCTCTGTATCGTGTTAAGAACCGATGCGAAGATGTTGAACACCTGTGCTATGGACTTTACAGCCAGGAAGACGCCCAGGGCTACTCCAATGTACGTGCCGTATATGACGCCCCGTGCGCCGGAGGCTATTTGCAGCCTCAGCTTCCTTGAATCCAGCATTGCGTGCATCTGATCTCCTATGATTTCTCCTGTTCTCTTAGGGTCCGCACCGGCGTACAGTGCGTTGACGAAGAGCTCGTTGAACTTCGATATCAATGCCGACCCCATTTCCCTGGAGAACAGATCGAAGGCGTCAAAGATTTGCCTCGTTATCGCCAACCTCTTGTAGAGCCTATCCAGACCCCTGTTCAGGCCCGGATATATGTGCCTGCGCAGCCTCCTGAGTACTGGGGTAACCGCACCCTCTCTAATGGCCGTGAGGTCACCCAGGGTGCGTATGAACGGGATGTATGACTTTTCCCTTCGTCTTATGAGGTTCTCCACGTGTGTTGTGAGGTATGCGGGCACTGCCAGGGGTATTGCGGAGATGAGCACCTGGAGGATGGGGGGAACGCCAATTACCCAGAGGATGAGGAATGCTAGAACGGAGGCGAGTATGCCGAACACCGTTGCGGCAACGGCCATCATGTGCTCCGGCGCGCCCCTCCAGAAGGGGAGGACGAATTCCTCGCTGGGTGTGGACGCCTTCGCCATTCCTATTATAATTCCGTCGATCATGAGGACGAGCACCGTTGCGCCGATGGCGATGGCCGTGGAGCTTATGGGGAAGAAGATTGGCATGAGCATGGCGAAGGCAAGCAGGAATGCTACCGACACGAAGAGCGCGGAGAAAAGCTCGGCGACTGTGTTTATCTTGTGTGCGGTCTGCTGGTAGCGCGTTGTCATGTCGCGCATGATGTCGTGGTACTGGTTCTTGAAGAAGGACTCTATGTCTTCACCGTACTCCACTACCTGCGATAGCCTTGCCAGGAAGTTTGAGAAGAGGGGTGACGGCGTTGTATCTGCCACCACGCGGCACGCTCTTGCGTACCCGAGCTTCCAGTCCTTCGCCAGGTGGTATAGTCGCTTCATCTCCTTGGAAATTTCTCCGTATTCCTCTGTCTCTGCCAGCGCCCGGAAGAACTCTTCGTAGTTGCTCTTGGCGGTTGTCATGGCGCCAAGGTATGCGAGGAATGCCGGGAAGTTCTTCTCGATGTTTACCGCCTTTATGCTTGCCGGTATCTTGACTGCCAGGACTGCGGCGATTAGTGCAAGGAAGAAGTCGACCGCGATTATGGCTGGAAGGTTGCTCCCGTTGATTATCCCCAGGAGATAGAAAGGGTACGTCATAATGATGAGCGCGATGAAGGACGCTAGCCAGACTATGCCTATGTACTGTACCAGGCCGCTTATGGTGTCTACGCCCAGGATGTGGACGTATTTCTCGATGTTCATTGCCATTCTCTCACCTCGACGGGGAACGGGAGTCCCTCCAGCCCGAACTCGGTGTACCTTCGGATGAGGTCGTATACCTGGAAGTAGTCGGTTATGTGGCGCTTTGCCATCTCCTCGAGCACGGATGCGCGGGTCTGAAGCTCCTGATAGAGCTCATCCTTTGCCAGCCCAAGGACCGGGGCTACCATCTGCTCCAGGATGTACGAGTTATACCATGCGCGGAAGTCGTGCTTGTCCTGGACTGGATCCCAGAGGAAGACGTCACGCGTAATAATACTCCCGCTGGGTGCGTGGTACCGCTCTATCTCCGTAATCGAGATCATTCGGCGCACCGCCTTGCCACCGCGCACCACGGACTGCTGAATGGCCAGCACGTTGAGGTTCGGGATATACTCCTTGGGCACGTTGATTGGTGGCCCTGAGATCCTGCGGATGAAGGAGTTGACGCTTCCCGCGTGGAATGTACTCATCACCGGGTGCCCCGTCTGCATAGCCTGGAACGCAATGTATCCCTCTTCACCACGGATCTCTCCTACGATGATATAGTCAGGACGGGCGCGCAGGGCTGCCTTGAGCAGGTCGAACATCGTGGCTTTGCCCTCCGCCGTAACGGTGCGCTCCCAGTTCTTGTGGGGCACGTAGATCTCCGGGGTGTCCTCTACGGAGTAGATCTTTGCCCGTGGATCGATGAATGCTGCGATGGCCTTGAGTGTAGTAGTCTTTCCTGCCGCCGTTTCACCCGAAATGAAGACGGATGCGCCTGCGGAGATTACCATCCAGAAGTACGCAGCTTCCAGGGGCGATATCGTGTTCCAGAGTATCAGCTGGGTGATCGATATGGGGATCTTGGTGAACTTACGGATGGTGAAGGATGAGCCCCTTATGCTCACGTCCTTTGAGTAAATGACGTTAAGACGGCTTCCATCCGGCAGCGCCGCGTCCACTATGGGCTTGACTTCGGATGCGGGCCTGTTCAGGAGCTCCGTCATCCGGTATATGAAGTCTTCGAGCTCCTCTTCATCCTTGAAGCGTATGTTCGTGCGCATGGAGCCGAATATCTTATGGACGATCCAGAGGTGGTTCGTTCCCACACAGGAAATGTCCTCTATGTACGGATCGCGCATGAACGGCTCTATTTCCGAATACTGGGCGAGCTCTCGGATGACAAGCTCCCTTATCTTGTAGAACTTCTCCTTCGGGATGTAGATCTTATCGAAAATGAGCTCGTAGAGCCAGCGGTAGGGCGTGTTCTCTGTGAGGGTCATTTCCTTGGTCAGGCGGATGATTGTAGATATGAACTCGTCCTGGTTGCGCGGAATCCTTTCGATGAGCGATACACGCTTTATGATCCTTGAGTAAAGCTCCCTGAAGTATTTAAGATCCTCCTCGCTGTACTCGGGACCCACGACGCGGTACTCGGGCTCGGAGCCCTCCGGTTTGAAGATGTGTATGTAATACGGGTCCCCCACAGGGTAAATGAGGTTGATCGTCTCCATTTTCTTGACCTTCATGTCGTAGGACAGCTCTGGATAATATTCTGGCTCCCCATACTTCCTCGTGATCTCCTGGACGTATTTTGCAAGGTGCGGGTTTTTTGCCATGGCTTCTTGCAGGGTCTTCACGCCTATACCTCCTCCATTGGGAAGGGGAGCCCGTCTATGCCGAAGTAGTAGTATCCCCTTATTGCGTTCCAGACGTCGTGGTATCTCTTTATTCCCCTCTTCTGCATCTCGCGGAGTATCCTTGCGCGGAGGTCAAGCTCATCGTATATTTTTCGTGGGTCCGCGTAGCCCTGGAATAGTGCGATCTTCTGCTCCAGGATGTACGAGTTGTACCGTCCCGTGAAGACAATCTTATCGCGCACGGGGTCGTAGTGGAAGACCTCTCTGGTCATGATGCCCTTGCCCTCGATGTATGCCTCGATCTCGTGGACACCAATAACACGGCGTACCATCTTATCCCCGCGCCGGAAGGCGCGCTGAATGAGCACGATGTTGAGGTTCGTCAGGTATGGGGGCGGCACGTTGATGGGGTTTCCCGTTAGACGCTGGACGATTTTCTTTATGCTGCCGCCGTGGAACGTACTCATCACCGGGTGCCCCGTCTGCATAGCCTGAAACGCAATGTATCCCTCCTCACCACGGATCTCTCCTACGATGATGTAGTTGGGGCGCGAACGCAGGGCTGCCTTGAGCAGGTCGAACATCGTGGCCCTCGTTTCATGGGCAACCGTGGCCTGCCAGTTCTCGTGGGGCACATACACCTCTGGGGTGTCTTCTACGGAGTATACCTTTGCGTCCGGCTTGATGAATGCGGTGCCTGCCCTCATTGTTGTTGTCTTTCCGGCGGCGGTGGGCCCACAGAAGAAGATGCTCATCCCGTTTTCTATGGCGATCCAGAGGTATGCGGCCAGCTCCGGGCTGAGGGTCTGCAGGTCCAGCAGATTTACGATGCTTGTGGGCTCCTTCTCCACCAGACGGAGCGAGATCGCTGTGCCGTTCTTGCTGACCTCTCGCCCGTAGATGATGTTGACACGGGTCTTTGTTTCCGGCACGATGCCGTCCACGATGGGGTGGCCCACAGAGACGCGCTTGTTCATGCGGATACCGAGGTCGAAGGCAAACATGTCCAGCGCCTTCTCGTTGGGGAAGCGCACGTTCGTCCTCATGTTGTGCCAGACCTTATGGACGACGTATGTATCCAGCTCCGCGTTTCGCACGTCCTCCAGGTACTGGTCGTAGAAGAAGACGTCCCAAATTCCAAATCCCAGGATGTTCTTCTTGACGTAGTAGAACACCGTTTCAAAGGCGGACTTGTCGAGCTTCAGCTCCTCGAATGCCCTTTCAGTTAGCTCTCGCAGCGTTTCTTCCCCCACTATCGCCTTGGGGAGATCCCCTGCGAGCTCGGTTATCTTCCTTAGTATCTTTTTGTACTGCTTCTGGATGGACTCAGGGATTTCCGGCTCAACGACGTGATAAATGAGCTCACCCGTTTTTCTGTCACGGTATATATGGACGAATATCTTGTTGTGGACGGGGTATATGATGTTTGGGTCGTGAATCCCTGCCATGTCCCTCGAGAGTGTCTTGTAGAACTCGGGGCGGCCCATCTTCCTCGTTACCTTGTCCACGTACTCCCGGAGGTGCGGGTTTTCCAGGAGAATCTGGTGCACTTCGGCTTCAGACATGGGCTGCCCGGGCACAGAAAGACTTGGGTGTAGGTGGTTTTAAACTCATACGGGGATGCTTATGACCTGCTGATCGTCGAAGTCGTCCGGGAGTGTCGTTTTAATAGTGTATGAGCCGCCGTTTGACGGCACTATGCTTATTTTTAGCGGAATGCCGGGCGGCAGGCCGTTCTTTGGTCTGTAGACGATAATAAAGAGCTGTCCCGGGTAGACCATGTAGTCCTCGTTGTGACCCTCACAGTTTATCCACACCACTGTGTACGTGTTCTCCTTCAGGGCGTTGTAGTCCACGTTTCCAGGGTTGTTCGGGTCGTTCACGGGGTAGGGCGATGACGTCTCACACGCGTTGTCCCCGAAGATCTCGTCTCCATCCGCGTCAATATAGTGGGCGTAGTAGACGGCGTCGGGGGTTTGTAGGATGAGCGTAGTTTTCCTCAGGTCAACGGGCGCGCCGTATTTTGGAACCTTTGCCTGGATCCACAATGTAATTGCCTTCTTGTAGTACGGGGATGCCATGTTCTGGTCGACGATCAAGTATATCGTGTTTGGTACGATCCTTCGGGCGATCTTCGCCTGTGAATCTGCGGTGGTGCTCTGGGCCTGCTGCTTTACCGCGTTGGTTGCCTGGATCATGATGACTGCGGCGACAGTGGCCACAAGGATAATGACGATGAATATAATGAGGGTGGCAATCCCCATATCGCCGCGTCGCACGTTAGAAACAGCCCGTTTCCATATTTAAAAAGCGCAGAGGGTTCATTGTTCCTTTTTAGTGGTAACAGGAACGCCTTTAAAGGGATCGCCCATATTTCAATTGCTGCGGGAGCGGGGTGGAGCAGCCTGGAGTGCTCGCCGGGCTCATAACCCGGAGGTCGGAGGTTCAAATCCTCCCCCCGCTACTACACTGGGACGCTCCCGCTACTTTGGTTCTAGTTCTGCAACCGTTGGAACGTGATCTGACGCGTATGTATCGTAGAAGATCCATGCGTCCTTTAGCCAGTGTTTTATCTCCTCTGGGATAAGTATGTAGTCAATGCGCCACCCAATGTTCTTTTCCCGCGCCTTGAACCGATAGGACCACCACGTGTACTTTCCCGTCTCGTCGGGGTGCAGGTACCTCCACGTGTCGATCCATCCCTTTTTTAGGAAGGAGTCTATCCATTCCCTTTCCTCCTTTGTAAACCCTGCGTTCCCCTCGTTCTGCTTTGGCCGTGCAATGTCCTTCTCCGTGTGTGCCACGTTGAAATCCCCCATAAAAATGACGGGTTTCTCCTGCCTGAGCTCTTCGACGTATTGCTCTACGGCCCTATTGAACTCCAACTTGAAGGGCAGCCGCTGCAACTCCCGCTGGGAATGGGGGAAGTACGCGTTGACCACGAGGAACTTGTCGAATTCCAGGGTAATTACCCTGCCCTCCCTGTCAAACTCCTCACGTCCGATGCCGTACTCCACCTTCTTGGGTTTTATTCGCGTGAGGATCGCCGTGCCTGCGTAGCCCTTCCTCTCCGCCGAGAACCAGTACCAGCGGTAACCCGTAAGATCGAGGGGGATTTCGGGCGGATCGTTCGCCTTGATCTCCTGTATGCCGAGGATGTCTGGCTTGAGCGCTCTAACAGCATCCCAGAAACCCTTTCTAATCGCGGCCCGTATGCCGTTGACATTCCAGGATGCAACGCGCAGCATAGTTCTATTTTGAACACTCATCCTTTAAGTGGGGCAAGTACTTGAGGAGCAGGTCTTTGTGTATTTCTCCGTCGTATTCGGTCACGGTCCGGACCCGTAGGGCTACAACTCCAAGTTTTCTTTCCTTCTCCTCGCTGTAGAACCTCCGATACTCCGACAGCGCCTCCGAGACGCTTTGTGCCTGTGGTATTGCATTCTGCACGCCCACGCTCTCCAGCGCCTCTGCAATGCCTTTGAATTCTCGTCGCTCTATGATCTCCACGACAATGAACTCGCCCCGCCCGCCGTGTCTAAAGAGTAGCACCGCGTCGCCAGGCGTTACGTTCTCCCAGCCTCCTTTCTTCAGCCTTATTTCCCACGTCTTTTTTCCGTCGCGCACGTAGTCATAGTACGGGTCTGAGAGTGCCGAGATGAAGCGGATTTTCACCTTACCTCACCACGCTCACCGTGATCTTCGCCGTTGTTCCGAACTGGTTCTTGAGCGGCGACGGCACTTCGGCGAGATAGTCACAGGTTCCATATGGGCAGCTCTGGTCGGGGTATATCTCAGTTACGAACACTATGGGTTCCGCTCCGTCGAAGCTTGTTGCACCGGTGTTGTTCTCCCACAGGATGCCCACGGGCCAGCCGTTCACGTCGAAGGCCGGTGCGTTTATCTCCCTTCCCGCAATGTTGAACACGTGCCAGTAGTCAATCTTTTCGTCTCCGTTCTGATCGTACCTGCACAGTATGCAGTCTGGGTTGCCGTTGGTTCCAAGGGCGTAGTCAGCCTTGTTCAGCTCTGAGATACTTATGAATGGTGCTAGCTGCTGGACGTTTATTTCCCCCACATCTGCGTCGTAGAAGAGCACCACGCCCTCGCCCTCACCGGACCACTTGTAGTAGTAGAACGTCGTGGCTCCCTCCTGCGCGCCGAGGCCCTGGATGCCGTTGACCTCCCCGTAAATAGTGGCCCATGTGGGTACGTTTAGCTCTATCCAGCCGTTGTTATCGAGCTCGTTCTCCTCGTCCACGCTATTGTTGGGATCCGCGGTTACCACGAAGCGGTACCTTCCCGGGACTGCGCTCCAGACGTACTTTATCGTGACGTTGCTGTCCTCGTTGAACTCAATGTCGTACCTGTTGGTGTCGAGGTTCACCCATTCCGAACCGTTCCATTTCTGGACGTTGATATCCACGTTTGCCTCTACAGCACCGTCCTGGTTCCATACGTTGGTCTCTACGAGTACCGTGTCCCCTTCCTTTGCCTCCGTGTTGTTTACGTCGATGCCCGTTACCTTGAGGTTGA
This sequence comes from Microcaldota archaeon, assembly GCA_027011045.1. Taxonomy (GTDB): domain Archaea; phylum Iainarchaeota; class Iainarchaeia; order JAADDC01; family JAADDC01; genus SZUA-1452. Next base: position 14,558 of record JALVAT010000013.1, on the reverse strand, counting down.
ACGTGACGACGTTGATCGTTGCCCCGCTGGAGTCCACCACGGCCTTGTAGTAGTTGCTGAGCCAGTCCCCTATCTGGCACCAGAAGTTATACGTTCCGTAGCCATAGTTAGCGAAGTTCACCTCGAGGCGTGCGTAACCACTGGAGTCCGCCGTGGCGCTTCCGATGTATCCGTTGACGTTGTCGTAGAACGCCACGGAGTATCCGCTTATTCCTGCGTTGGTATCGTTCTCGTAGACGCGGCACACGAGGTTGTATTCCTTCGGCCCGACGTCTCCAACCGGCGAGATCCACTGGACTGCTGCTGGAGCGTACACAGTGTACGTTGCGTTTGCGCTGTTCTCATCTGTACTTGGGTTGCCTGCGAGGTCCTGGGCAGTCATTCTTGCATAGTGCACGCCCCTTGCCCAGTCTGCGTTTGTTTCGATGATCCCTTCCGCGTAGTTTCCGTCTACCGCCGTGTTGAACTCGACGGTCGTCGTGGCATCCACGTTCGTCTCTATGCTCGCCTTGCTTATATTCTCGTCCCACACTGCCCAGAAGTTTATGTCGTCACCGCGGATTACATTGATGTCTTGGCCAGTGGTGTCTCCGGAAACGTTCACCTGCGTTCTGTTCATGTCGTTGAGCTCCCAGTTCACGGCGTCTGGTGGGTCTGTGTCGGAACTCGTCGTTACGTTGAGGATCTCGGTCGCGCTATTCTTGTCCGGGTACGGGTCGTAGAAGCGCTCCGCGTTGGCGTCGATCCAGCACGTGACGTTGTACTGTCCCGTTGTGTCGGGTGCGTTGAACTCATACCTTGCCCATCCGTCTGCATTGGTATCAGCGTCGCCAAGGTACGTTCCGTTGATCTCGAAGTGCACTATGTACCCACTAATGGCAGTTCCTGCCGTGTAGTCCTTTACCTGGCAGTATGCGTTGACATCGCCGCCCGGAGCCACGCCCGTGGGGTTGAGATATGAATCGGAGACGTATGCCCAACCCCAGACGTTAAAGTCGTAGACATTCGTGTCCGTTACGTTTCCGGAGGGGTCGTTGGCCTCCTGGTACCACTGGGCAGGCCCGAGGTTTGCCTCTGTGGGTACGTTCCAGCTGACAGCGACGTACAGGTCGTTGGCATCCACCGCGACGCTGTTGGCCTCGGCAAATGCACCTCCGTTCTCCTTGATGTAAAGGGATACCGTATCTATCTTGTCGTTATCCCACCAGTGGACATTTGTTTCGAGGACTTCGCCGCGGTGCACCTTTGTCGGCGCATTCGCGTCGTCCCAGGACGGTGGCACGGATTCCTTAATGAATATCGTGGTATTCTTCTCGTTATAGGGCGGGTCTATCATGTACCAGCGCTCTGCGTTCATCTCCACGTTGCACTCGAGTGTGTGTTCCCCGTAGGTGTTTGGTGTCCACGTTATAGACGCCACGCCGTTGCTATCGGTGTACGCAGTCCCGATGAGTGCCCCGTTGTCCCAGAACTTTACGGGGTAGTTGTCTATCGGATTATCCGAATCTGTGGCGTCTACCACGGTACAGTTGATCTCCACAGGCTCGCCTATGTACACGTTGTTATCGTTAAGCTCCATGGTGGATACCCTTGCAAGGCCCCAGACGTAGAATGTGAGGAAATTCAGATCGTCGTTCCAGTTGTCTGACAGGTCCGCCGCGTGAATCTTGGCCACGTGCGGACCAAGTAGCCAGAAGGACGTGATCGTGAAGTTGTACTCCGTGTAGTTGCCGTCGGGGGTAATATCCGCGGTTGTTAAGGTGGAGGAGGTTCCGTTGTACTCTACGTATGCCTTTCCTATGTCTTCATTCCACTCTGCGAAGATCTTAACACTCTGGAAGGATCGGATCGCGTTGATCTCCCAGCCCATCTGGTTCGTTTCGAGGTTCAGCAGATTGTACTCTACGGCTACAGGTGGTGTCGTGTCGGGTACGTACGTCTTTATGTCCACCCAGTCGGTGCGCTTTATGAATGCCGGGTGCGTTACCGTTATCGTCGCGTTGTGCTCCTCCGCGTGCATGGTGTTGAGGTCTACGATGAAGTGGAACGTGACGGTCTGAGACTGTCCAGCGGTGCCGTCGTTGTTTGTGTCCCAGTGCACATTCCCGTCGAAGTATCCCCCGTTCTTATCCGTTCCGTCGGGGAGCGTATACCAGAAGTCAAGGACGTTCCACTCTGCGTTGAGCTCGCCGAACCATACTTTGGAGTCTGCAATGTTCCAGTCATTGCTCGTGGTCCCCACGGTTACGTCGAACTCTATCCTGTGCTTCCGGTCCGCAGAGACGTATATTGTTTTCTCCAGCCCCGAGTCTACGAGGTTTCCTTCTGTTCGCGGATCTGCCACACCGTTTACATCATAGACGCGGAAGGCGCTTATGTTCACGTCCACGGGCGGAGGACCGATCTGGAATATGTTGTATTCTTCTATTGGCTGCCCATTGTACGTCAGGGCGTTTCCGTCGGGGCCCACGATCATTATCCGCGCCCTGTACATACCCTGTGGCTGCCCGTACGTGTTCCAATCGTTCCACACCGTTGAGAGGTCGAAGAGCGTGCCCCCTGTAAACGTTCTCACAGTCCCGCTGGCAAGGTCGTTTAGATCCGTGTCCACGTATACCCATCCACTGTCGGTGTTCCTTTCGATAATCCCTAGGAGATACCCCTTGAAGTCGCGGCCCGGGATGATGTAGCTTCCACCAATTGTTTCCTCTGGGCCCACGGTTGTATCTGCGTCCGTGCCGATGTACGGACGTATATACGCGTTGAGCGTCCATACGAAGTGATAGTAGTATCCACAGCTGTTCGGGTCGTAGTTCACCTGCGGGAAGGCGTCGCCTGTTGCTGTGAGTGCATTTTTATCCGCGATCAGATCACCAATGTCCTTGGGCCACGTGGCGGGCCTCCTGTCTGTACAGTCCTGGTACCCCGTGGAGTACGTACCGTAACAGACGCTGTTTAGGTATACCGCCACGCGTTCACGGTTGCAGGTGTTACACGTTGTTGGGTCTGCGTATGCACCGCCGGAGTCGAAGTCTCCACTCATGAGGAAGTCCAGCGTCGCCCCCTCCTGGTATGGGGCGAAGATGTATCCACTCCCGTCCCCCAGGAACGTCACTGAGCACGAACCACCCGCATCGCTGCCTGAACAGTCGAGGGTGGCGTTGTACTTTGTGAACACCCTGTCCGCATTGCTTTCAGAGGTGGCGCTGGGATTTCCATAGTACATGTATATCGTAACGTTCCCATCTGCAGGGATATAGGGCATCTTTACCCAAACATTTGCTTCTGGCAGTGCAAAGCGCTCGTACTTTGCATAGACCTCGGCGTCGAAGTAGCCATTACCTGTCCCGTTGTTTTCACCACCGTTTGCCACCCAGCATGCCAATAGGTTGTTGCCCTCGTGCACGTACGGCGTTATGTCCACGGTGTAGTTCCAGTAGTTTGCATCGTGGGTACCTGTGATGTCATCGATGACCTTCTGACCGTTCACGTAGCACTCTGCGCCGTTGGCAGAGGACACGTACAGGTTGACGTCCAGCGGCTTTCCGTCGATGTAGAACCATTTTCTGACGAAGAGGTCGTCCGGGTTGTTGTTAAGCACCGTGGTACATTCTCCGCCGGTTCCGCCGAAGGGCGCGTAGCCGCTGTCCCAACTACTGTCGTCGTACGTAGTCTCGTACCAGCCCGTGGGGTTACAGGGGTGCAGACAGTAGTAGTACTTGTACGTGGGATTCAGGGTACAGTCGCTGTCCTGCGTTGTCGGGTCTGTGTCGTCACTAGCCCTTGGTATGAGCACAGAGGTTTCTACGACGCTCTGGAACCAGTAATTGAGCTCGGTTCCATCTGCGGTGACGAATCGAATGTCCCGGGCATCCCAACGCATGTGCCCTTCGTCTATGAGCTTCTCCGTGTTGATTTCGATTCTCACTGGGTAGTTGTTCATGTCTGCGTTGGTGGATGGGTTCTTCACAGTTATGGGCATGCGATACTTCCAGTTGATGTCCCACCAGCCAGGGGATACGAGCTTGACTACTTCTCCCTGCAGGTAGAAGTTCTTGTCCGTTTCCACACCCATTTCCGCATTTGCCTCTGCTGTTATCGTTATGGGCCCCGCCTGGCTGATCGAATCGTAGAGATCCCTTGCGTATACGTAGATTGTGTAGTTGCCCTCTTCCCATGGCTGGAACGTTCCCTGATATTCGTCTCCGCCTACGTTGGACAGGGTCACATTGAACTCGCCACCATCGGGCTTTGTAACTGTTGCCCACACGCTCTTGATGCCCTGGTCGTCCGTTGCATTTGCGTCGATGGTCACATCCATTCCGTAGCCTATGTTCTTTGGTGATGCGTCTGCGTTTACCTCGGGGGGCAGGCCAATGTGTACCGTGATGCTGTCACTGGCCCCTATTTCGTATACAGCCTCGTTCTGCTCGTAAGTTGCCGTTACTATGTATGTTCCTGGGCTTTCGGAGCTCAGGTCCCAGACATATGTTGCCCATCCATCTCCGTTGGTCTCTGCCGCTCCTAGTGGATTTCCATTCTTGTCTATGTTGATGCGCTGGTTCGCCAGCGGGTTGCCCAGGGAGTCCACCAGGTGCATGTACAGTGTTATCTGTTCGCCCACGGAGGCGTTGTAGTCGTTGGCTGTGAGGTTGAGCTCTGGGCGGTCCCATATCGTCACGTATATGTTCTTGAAGTCATTCCAGTCCGGATTCGTGGCTGTGTACGTGCCTATGTGTATGAGCTGGGGCCCCTTGTTGGCATCTGCGGGGATTGCAAAGGTGATGTTTAGCTCTATGTTTTCGTCGGGTGCCACCACGGATTTGAAGGCGTTTACGTCGCCGCTACCCCAGGTACCGTCTGTGCTCTTCGATGCCACGGTCCAGTCCGCTGGGAAGGTGTATGCAATCCACGCGTTTTCATCGTCGACCGTTCCCGTGTTGTGGGCCTTTGAGATGAAGGTTACGTTGTTTTCTCCGCGGATCGCATTCTGGTCATAGGAGATGAGAATAATTTCAAGGATTCCCGCCTTTCTTACCTCGAGCACATGGTTCTGCATGCCCTTCCAGACCTTCTTATTGTGCGCTGGGTTCGTGTAGTTGACATCTACGTTTACGTCGTAGTCTCTCGTTATTGAAGATGGCGTGGCGATGATATTGAAGTCGAAGCAGGCGGAGGCGCCTGGGGCGAGGCTTGACAGGGTCTCTACGTCCGTACCGCTGTTAACTCCTTCGCAGACCAGACCTACGCCTGCGGGGCAGTTTATTTTGACGTTTATGTCGTTTAGCTCGCGGCTCCATGGGTTCTTCATGCAGAACTCATAGATCACGTAGCCGTTCTTGTCGTCGTAGTAGTAGACACGGGGGGGTACTGTGGAGTTGAACTCGGAGGGTACGTTGTGGATTACCACGAAGCGTGTGAAGTCCTCCTGCGTCGGTCCGTTGGCAGCGTTCATTTCCACGAGCCAGTGGAACTCATAGGTGCCGGCGGTTACGTCTGCCGGAATGTAATATCCCGCACCGCCGTTATCCCAGCGCTTCACGACGTTCTCGTCCTTTGGAATAGTGCCATAGTATTTTGTCTCGTTGTTTGGCCCAAAGCCCGCATATGCCTTGTACTCGTCCGTGAGCGTGAGCGTGACGTTTGTATCGAGCGCAGTGCTCCCCCTGGCAGTCACGTACACGTCAATCCAGTTTATATCGTCCGTTGTCTCGTACTCGTTTAGGTTGTAGAGTGCAAGGTTGGTGTGGTTGATGTCCGAAACGGCAAGGGTTGCCGCCACAATGTTAAATTCCGAAGTATCCGTTATCCTCCACCCGTCTGATGTCGTTATGTAGTCGCTAGCATTGCTGGGGCTCCCACCGGGCTTCAGGAATGCCATTCTGATCCTGTACGTTCCCGCCGGATTGTCCCCTGTGTTCCAGGGGTTGGCGTTATATATGCTCGCAACGTCCAGACACGTGCCTGGCGCTATTGTTCGTTTCGTGCCCGTGGCAGCGTCGTTGATCGTAACAGGGGGCACGGTAGACCACGTATCCCCTGCTCCTGCCTGTACATCCACGTACAGGTACCCCGCTATGTTCGTATCCCCTGTGTTACAGATGGCAGCCCGCTTCCAGACGCGCAGGACCTCACCACTTACCGTTGCGCTGCTGGCTCCAGACGTGGCATCCTCGTCTCCGCTGCGTGGCCAGCCACCGGAGTACAGCGTCACAGTCCAGTCGTTCGCTTCGTCGCTCCAGTCATTGGCGTCAAAGCTCTGGGCAAGTATGAGTCCCCAGCGCACGTTCTCGCCGTTGTGTAGGTTGGCGATGTCCCTTTGGGCAAGGGCGTAGCGGTAAATACGTAGATCGTCAATGCGTCCCACGAATCCGCTGCCTACAACGATGTCCGACGTATTGGATAGCGCTCCGAGGTACCCCACGTACGTACTTCCGTCTTCAGCTCCGTTCACGTAGACCCGCAAGTATCTGCCGTCATATGTACATGCCACGTGGGTCCACTGGTTTGCAGGAATCGTGGATGCGGAATCTACGTTGTAGTCGTTTCCAGATGCATCCCTTAGGGTGCACCGTACGTTTCCGGAGCCCGTCAGGCTTATCTCCCATGACGGGTTGTTGCTGTATCCTTTGTTTATGATTACGCCGCCGTTGGCCTCAGGATATATCCACGCGGCGGCGCTGAAGGTTGTGAAGTCCTCGAGGTCCGCTCCACTGTAAGTAACGCTGGAAGATCCGTCGAACGCGGCTGCGTTGCCTTCCTTGCCCTCCACAGCAGTGGCTCCAGATATCGTGACGGCGTCCTTTATTCCAATGAACGGCACGCGGACAGTTATGTTTTCATCTGTATCTGTTTCAGAGTTCACAGCGAGTGCCAGCGGCTTGTGTGGGTTGCTATCCTCTGGACCGCTGTCGAAGCTCCAGTAACCCGCGGGAACGACCTTAATTGCTTTTCCGTTGTATATGTCTGCGATTTGAGCATCTGTGAGTGCTTCGTTGTATATCCTAAGCTCGTCTATGCCTCCAATCCAGCCGTTGGTTATTCCGCCGGCAAGTTCTGCACCGATGACCATGAATGGTGCAACGTTCGAATAATCGATGGTCCCTGCAGCCCCCAGGCTTGTGTATGCGCCGAGGGCGCCGTCCACGTATACGCGGAGAGTCTCTCCGTCGAAGCTCATGGTCACGAAGTGCCAGCTTCCCTCTCCCAATGCGGGGGTGCACGCGGAGTACTGGGAGCCACCCACACGGATTTCGCCGCAGACGTTGGTGTCTCCGTTCGGTGAGTATATGCCGTATATCACGTTGCCGCTCGTGTCCGTGAGTGCGAGAGCGTAGCGATCCCCTGAGTTGCTGTCGATTCGCAACCACGCAGCTATTGTGATCCCGTGCTTGGGTGTGAGCACCGCTGGGACTGCCCTTACGAGTATGCTACCGCTTCCGTTGAATATTGCCGCATTCCCGTCCGTACCTGCTTCGTAGCTAACGCCTTCGTCTGCACCGTTCAACCTAATGAACTCGAAGGCGCGCAGCGAGTGGAAGGGGTCTTTGGCCGTTGGAACAGTCGCTATTACCGATACGTCTTCGCCGTTGGCGCCCTCCGCGTTGATATCAAATGAGTATGTGGACATCGGGTCGCCCCAGTACTCCTTGTTCCATGTGAGCACATCCTCCAGCGCACCGTAGCTAAGCTTTTCTGTCTGGATTCCGAAGGTTGCATGACCCTCCACAGTAAACGTTGTGCTTGCTGTACTCGTTATGCCGTCGAGGTTCGTTGCCACGATTGTTACGTTGTACTCCCCTGCGATCCACGTGCTGTTGAAGTCGTATGTGCATAGACTGTCGCTGCAGTTCATGTCTGCCGTGTACGTGGTTCCGTTCGGGTCTGTAATATTTGCCTTCACGGAACTGAGCCCTACTTCGTCCGTAACGGTGGCTGAGATCTCAACCGTATCCCCAATGCCTGCTTTCTGCGGTGTAGTGGTTATGTTCTCGATCTTTGGCCGGGAGCTGTACTTGATGGTGGTGCTGGCCTCGCTCTCCCAGTAGTACTCCTCTCCGTCGCGCGGGAAGACTGCGGTTATTGTATGGTAGCCAAGGGGTGCCAGCTCTGGCACCGTGTACGTGAATGCGAACGTCCCATCGTCTCCAGTGGTTGTCTCCCCAATATATGTCCCGTCATCGTAGATGAGGACCGTTCTATGCTTTACGGGGTTTCCCAGTTCATCGATGACCTTGCCCGTCAGTGTGAACGAATCACCCCTGGCTACTACATTCTTGTCCGTTGTGAGGTCTGTGATTGTGGTCCGTGCGAAGACGTATACGATCTTCTCGTTGCTATTGCCTTCGAAGCCACAGCCTGAGGTCACGCGCATCTGGAGGATATATTCGCCCCTGTCCTTTGGTACTGTGGCCCAAGAGGGTGTGCACTCGGCGTCCTGCGCGACCGCACCACAGCGGTACGGGTTGGGGTCTGGCGTGGACAGTGTCGAATCTGTTGACGTGACGAGCGTGTAGTTCGGGACGCCGTGGTAATATATGATCTTGAGGTCGTCAAACACGGGGTAGTCCGTGGCGTTGGAGCCGACGTAGAAGACGACGTTGTATTCTATGTATCTCTTGGAGGGTGCTGGGATCGTATCGCCGTTGTTTGCCGCGTACCACTGCGTCCAGTTCGTTCCGTCGTCAGAAGTCCTGACGTAGACGGAGATCTTCGTGTCCGTAGGCTCCTTCCCGCCCCAGCTGATTGTGCCCCAGTTTGGTGCGGTTTCTCCCGTGTCGAACGCGTTGGAAACGTATCCTGCGGTTTGGGCCACGTCGGGGTGGCTGCTTGCCTCTACAGTCACAGTTGGTTCTGGATCTGCCTTGGGGCGTACCTTTACCTTCATCGAGTACGTGAAGTGGTAGTAGTATCCACAGCTGTTCGGGTCGTAGTTTACCTGGTTGTCCACCTTTGCGTAGATGGATATATCGTTCTCGTCCACTACGAGGTTTGCAATATTTATGGGCCAGCCGTCGGGCGTTCTGTCTGTACAATCCTGGTATCCAGTGGCGTAGGTACCGAGACACCCTGTGTTGTCAAGTACGAAGTACGCGCGCTCGTAGCCACCCGTGTCACAGATTGCGGGATTGGAGTATGCGCCGCCATAGTCAAAGTCACCGCTCATGGCCATGTTTAGCTCCCCATAGCCTTCAGGTTGGTAGGGTGCCACCACTGTTCCACTCGGTGTTAGGAGATCAACTGTACATGAACCGCCCCTTGTGCTGCCGGAACACTCGCCGGACAGGGTGGCATCGTTGGGGAACACACTTTCAGGATCGCTTAGTGACGTGTAGTCCATGTGTCCGTGGAACAGGTATATCGTCGAGTCCCCTACGGGTATGTTCGGCACGAGCACCCAGATCTTTGTCCCCGTTGTATCACAGGTCCCCGGCACAATCCAGTAGTTTAGCTCGTTGTAGTTCGAGTCCGTAATTCTTATGTCTCCACAGTCGCTTCTCATCTGCCCCTGATCTATCAGGCTCTTCGTGTCGAGTGTAATCTCGACGGGGTAGTTTGTGAGGGCAGAGTTTCCGTCATTCGTTATGGTGATTTTTCTTATGTAGTATCCAAGGTCGGGGTGTAAGTATTCTGGGTGCACATCGTCTCCTATGGCTACGTTTGCATCGTAGGAGCGCGTGGAGAACTGGTCGTAGTTGTACTCCTCTATGGTGTATGGGCTACCCACGGTCTTGTAGTATAGGTATGCGTTCACGTCGTTACATCCGTCGACATCTGGGGACAGCCATCCGTTAACGTCCATCTCTTCGTTTCTGAACTGGTAGACGTTTTCGGGGGTAATTAGCTTAATCCTTGCTTCTTCGCGCCACCGAAGGTCTATCCAGTCCACGGCAGGGGTGACGCTCCCATCCTTTGTGGAGAGATCTAGACGCACGTAGATCTCGTTTGCATCGCCTGTGCATCCGGAGATATCATATCTGGTGAGCCCATACGTTACGTCGAAGAAGCAGAGTTGCGTTCCGTTAGCGTCGTAAATGGTGATGTGTGTGTTGGTGTCCCTCACGTTCTCTGCATTTATGTCGAGGTAGGTCCACTGGGCTACCTTTATGGGTTTGACCTCCTTGAACACCACGTATCCGCTGGGCGCGTATATTGGCGAGTATGTTTTGATGATAACCTTTGGCGGCGTGGGGGTGTACTTCCTTATGCGCAGGTCATCTACATAGTAATCATGCCCACCGAAGACGTAGACCCGCGTGAACGATGAGTAAGACGTATCCGTTATCGTATGCGTGCCTATTGCATCTCCGTTTTCTTCTATCGCAGTTGAAGTAATTGTGCCGTTGTTCCAGATTAGTGCGAGCTGATACCAGCGGTCCAGCGGGTTGGCGGCTGCGGATCCTTGGCTTGCGCTTGCCGAATAGTTTGTGCGGATGTCCACGCCGACCTGTGTGGAACCATGGTTCATCAGCGCGCCGTATCCGTTTCCGTTAGCGTCTATTACGCCAATTCTGTCCACGCTGCCTCCCGTGTAGTTGGACGGGCGATACACTTCAGCCTCTAGCACGAATGGATAGTTCAGATCGAATCCCAGATCTTTATACCCACCGTTGGGGTCGTTATTTGCCGTTTTCAACAACGAGTAGGAGCCGTCGAACGCCTGCGCATTGTTTTGCTCCACCACGCCTGATCCGTACTGCGTCCACCCCGTCCAGCTCTCAAAATCGTCGAAGAAGTCAAAGACTGCTGTACCATCAGATGCTGGCGTCGCGGATGGGTTGTTGTAGTACATGTATATTGTTTTCTTCGCGCCTGCAGGGATCTCCGGAACCCTCACCCATATCTCCGTCTTTTCCGTGTCGCAGGTGCCGGGCTTTATCCAGTATGGAAGCAGTGTCGTCCCGTCTGAGTCTGTGAACCGGATATCTGCACAGTTTGATTGGAGCTCGCCGTCGTCTATGAGCACCTTCGTGTTGGCCACGATCTTTACTTGGTAATCCTTCAGCTCTCCGCCCTGGCTGTTATCCAGTATTATCGTATCTCTTCCAGCGTATCCACCTAGCCACGTGCCTTCGCTGGTACTTGTTATGGTGGGGACCGCTTCTTCCGCACCCACCGTTGCAGTTGGCGGGTTCTGAATGAGCGGTCTTATTCGGATGTCGTCCACGATATAGTCATGCCCACCGAAGACGTAGACCCGCGTGAACGATGAGTAGGACGTATCCGTTATGTTGGCCTGTGCTATGAGGCTGCCGTTTTTGTCATATATGTTGGCGATGATGGTTCCATTGCCCTCCCATACGAGCTGCTGCTTGTACCATTCCTGGTACGGGTTCTCGGAGGCAGAGACCTTTGTGGCGCTCGGACTGTAATTTGTTCTGACGTCGATACCGGCCTCCACGTTTGTGTGGTCGAACAGGGAACCGTATCCGTTCCCATTATTGTCGATCACACCAATGCGATCCCAGGTTCCGCCGCTGTAGTTAAGGCGATACACCTCAGCCTCTAACACGAAGGGATAGTTCAGATCAAACCCCAGATCCTTGTATCCTCCATTGGGATCGTTGTTGGTGCTCTTCAGGAGTGCGCATGAGCCGTCCCACGCATAGGAGCACGTCTGGGATACTACACCTGACCCGTACTGTGTCCACCCCGTCCAGCTCTCAAAATCGTCGAAGAAGTCAAAGACGCCGTGGCCATCCGATGCAGATATCGCCCTCGGGTTATCGTAGTACATGTAAATGGTCTTTGTTCCCCCTGCGGGGATATTGGGTACCCTTACCCAGAACACCGTGCTCGAGGTATTGCAGCCTCTTTCCAGCCAGTAGTTGAGCTCCGTTGCACCATCTGCGTCCGTAAACCTAACGTCGGAACAGTCTGACTTCATTTTGCCGGCAGATATGAGCGAAGCCGTGTCTACCACTACCTTTACTGCGAGCGAGTTGTATTCTGGGCCTGCCGAGTTGTCTATTGTAATGGGTCTCCTGTATTTGAAGCCCGAAAGGATGCCCTGGAGCGTTATGCGGTAGGGTGTTATTACGGCGTTGTTTGCATCATTCACGTCGCGCTCTGTGGAGAATTCCTCTGCCTTGACGTCGCCACCCTCAGAGTACTTGACGTCGAAGCCCGTTAGCGCCCCCGAGACGTATCCCCTGACCTTTATGATGTATTTTGTGTTTTGGATTTGGTACGTGTTGACGTCGCAGAGCCAGACTTTGTTGTCCGGCGTTGTGCACGACGTGTTATACGTGTATGTCCCGTTTGTGTCGTCAATTTCCATGTTTACTTCGTCTATATTCGGGTCAGACGAGACAACGTACACCTGATATCCATCAGCCAGCCGGGGGAGCGTGTCTGCCCACATAATCTTTAGGTTGCCTACGACGTAGAGGGGAACTGTGATTCTCGCCCAATCCGTCCCATCGTTGACGTCCACGGTTACGTTGTGTTCGCCCACAGTGTCCGGCGCCGTGAAGGTCCACCAGTAGTCCCCTGCCCCGTTGGTTTGGGTGTCCATCATCTCCGGACCAACGCTCGTGGTTGGTTCTGGGCTGGCGGTCTTGCGTAGCTTTGCGTTGAGCGTCCAGACGAAGTGGTAGTAGTATCCACAGCTGTTCGGGTCGTAGTTTACCTGTGGATCCGTGTCACCCTCTGCCGTGAGCGAGGACTGGCCTGCGATCAGATCCCCAATGTCCTTTGGCCACGTTGCTGGCCTCCTGTCTGTACAGTCCTGGTACCCCGTGGAGTACGTACCGTAACAGACGCTGTTTAGGTATACCGCCACGCGTTCACGGTTGCCGGTGTTACACGTTGTTGGGTCTGCGTATGCGCCACCGTAGTCGAAGTCACCGCTCATGAGGAAGTCCAGCGTCCCGTATCCGTAGCGCTGGTCACGGAAGAACACGTAGTTCCCGTCAAGGTCCGTGCCTGGGTCGAATGTGACGGAACAAGAGCCGCCCGCGGTGCTCCCAGAACACGCCTTGGATATGTTGTACGTGTCAAAGGTATCTTCGTAGCTCTCTACGTCCTGGGCTGCGGGGTTTCCGTAGTAGACGTAGATCTTTGAGATCCCTGGGGGTATTGAGGGGACCCGCACCCATATGTTCGCTTCGTTCTGGATTCTCTCATAATAGGTAATGCTAAGCGCTACGTCAAAGTATCCATTTACGTCGTCCCCGTTTTCTCCGCCGAGGGCCACCCAGCATGCCAGGAGGTTGTCCCCTTCCTTTAGCACGGAGGAGTTTACATCCACCACATAGTTCCAGTAGTTCGCCTCAGTGTTCGTGTCTAGCTTGTCTATGACGAGATACCCATTGATGTAGCAGCGCACGCCTCCGCCCACTGCGATGTTGAGTTCCCCGCTGATGGGATCTCCAGGCACGAAGATCCACTTTCTGATGAAGAGGTCCGAGGGCTGCGTTGTGAATACCGTTGTACATTGCCCCCCCGTGTTGCCAAAGGGCCCGTTGCCATAGTTCCAGTCTGCGTCGTTGAATTCCGTTGTGTACCAATCGGTGGGTTCCTCCGCGGTTCCCGAGCTGCCGTCTGGATCTGGCGTGTAGTAATACTTGAACGTGGGGTTGCCGCTGCAGTCCTCGTCCTGCGTGCTTGGGTCGTTGTCGTCGCTTGACTGGGCTATAAACACCTTTGTCGTGGGGACTCCCTCGATCCAGAAGTATAGGCTCGTTCCGTTTTCATCTACGAATCTCAAATCCCGCGCGTCCCTTGTCAACTTGCCCTCCTGGTACAACTGGTTCAAATCCATTTGAACGAGTACCTGAAAGTCTGATAGCGTATCTCCTGTGGCGTTGTTTATGTCGATCTCTCTTCTGTACTTCCAGTCCTGGTTCCACCAGTCGGAGGGGCCCACCATGTATGTAGGTCCGCCCAGCCGAGTCCCGTCTAAGTATATGTTCACCCAGTTATCCGCTATGGCTGTTCCATTCTTCTCCACGTGACCAGAGATGGTGACGGGTTCCCCTGGCCTCGCGATCTGGGGATTGAGGCTGGCGGATATTGTTAGTCCACCCGTCCCTACGGCCACGTCGTCCACGATGTGCCCCGGGGCAGGGTCTTGGTCCAAGGGTCCATTGTCCGTCACGTTGTACTCTGCCCATCCGTTAACGTAGCGGAACTTTATCTCCTTCCATGTGTTCCCGTCGAACTTCCAGAGGCGTACTGTTTCGTCTGGCACCGCTACCTTTACTGTTATCGAGTCCCCGGCGGGGACGTTTTTCTCAAAGGAGAATACTGCGAGCAGCTTTGCTGGTGCTCCAGGTAGGTCCGTGGGTGATACGTAAAACCGATCTGCGTTTACTTCGACTTCAACGGTCTTTTTTGCCCTTATTATGTACTTTCCTCCGATCCTTTCCACCTGCGGGGTGTTGGCGAGAATGCGGATCTTTCCCTTCGGCAGCCGAACCGTTCCGATGAGCGGGATAGCTCTGTTTCCCACGATGGCGTAGGGCTTCACGAATCCTACAGGGATTACGTTAAGCTCAACGGGTTCATTTGCCTCTATGAACTCCCCCATGACCTTTATGCCCTTATTCTTGGGG
>JALVAT010000012.1 GCA_027011045.1 Microcaldota archaeon | reverse complement strand
CTACCCGCTTTCCCATGGAACGTCTTGGGCGGGACTCTACGGTGTTCTGCCCGTTGTTGACCGGGAGAAGGCGTCGTATTACTCGGGCGCCTTTGGCTATCTTCAGATCGCCCCCGCGGATCTTAACGAGGTCACGTCTTCCGTCATCGTAAATCTGCGTGACCAGCTGCACGTTACGGACTACAACGATTGGTGGATCGCCTTTTCACCCTCTGATTCTGTGGATTTTACCAAGCTCCAGTCTACCTGTGATAAGAACCTCGATGCGCTTCTGGAAGGTAATTTTTGCCCCGACTGCAGCCCCCAGAAGACGTTTACCGTTGATAAGAACATCTTGGTGGGCGGCATCACGTACTGTGCCAAGGGAACCCTTATCTACGGCGGTGTGCCCACGTATGTTCTGCTCTCCGCCGATGGGAACGTTGTCTATCTTGGAGATGTGGGGAAGTACACAATCCTTGGCACTTCGGCAAACTTCGGCGTTCTTGCCTCTATTCCACAACGAGAGAACCTCTTCGTGTACCTCGTGCGGAAACAGGTCTACTGTGGCGACGGCGTTTGCGATCCGACGGATCCTGCCGGCTGTTCGGACTGTGTGGGCTTGGAGATAAACGTGAACCCCTTGTCCTGGGATGTGAACGTGGGGCAGGCGGCAACGTATTTGGTGACCGTTCAGAACGTGGGTTTTGAGAATCTGACGCCTACCTTCACGTACCGTATCGTTTCCGGGGATTCTAACGGCATTTCCGTTTCCCTGAGCGCCACCAAGGCAATTCTGCCCGTGGGTGAGAAGGTCTCTGTGACCGTGACCGCGAAGGCGCTTTCCGCTGGCGACTACGGTATTCAGTTCGTTGCACAGGCCGGCGACGCGAACTACTATTCGCCAACGTTCTATCTGCGCACGGTGAAGCCCCCTGCGCCGCAGGAGCAGACGCCAGCGCCGCCAGGCGGCACGGGGGAAACCAACACCACACAGGAGCAGAACAAGATCGTCAAGCTGAAGACGGGTGGCTTTTACATCCCCTGGAAGCACTGTATTTCCAACGTGCGCGTGTCCGGTCCAGACCGTGTCAATGCGAAGCGCGAGGAGAACGTAACGATCAACTACTACGTGCAAAACGGTGGTACCTGTGCCGAGGATCTGAATATAAGCGCTACCGTCTCCCCTGACGAACCCCACTCCGTATATCCCACGTATCTGCATCTCCGCCCCGGAGAAGGTCAGAGGGTTGTTGTCCATGTTGTTCCTCACCGTGGGGGGCTCCACACTGTAGTCGTTTCTGCGAAGGGGCTTGTGGAGAGTAAATACACAACGCAGCTCTTCGTTTCAGCAGAACTGGCACGCCCAGTGCAGTCCTCCTGTAAGGAGGACCTCCTCGTCAATGCGCCTAGTAAGATAACGATATTCGAGGGGCAGGAGCTCAATGCGGTGATAATAAAGAACCTCGGTACCTGTCCGACGCGTATAACCGTGGTTCTCTCTAAGTCAGTGGGCGGCGTTGGTGTAACGCTGGACAGGAAGGAGATAGAGCTCTCTCCCGGCGAGACGTACCACTACATCTTCCCAAGCCTTGCTGCGGGTAACTACACCCTCGACGTGCGCACAGACACCCTTGAGAAGAAGTCCACAATCATAGTGGAGCCGAAGCCGCTGTTCCAGGGTGTTTCCGACACCCTTGCCCGTGCACGGCTGGCAGTTCTCGCGTTCCTCGTGGTGGCGTTCATCGTACTGGCAGGATACCTGCGCTACCGCTACCTCCGATAATTTAAACTGATGCGCCCCATGCTTTATTCATGCAAAAGGGGCTGCTCCTGCTCATTTTGTTGCTACTGCTCGGTGGATACTTTTTCTTCCTGCGCGGTGGGGGACACACCGTGGTCCCTACTCCGCAGCTGGAGGCCACGGCATCCCTCGCCCAGGGTAACGGCGCCTACGTTGTCTTTCTCCAGGGGAAGCTCAACCTTCCGGGTTCTGGCGAGTATAACATTTCCTCTCTTCACATCACCCTCAAGCTGAACGGGAGCCCCGTGCAGAGCAAGGATTTGGGCGGTTCCTCCGTGAGCGGCCCGGGTAGCTACCCCTTCAGCTACAAGGCGAACGTGCCTTACAACGTGGGTTCGGCAGCCCTGCGCATCGACGCCAACGTCATCCACGGTTCCGACGTTTACACCCTCTCAACGGAGATCCCCGTGGCGCTCCCCGATAAATCTGCCGTTGCAAGACCCCCATACATCGCCCTATCCCTGAAGTCTGTGGAGCGCTCCGGGAACGACGTGTCCGCCGTGCTTGACATCTACGTGTACAACCCCAACTCTGCGTCGATGAACATAAAGGACCTCAAGCTCTCCGACGGATCGAAGACCTACGATCTTGGACCTGTAAGCCTGAATTCCAAGGAGGGCACTGATCTTACGCAGAGTATTGTTCTATCCCCCGATACGAACTCCGTTGAGCTCACCGTAAGTGGTACCTTCTCCGTGCTCGGTGTGGACCGCGCATTCAACCAGTCCTTCGAGCTGTACGTGCCTACGATTCCCGTTTCGCCCCTCGTCCCAAGCGTAGGTGCGAAGTACGTGGGCATTGCGTCCGACGGGTACGAGTTTAACATATATGGCTCTGTTTACAACCCCAACGCGTTCCCCATCCACGTGGATTCCCTTGTGCTCCGCGTTCTTTCCCATTATGGCGACTCCAACGTGATTCAGAGCGTTACACTCCTCCAGAACAAGGATGTGCTTCCCGAGTCCAGCCTGCGCTTCTCAAAGACCGTGAAAATTAACGCCCTATTCTCCTCTGCAGTTGCGGAGCTTGTGATGAAGCACAACGGCAAGACTGAGACCATAGCAACGATCCCTGTGGGCGTACTGAACCCTGCCACCCTTGTTTCGGCGCCGCGGGTGTACCTGCGCCGCGAGGCGAACTGCAGCTTCGTGCCGAGCATCCACAACCCCAACGGTTATGCCATCACCCTTGACATGGACGTCAAGGCGGACGAAAACGGGAGCACCGCCACCGTTGCGAGCTACAGCAACAAGGCGATTGCAGCGGGCGCAGACGTTGATCTGGATCCCCTTGAGGTTAACGCAACGGGTAGCTTTACCCTCGAAGTTGTTGGGAAGGCGGGAATTCCCGCCCTCGGGGTGTGGGTACCCTTTGATGTGGCGGTGGACGAGAACTGTTAGCCTTAGCCCATTATCTGTTTCCACAGTTTCTTGTTGAATTCTTCGATTTCTTTCCGGGTCATCATGCGTGTAATGTAGTGGACGTAGCCCTGGATCATTCCTGCCGCCTCCAAGAGCCCACGCTGGAAGTCTCCGATGTCGAAGCTAATGTTCTCGGGCCCCTTTACCTCTATGACGGACGGTCCGTAGAAGAAGAGGAAG
>JALVAT010000011.1 GCA_027011045.1 Microcaldota archaeon | reverse complement strand
CTTTTCGAGGGAAATGCGAATGCCCTCCCGCTCCGCAAACGATAGGAGGTTTTCGGCGATCCAGCGCCAGGCACAGTCGTTGTCGCACTCGGGAATGGTTCTCACATCCACGAGGATCTCGGCGACGTCTGGGATGATATTTCCTGCGATGCCCGCGGACAGCATGGTGGCGTTCAGGCGCAGGGGAACACCGTCGTAGTGCTCAGGCGCTCTGTACTTGGAGACGAAGGTTCGCTCCGCCACGTGCCCAAGATGCTCCAAGAACTGGAGGATCCTTGCAGCGTTGTAAATGGCGTTCTCGCCCAAGAACGGATATGCGGAGTGTGCTTGCTTTCCGAAGACGCGTAGCTTTATGCGAAGCACTCCCGAGGCACCAATGGACACATATGGTCCAGAATCGAGCACAACAACAAGGTCGCCGTCAATACTGCGCATGAACTCCTCGGACTCGCCCGTTTCCTCTGCTCCGACGGACACGAGCACGGGATCTACGGCGGGCTCCGAAACGGCGGCCATGGCATCGAGGGCAGCGACAATATCTGCCTTGTTATCCGCCGCACCGCGACCGTAGAGCTTGCCGTCCTGAACAAAGGGTTTGTACGGGTCGAAATCCCAGCCATCGCCAGCGGGGACCACATCATGGTGCACCAGGAGGACAACACGCTTCCCCTTGCCGCGCGGGTGACGGACAATTACGTTGGGAATACCCTTGGAATCTTCTACATAATCTGCCTCCAGCCCCCGCTCCCGAGCAGCGGAAGCGATCAAACGGGCAGCTTCGCGCTTAGCATCCAGGTTCCCAGGCTCCGAAGGTATGGAAACGAGCCGCTTCAGAAGTTCAACGTCCACCATACATAACAATGGGGGGCTCGAGGATATAAGCGGATCCCAGCAAGAAAAGTTGCTGTTAAAGAAAAACTGTATTTGGGCTTTTAGCAGGGGTACGTGGTGACGTGCGATGGGGGCCCTCAAAAAGTATGCTTGTTTGTCAAACATATTACTTCTGCAAATGATGGAATTATACATAACAAGGATGGACGCTAAGACGGGTTATGTATACCGAAGTATGCATACCGCAGAAACCTTGCATCAAAAAATAGAGAAACCCTCAGCGAGCGGTACAGAGAACGGGAACGTTAAGATCTGAGCTGCCCGCTTCAGCAGTAATCACAACGGAGCTCGAGGTACCTGTAAACACGCGTTCAGCGGACCAATTCGCGGGCAAAGACTCAGCCAGCAGGAGCGAATCACCATTGGGAAGCACGGCATAGACGGACTTGAGGGGAACGTGGGCAATAACCGAAACGTGTAGGACGCCGTCGGAGTACCAACAGTTTGCATCGAGGAACGTGGCAGGGGCAGAATGGGGGAACTGCTCGCCGCTACTACCGGCTACACCCCTCCCAAGGTAGAAGAGGAGATACACAACACCTATTAGCGCAAGTATCCGACGGGCCCCCACGCCTATAGAACGTCTTCCCGATTTAAAAATGCACACGTTCGTTGGGGTTGCACTTTACCACTGTAGAAGCTATCCCCTGGGTAAACAGAAGTATGCCAAACGATGGAATTACCAAAGCAATATTTTTGTTTAGCAAATACTTAATTTGTAAACACGCTCCAGCAGGGGTGTGCGAGTAGGGCAAACCAGTACAAAAATAGTGTTTTGTAAACAAATAGTATGTTTGTTATTTTTGCATTCCCAAAAATCCCCGCAGCCCCCACACTTCCGGTGCAGAATCCAAATTCCACACCACAGGGTTTCACCGCATCTGCCGCGAGCAACACCAAATAATTTTGATTAACACAAAAATAATTTGTGACATACGGGCAAGATGTGGTGATGTGGGAGTAGCTGCCAGATTTTGGAAATAACTTGAATATTTTGACTGCTGAATACCTGCACACAAAGGGTATGCACTGCGAGAGTCTGGCGAAGTGGAGAGGGACCCCCTGACTTCCGGTATTGCGTGGGCAAGTAGGACAACAAAGGCATCGATCAAAACACATAGGTTTATATATTGAGAATGCATTTTCTAACCGTTAGAACTCACGGGGGTATGCTCATGAGTATGGAGCTCTCGAAGATGTTTGGAATGGACATATACTCCACGGACGCAGAGTACATTGGCAAGGCGTACGACTTCGTCATAGATCTCGAGCAGGGCAAGATCTACAAGATCACGCTGGAGCCATTCAAGGTGCGTAGCAAGAAGGAAGCCGCCGAGATCCTCAAGAAGAAGGCCATTGACTACTACAAGGTCGTTGCGGTGAAGGACATCATTCTGATAGACCAGCACAAGACACCGCCGCCCGCAGCAAAGCCCGCAGCTGCACAGTACGGTGTTGGCCTTGCCGGACTCGCAGCACAGCGCAGAAAGCCATTCCTCCGCAGGAGAATATGAACCAGCCAATTCTCTTTTAAATTCTACATAACACCCCTTTTACTTGTTAACAACTTCGTATTACCGGAAGTAAAGGGGGTAGTAGTCTCAAGGGGGTTACAATGTCCGAACAGTATCCAGCAGTCCTCATCCAGTACGGCTTGAAGTGGCAGGGTAAACGCAGCTCCTACGTCTATCAACGCTTTTTTAGGGCAATCTACGGGTATACGCAGGTAGTTAGCAAGTCCAACGGCAAACGTTATGTATATCACCGTCCAGGGGTTCTGACGAACATCCCCTATCTGAAGGCCGGAAAAAACGCCGTAATCCTTCCTCCCAGCGGTACGAAGCCCCTACTTGATTTTTTGAAAACCGGGAAAAACCCTGCACACCAGTTCACATCCCTCGGCATCCCCTGGTCGGAACTTGTCCGGTATAGCATGGAGGGCACGTACATTGACGCAGACTCGGCGGCTAATGCATCCTTGGCTGCACTCTCCCGTGTTCGCGTTCCCTTCGGAGGCGCCGATGCCCCTGCCGATGAACTGCTGCGCCGTGTATCTCTGCTAGCTCCGGAGGATCTGTACTCCCTTTACTACTCCATAAAGCCAATAATCGGCTCGGAATGGTGGAGGGCAGTAGCGTCTGCGGATCGTATTATGTATAATCGGGTTCAGGAGCTCCTCCGGCTAATACAGGGCCGCTAATCGTTCACTTTACCTCTGTTCTACGGGTATTTCCCTTGCCGCGTATGCCCCCACCGCGAAACAAACCATTCTGTTCGTTCTACATGCTGTTTGGAGTGCGCTGGCCGTGTTACACTCGAGAAAGTTTAGATCAACAGTTCCTGGCAGGTATCTGCTTATGTACTGCGCACTCCTCGTCCCCGTCGATACGTATGGCACAACGCATGCACTCCCAGGCGGATCCAGGAGATCAAAGCAAATGAATCGCACTGCAAGCTCGCACGTGTTCCCCGTGTAGTTGACTTCGAGCAAGCCCGAGTCTGCGTTGCACTTCCCCGTGGAGTACTGGACTTGTGCGGCGTGCGCCCACCTTTCCATGGTTTGCTTAAATGCGAGGGTTGCATTCGTCGTGTACGTTATGTACGCGTTCGTGAGCACGTACGCCGTTCCCAGGATTGCTGCGATGACGAACACCGCGGCGACCACATCAGAGACTCCCCGTTTCACTGGGCCACCCCCACCACTACGGAGCGCTCAAAGTTCCGCGCTATGACCATTATCGTGTAGCCGGAGTAGTTGTCCTCTGGCATCCACACGATGATCGCATCCCCCGGGTTGAACACGGGTATTGGCCACTGGTCGCTGTTTATGTCTATCGTGCTGCCGTTACTCTCTACGAGGGTGGCGCTGGGTGCAAAGGGTGTGGTGCTGTTGGGCTTTGCCAGTAGAACACGCACGTTTACGAGGGGCGTTGCGCCGTTGTTATGTATAATTGCTGGTTCGTTGGCGTCCCACAGGTTTATTGGGGGTGGCAGAATGATATCCGCGGAGGATAATATTCGCTGCTCGGCAGCCGTTGCGCTGTTGTAGATTGCCCCAGAAACCTTTGCAGAGCTCGACGTTGCCCACGTGTAAAAGATGGAAACTACGGCTATACTCACGAGAACGAGAAGAGTTGCCGCAAGAACCTGGCTAATACCGCGTCGCACCTATCATTTTGGTAACCGTTATATTTAAATATAGGTTGAGTTCCAAACTATAGTTTGAGTGGGCTACCACCCCTCCGTCCGCAGAGAGCCCGCTCACCCCCCATTTTATATTTCTCCGGCTTCTGGATATACCTATGGTGGTCCACCGCGTTGCTGCCCGTAGCAGAAAGCTTGCCCAGATCCACGTGTCCAAGGCCGTTCTAATATCCCTTTCCCAGGTGTTCTTCATCTTCGGCATCATTCTACTGCTCTTTGCCCCCTGGCTGGGCTCAGTAGCGGAACTGAACTATGGAATCGGTGCGAGGTCTGCGTACCTCTTCATGGGGATTCTTTTCATCGTTCTGTCCTACATCCTCTTTTCCAAGGTAGACGAGATCGACTTCTTCGATTTTCTCGCATCCATGGTGGCCACTGGCGCCCTTAGATCAACGCCTCACGGTCGCTTCATTGACGGCGCTGCTGCGCAGCTCCTAATCGGCCTTATCCTCATAGCCCTTGCTCCTGTTGTCTTTAGCCTGAAGGGAGCCGTTGCAGGGGGTCTGACCCTTGCAGCCGGGGGCGTGTTCCTAGCTTCTGCCGCCGTGGGCTACTACCTTGCCCACTGGGCATATAACAGAAGCAGCGGCTGATTGCAATTCCTATTCCGTATTCTCCTTTTCGCTGTTCTCCTCTGCAGTCTGCAGGGCATCATCTATTTCGTGCTCCGGCAGCTCTTCGACTACTTCCTCCGCATCAGTCACTATTTCGTTGAGCAGCTTGCGGGCGCGCCAGATTTCGTCTAACTGCTCGTCTATTTTCCTTTTTTCTGCATCGGCATCCAGGGGCACCAAGTCCTTGCCACATATTGGACACTTGAAGCTGTACTCTGCGGCTACCTCAAAGGGCTCCCTTGTATGCCCCTCGGGACACACGAAGAACATGAACTGGTCTAGCTCTTGCCGCTTCTTTCTGAGCTCCTCTTCCCTCTCCTGCAGCTCCTTCTCCACTGCTTCCTTTATCTTCTCCGGCACGATGTGCCATGTGTATGTGTACCAACCCGTTTCCTCATCTCGCGTCTTGTCGTAGTCTATTATTCCCCAGAAATTGAGCCTGTTGAACACCGCACGGACTACGGTTACCTTAACCCTCATTTCCTGGGCGATCTCCTCGTCCGTGACCGCGTTGCCGTGCTCCACCATAAGCCGCATGACTTGGATTGCGTTGTCACCCCCCACTCTCTGCAAGTAGTCCCTGACGAAGGGGAGCTCCATGAGCTGCAGGATCGGGTCCACCATTCTTCACTGCCCCTAAATCTTTTTCTTTTGCACTACCCGCTTGCCCTTCGGCCGCGGAATTATTTTGCGCTTCCAGCCCTCAAACTCCTGCTTGAGTTCCTTCCCTTGGAAGATCCTATCCAGCAGTATTGAGAGGGCCGCGATCTCGCTGTGGGGCTGGTTTCCCACCGCCACGTTGTAGTCCGCCATATCGTAGACCTCACGGGGAACCTTCTCTGCCCCCACAAACACCAGCAGGTCCCCCGTTTTGAGCTCTTCCCTTAGTTGCGGGGCCACGTCATCCACGGGGATTCCGTACATCGTTAGGTGCACGATCTTTCCCCTATTCTTCCAGCCCTTCAACAGTTTTCTCCATTCGCTCACGTATTGCACATCAAAGGGCCCGCCCCACTCCTCAGTAACCTTTTTCAGGCTGTTTATTACCTTTTCGTCTTCCTCTCCAGCCAGGAACATCCCCCTTGCTCCGAAGGCCCTTGCTACGAGCCCAACGTGCGTAGTAACCCTCTTGTCCCTGTCCTTCCTGTGCCCCCACCTAAGCACCCAGATCGATCCAGACATCGAGCTCACCTGCCTCCGCGCTAATTCCACGCTTTTCAAGGGCTTTTGCCAACGCATCCACGCGATCCGGCTCACCATGTACCGTTATTGCCCTTTCCGGCTTTACCGCATCGGCGTACCGTATTAGATCGTTGTAGTCGGCGTGGGCGCTCATGTGAACGAACTCTACTCCTATCCGTATGTCGTAGCTCTTCTCACCGATCCGTATTACCCTCGCACCCTCAAGCAGCCGCCTTCCCGGCGTTCCCGGCGCCTGGTAGCCCGTCAGGATGATCTTGCTCCGCTCATCGTACGCCAACATCTCCAAATAACGTAGTACCGGTCCCCCCGTTAGCATTCCCGATGTGCTGACGATTACGGTGGGCCTGAGCTCGAGAATATCGCTGCGGTCCAACCTCCTTGGCACCACGATCCGTTCGGATCTGAAGGGGTCGTAATCGTTTAGCAGGATGCCCTTCCAGATCTCCTCGCGTAGGTGGAGCACGTTGGCGCGATATATCCTTAGCGCCTTCTTTATCATTCCGTCTACAACGATTGGCACGTCCGGAATCGCCCCAGATCTCATGTACGCGTCCAGCGTAAGTATCACTTCCTGCGCTCGGCCTATTGCAAAGCTCGGTATAACTGCAAACCCCCCAGACTCTATTGTAGCACGTACCGAGTCCGCCAGCTGCTTTCCAGCTGTCTTATACGATGGTAGCCGATCTTCCGGGTGCCCGTAGGTCGATTCTGTGATGAGAATGTCCGCGTCAATCCCCTCCAGGTCTGCGCCGCTGTGGAGGCGGGACGGCCTTGGATTGATGTCGCCAGAGTATATGAGCCGTTTTTCCTCTGCCTCCACGATTACCTGCGCTGATCCGAGGATGTGCCCAGCGTCCTTGAAGGTTATTCGCACGTCCCCAATGCGCGCGCTTTCCCCGTAGTCCAAGAACGCCATGTGGCGGAGCGCCTCCGTCACCGCCTCCGTGCTCGGTGTCCATGCGTTGCGCTCGGCGGCGATGCGCCTATAGTCCGCTACCAGGACCTGGAAGAGGTCTCGCGTGGGCTTTGTTATGTATACATTTCCGGAGAACCCCATCTCGAAGAGTCGCGGCAAATACGCGCTGTGGTCGATGTGTGCATGTGTTATGACCACCGCGTCGAGGCTATTCACTATTTCCGGTGTCACGAGCGGGTATTTGTACTCTGCCCCCACACCTACGCCCGCATCTAGTAAAATGCGCTTGCCCTCCGCCTCTAGCAGCAGGGCACTCCTGCCTACCTCTTTTGCCGCGCCCAAAATCCTTAGCCGCACATAAAAACCGTTTCCATTTATCTTTTAACGTATGAAGGACTCGCTCACCAACTTCGACGTGTACGTGCTTGCCCGCGAGCTCTCTGGCGCCAGCCGCGTTTCAAAGATTGTTCGCATTCCCGGTGGCTACAAGCTGAAGTGGCGCCCAGTGCCCGATCTCCTTTACATTGGGGGCAGTCTTCTCATCCCCACGTCTTACGTGATCGAAGCAGACCGTCCCGATAACCTCGCGATCCTCTCCCGTAAGCTCCTTTCAAATGCGCGGGTTGTTGCCGTGGAGCAGCTGAACTTTGACAGGATACTGGAAATCCGCACCGAAAAGGGCTCCATCATATTTGAACTTTTCTCACAGGGCAACGTGATCCTCACAGATCCCGAAGGGACCGTTGTTTACGCCACGCTTCAGCGGGAGTGGAGTTCTCGAACCATTCGCAGGGGTCTTCCATACCAGACGCCCCCTGCCCCCACCCTTCGCCCGGGCATCGACTTTGAGACTTTTACATCCGTGCTAACTGGCCGTGATGTCGTCCGCTCCCTCGTTCGTGGCGGCATCCCCCCCGTTTATGCAGAGGAAGTTGCTCACCGTGCGGGGGTCGACCCGACGGCAAAAATCGCCTCCCTTTCCGACGCAGATCTCCGCAAAATCTACGATGCTCTCCTGAGCGTTTTCCACGATCTTGACCACCCTAAGCCCACGGTTTATTACTCTGAAGACGGCGGTATAGAGGATATCACCGTGTTTCCCGTGGTGCGCTACTCTGACCTCCAGGCAAAGTCCTTCCCCACGCTCTCCGAAGCCCTTGATCAGATCACACCCTCGATACTCAATACCCTGCAGCAGCCAACAGGACAGGGGAAGAAGCGGGATAGGGGTGATATTGTTGAGCTATGGAAGCGTCAGCTTGAGGAAGCCCGCAAGGAACTCGAGCAACTGGAGGAAATGATTAACGTAGCGTATGCAAACTCGCACCTTCTACTCCAAGCAATGGAGCTGGCAAAAGCTGGCAAGGAGCCGCCAAATTCCGTGGGGCCGTTTAGGTTGAAGAGCTGGGGGAAAAAGGAGCTAGTGCTAGAGTTTACTCGGCAGTGACGTGCGCCTCGTCAACGATGACAACGTCACTGACTGCCGTGACCGCTTCGTAGGGTATGTTGGCCATGCGCTCCGCTAGCCCAAGGCGCTTGGCCGCCTTGCTGTCGGGGTTGATCTCCACGAGGAGATACTCGATGTCGCCGCTCTTCTCGTCGATTATGAGGTCCACGAGCTTCCCCAGCTCTTCTCCCCTGTTTGTGAATACCTTCTTCCCTGACATCTGCCTGGCGATTGTGTACTTGAGCACGTGGATCACCTGCTACTAAAATCCTGTACTCATTTATAAGCGTTTCTCGGCACGGTGCGTTATGTAGAATTGCTTTTCCAGCACCTTTTTTATACCTATCTTGGCATTTACAACTTGGGGCTGTGGATCTATCTCTCAGCTCCGTGACTTGCGGTCCCGCCACTGGTTTGGGGCTTAAAGCCCCCGGGCCGACGCGGCCCGCGGATCCTCGAGGCCGGCTGCAAGCAACCAGTCATACGTTCGGTGCATAATTGGGGATCGCAGATCCCCAGTTAGCGTCACGTCAACCGAGCGGCCGCCGCATCGGCCGGCGCTGACGCGGGTGCGGCACTTCGGCCGCACGCACAACCGGTTGGGTATGGGGTCGAGCGCAAGCGAGCCGTCCTCGCGTAGGTTGTGGGTTTGGGGCTGAAGGCCCCAGGGCCGCGCTCGCGCGGCGCACTGACTCCGTCAGGCGCGCTCGGAGGAACTCCGAGTCGCCAGAGAAGCTGGCCTGGGCCCGTAGCTCAGCCTGGCAGAGCGTCCGGCTCTTAACCGGAGTGTCGGGGGTTCGAATCCCCCCGGGCCCGCATCTGCTTCTGCTCGATTTCTTCTCTCCGATAGTGATTTATATAGGGTTCGCCATTTTCTTTCGTGCGTGGACAGGCAGAGTCCGTGGGAACCCTTCTCGTTATCGTCCTTGCCCTGTTAGCCGTCGGCGCATACTACTTCTTCACCACTCAGCTCGTATCCCTGGAAAGACTCCGCGCACAGATGGAAATGGAGCACTACTCCGATCTAACATCACAGTACGTCCAGATAAGTTCCGCCGTGGCTACAATCGAGGGCAACATCACCAACTTTACCGTTCATATAATCAACACCTCGGAGAACCCCATCCCCATATTCACGGCTGCCAGCTGGTACCTTTATCGGGACGGTGCGCTCATCGCCAGGGGTGTTGGTTCCTGCGGACCTGCCATTGGCCCCGAGACGCCATGCACCCTGTACTTCAGCGTTCTCACGGATAAGCTACCGCCACCCACCGAGTTTTCCACACTTTCACTCAAGGTCTACGTCAATCGCGTTCCCCTCGCCGCTCGCGTAAGCTTTGCAGGCAACCTTCCGGGATCCCCCGTGTTCTTCCAATGTAAGGACTGCAGCTCATGCAACGCTGTCATATCCGCCGCAAAACCCAGTGCGCTCATAGCTGTGGACGTATCCTCCGCCAGTGGAAGCTGCCTGGATATAAATGGGAAGTCCAATCTCACAATATTTTGTATTTCCACGATCTCTGGCTCCGGCTCCGGCACGGGCATCGCGATTGTCGATTCTAATAACATTACGCTACGGAACTGCGAGGTCCTCAACTTTTCCAAGGGTATTTACCTCCGAAACAGCAATTCTGTATCTCTACTGTCTGTTTACGCCCATGATAATGCTCAGGACATCTACCTTGATCCGTCAACACCCAATACGCTCTGTAACATCAGCACCGTTGAAGCGGCAACCACCTCGGGACCCCTCTACGCCCTCCGCTCTACGAGTGGTTCATCCTACACGCTCTATCGCGCCGGTGGCATCTGGGTGACGAACTCTTCGGACGTTTCTTTCACGGGCTCATCCCTTAGGATGTCTCGCGTTTCCCCAGCCATCGCCCTTTGCTCCAGTGATACCGTCTCGATTTCCTATGCCGATGTGAACGACGTTGATTACGGCGTGCTCCTGCACCACGATAGCAATACATCCTTGCGATATATTGGCGTGCTTGCTAACAAACAAGATATCTCCAGCAGCTCTTCCATGGATTCGACGCTGTGTTGCTCGTCATTTTCCTCTCCGTTTTCCCTCTTCGATCTGCCGACGGATGTACTCCTTGACGACGATGTGAACTTCAACTAGACCCTTGCAATGCGTAAACGTTAAATATAGGCTACTATTAATCAATTTAGTCCTTGGGGGTATCTTGCAATGCGTTGGAATAGCCACTACTGTCAGTATCTGTGCGTTTTTGTGGGTATCCTTGCCCTCGCCCTTGGCTATGTGGTTGGAGACTTCATGGCATCGTTATCCCAGCCCTGTAGTCCACATATTCGTTCCGGCACTATCGTTGGCGTCCTGCCTGGTAGCCAGCCCGACCTCAACGTAAACAACCCTATTGTGTCCAAGTGTCGTGAGATCTGTGCAGCCACCAAGTCTGCCGGCGTACCCTTTACAGGCGGGCTGTGCCTTGACGACGATCTTAACGGATATGCCTGCGCTGTTGTGGTAAACGATTCTGGTCACTGCCCATCCTATTCAAAGGGCGCCCCTGAAATCGTCCTTAACGCAGAGTGCGGGTACATTGGCGTTTACCGTTATTCGGGTGATGCGAATGCGGCCCGGTAGGTATCTATTAGTCCTTACAGTTGTGCTCTTGCTCATCAGCTCTACCTACGCCTCTGGCGTCATAGTGTCCAATCGCCCCCTTGAAGTTCGGAACGGTCAGTTTATCCTCACGGACTCCACGATCTCTGGAAACATGGTGCCCGCTGGCAGCTATTCGATCGGGTCTTCTTCGTCGCCGTGGGCAGACATTTTTATCTCGGGCTCTCTGTATAGCACGCCCCAGACATCCTATTATGTGAATCCCGCTGGACGTAGCGAGCTGAACCTCCTTCATTCTAACTCTATCTCCGTGGGCGTTCTGAGCGTGTCCGGCAGCGCCTTCCTACCCATAGCACCTTGTAATTATCTCGCAACAGATAGTAGCGGAAAAATCGTGTGCAGCCCCTACGACGGCAACACGGTAACAGGCTCCGGCACCCAGAACTACATCCCCAAGTGGACTGGCAGCACAACCCTGGGCAACTCCCAGATCTACGACAATAGCACCAACGTTGGAATTGGAACAACCTCCCCCGCTGCGAAGCTAGACGTTGCTGGGGAGATTCGTGCACAGAATGGCATTTCAATCCCGGGTTATTCTGGGACTACATCTTGGTGGGGGTGGACAAAGGCAATCTCAATATCAAGTGCTTCGGGGCCACAGTATCGCGCAATCGTCTATACGAATCCTGCCAACAACAAAGGCTGGATGTTGGGATTCCATGGTTATGGGGATTACTTTGCGATTGCACACACTGCCGATGGATGGTCTTCGGGGAGCATATACCTTTACGTGAACGGATCTGGGAACGTTGGCATCGGCACAACTTCCCCCGGAGCTAAACTGGACGTCGCCGGCGAGATCGGGGGAACGAAGTTCACCGATCGGGACAACACTGGCTATTATCTGGATCCCGCCTCGACATCCAAGCTGTACAACCTTTTGCTTAACTCGGGGACTCTTTACGGCAATTTCGACCTGAACTTGAACTCCGCAGTTCGTATAACGGACGGATCCCATTACGCTACGCTGATTCAGCCCTACGGTCCGTACGCCTACGGCTTTGGGGTATACATCCAGAGCGGCGGCCAGATGATCATCGGCTCTGGAGAATCTGCGAGTACCACTTACACTAACGTTCACAATGCCGGGAACGAAACGATGTACGTTACCTCCGACGGCCCTGTTAAGCTCATATCTGGCCTCCAGAGCGACTGGAATTCCCGATACTCTGTAATTCTTAACGGCCAGAATTTCTATCCCGAGCGTGACAACAATATAAACCTCGGGACTTCCTCTAACCGCTGGAAGTCCGTATATTCTCTGTCCGGCTCATTTACTGCGGTTACTTCCTCCGTGATCTCCGCTTCGGGCTCCATCCTGGCACCGACATACTACGTCGGAGATTCCAATACTGCGCTTTCAAAGGGCTCCAACAACGCTCTCCGTGTGGCGACACCTGCCGGATATGTCGATATCGGTTCCCAGAACAGCTCATGGGCACATTTCATAACCGACAGGCCAGCCTTTTACTTTAACAAGTCTGTGGCCATTAACGGTACCCTGCGACCGTACTCGGATAACGCTACTGACCTCGGCACGTCCTCAGCCCGCTGGCGCAACGCGTACGTTGCCGGTACCGTCTACGTTGGGGCTGTCCGCTGGGGTAACAACTCTTTAATCACTGGCAATCAGGGCGGTAGCATCGAACTTGGCGGTGACAACTCAACGGCTGGTGTTGGTACTCCTTACATCGATTTTCACTATAACGGCAGCACTTCGGACTACGACGTTCGCCTTCGCATTACTGGACCCGATGTTCTTTCTGTAGAGGGTGGAACGCTCCGTCTCGCTACAAGAACAAACTGTTCCAAGCTCTACACCGATTCTTCCGGTAATATACTCTGCGGTACGGACAATGCAGGTGTGACAGGCTCCGGCACCCAGAACTACATCCCCAAGTGGACTGGCAGCACAACCCTGGGCAACTCCCAGATCTACGACAATAGCACCAACGTTGGAATTGGAACAACCTCCCCCGCTGCGAAGCTGCACATCTACAATGGGTACCTGCGCGTGGAGGGGGCTGCGGTACCCACACCCAACGGAGGCTACCTCACCCTGGGCGGTGAGGCGAACAGCATCATCATGAGCTTCCCCCGCATTGCGAGCTCCAACGACAACGCCTTCCTCCGGATCTTCCAGTCGGGAACCAGTGACTATGATCTTCGCTTGTACCTGCAGGACGACCAGGACGATTCAGAGCGTTTCTCCATATGGGGTGGCTCCTGTTCCAACGGCGGCTGTTCCCAGGGCACTGCCAACGCAATCGTACAGCACTACTTTACCGCAGCGGGCAATGCATACCACAGGGGTACTCTGCGCGTGGGGTCGAAGATCCTCGCCCCCATTTACTACGACTCTGGGAATACTGGATACTATTTGGATCCTGCAGCCACCTCTAGGCTAAACGCTATTTACGCCAATGATGTGTACCTCCAGAAGACCGTTCTCACCGTTCCTGCCAGCACCTCTCAGTGGTACCGCATTGCGCAATCTCCTTCCAACGCCTCTAATAATGCAGGGATCTTTGAGATTCGTTGGGCTGTCGGAGGAGCCCACGGGCACGTTTACTTCATTGCGGGGGCTAACTTCGGCAACGCGAATGGTATTGTTCTCAAC
The DNA here is from genome assembly GCA_027011045.1 of Microcaldota archaeon. GTDB lineage: Archaea > Iainarchaeota > Iainarchaeia > JAADDC01 > JAADDC01 > SZUA-1452. Next base: position 20,484 of record JALVAT010000011.1, on the reverse strand, counting down.
GTGTTGAGTACTTCTCGTTACGGCTCCGAGACCTCTGGAGTCACGAAGATCCGCATCCTCGAAAACGGCACTTACGATCCGATGTACCTCGAGATCTATGTTTCCAATCCAAACTCGTCCTACGGTATGCGGGTTGAAATCCGACGTATTACCGGATATGGCTGGTCCCTTATAACACCCACCACCGGTTCGATCCCCAGCGGTTACGTTTCCCACGAGATCAGCACTAGCGACGTTGCCCTTGTCGTGAACGAGGATTCAAAGACCTTTGTTGTTAAGAGGTCCACGGGCAACGTTGGCATTGGCACGACTTCCCCCGCTGCGAAGCTAGACGTGAACGGGAGCATCCTCTCCAGATCGCGGCTCTATGTAACCAATCTATTTTCAATAAACCCCTTTGTAGGCAGCTATAGGGAGACAAGGGTAGATCTTAATCCGTATCAGTCAGACAGCACGTCAGACGTATTTGTTACGCTCTTCAGGGAAACAAACACTACAGGAAAAAAGGCCCTTGTGCTGTATGCTGGTAACGGAACCCCTACGGCAATAGTGAGCATCTCGGTAAATGGGGACAGTTACTTCAACGGCGGGAACGTTGGCATCGGCACAACTTCCCCCGGAGCTAAACTGGACGTCGCCGGCGAGATCAGGGGAACGAAGTTCACCGATCGGGACAATCCGTCGTACTATATTGACCTTTCGAACACCACCACGTCAATATCCGCCGCCGGTGCCATACGCGCCCCGAGTATAATAGCCTCCACGCTGCTTCAAGCCGGCGACTTGAAATTCAAGAACAATTTCCGCGTGGTGGAAGATGGGAACGACGCCCTTGTTCTGCTGAACCCACAGGGTAAACCCATTATGAAGATCGACGCCAACGGCGATATTTGGATTCGCGGCAAGATACACCAATGGAAATGAGGTGGTTCCATGGGATACTTTAGCAGGGTGCTCCATCGGTTGAAGGTGCGCTTCGTGAATTGGTTGCTCAAGGATGTGCCGGTTGAAACGCTACGTGTGATCGATCTCAAGGTGGGCGAGCACACGGTTAAAATCTACACGGATCATATTGACGTTAACGGCGGCATGCAAATATACGGTACGTATATAGACGGAAACGGAGCCGTGATTAAGAACATCGGTGGCCTGCAACTACCTGTGGGCTCCGACAAGTACGTAACGTGACGGGTGAAGTGCTTGCCTCAGCCGGGCTCCATGTGGGTCGAAGGGACAGAGCTCCACTACATAGACGAGAATGGCAACGAGCGTGCCCAGGAGGGGGAGCTAGTTACCAGTGGCGTTTCTGGCAGGCCCGGCTCCATATGGATTAATGCGGATAGGATATACTACATCGACGCCAATAGTGACTTGCGCAGTCTTCCCTCTGCCCTTGTGGGTAGTTCCTCCGGTGCTTCTGGCTCTGCGTGGGTGTCCAGCGACTGGGTATACTTCATAGATGTTGACGGCAACAAGCGCTACTGGCATGCAGACGGCACGCACTCGGACCATTCTAACGTGGCGGCCCACGACGATACCAGCCATTCGAACACACCGCATGCAGATCACACGGACGGCACCTCCCACTCCGACGAAGACCCCTGTGTCACCCACGCCAACATAGCAGATCATCATGCTGACGAGTATGGGGACAGCTCTGGCCACATGGATGATCACATGGATTGTCCCACAAACTGCTGTCATCAGGATGGTTCTTTGGAGTGTACTACGTATGATCCTGACTGTGGGCATGATGATGGCCACTGGGACTCAAACAACAGCTACATCGATCACACAATTGACCATGGCGACTGGTACGATTCACATTCCGACTGGACAGATGATTATTCTGACCATGCAGATACGGGCCATGGGGACTACTCGGACCATACGAATGTCTCCCACCAGGACTGGAGTGATACTAGCCACATAGACGAGCCACACATCGTTCACGATGATATACATCTTGACCACAGTGATGCGTACGATGATATCCCCCACAGCGATGAACTGCCGCACTCCGACAAGCTGCCCTACTCAGACACCCCAGCCCCCCATGTCGACGATGTACATCCCATAGAACCATAGGCATTTTCGCGACACACTTTCAAAACCCTTTAACATTTTTGCCCCACCCATTCTTCGAGTATGTCCCTACTGATCAAGCCCACCCTTGCGTGTAACTTATCCTGCAAGTACTGCTACCAGAACAGGCTCTTTCGCAACCCTGACTACGACATAGACTGGATTATCGGAGAGTTGGAACGGTTGCTCTCCTCCCGCGACCCGGATGTCGGGCACCTTGTTACACTGCACGGTGGAGAGCCGTTGATACTTCCCCCGGAGCACATCCGGCGCATTTTTGAGACGATTAGGAAGTATGGCTACCCTATTTCCATTCAGACGAACGGAACCCTCATAAACGACGAGATCATCGAGCTCTTCAAGGAGTTTAAGGTGAGTGTTGGCGTTAGCATCGACGGACCCGGTGAGCTTAATGTACTCCGGGCTCCCCCAAATCTTACAAAGCGCGTCCTGGATAATATTGAGCGCCTCGTTTCAGAGGGTGTCAGTGTCGGTCTAATCACCGTTGTGCATCGTTATAACGCCGGAACCGAGGAACGTTTCAGCCGTCTCCTAGAATTTATTGACCACATGTCCGGGGATCTTGGGGTGACCGGGCGCCTAAACCCCCTTGGATACCCTGCCCCCAAGGACCTCTTCTTGGATCCAGATCGCCTTGCACAGGTCTACCGTCGCCTTGCCGAGTTCATGTTTGACCGTGGGTATAGGTGGTCTCCCTTTGTAGATCTTTGGAACGCGATTACGGGCAAGGGCGAGGTTGTTTGCGTCTTCAGGCCCTGCGATCCCTTTAACACGGCAGCAGCTCTTGTGCTCCGTGGCGACAAGATAATAACGAACTGCCAGCGGCATCTTCCCCTTGTTCGGGATTCTCGAAGGATGCAGATCCGGGAGGAGGCCCTTTCCAAGACTCCCTATGAATACGGGGGATGCAGAGGCTGCAAGTACTTCCCTATTTGCTACGGCGGCTGTTCGGCCAATGGGTTGAATGGGGACTGGCGCAACAGGGATCTGAACTGCCCTGCATGGCGCGCTGTTCTTGACTATTATGATTCCGTGCTGCGGTTTATGGGGGTTACGCCCGCCTACATACAGAAGTTCCGCGAGCAACAATCTTCTCGCCCCAATAAATCCTTCGAGCATGTCGACGGCGGTATTCGTCACTTGGATAGTAATGTTCAGCATTCTGATGGCATAGAGCACTTGGATGGCGGTATGCGGCACCTCGATAGCGGTGGGAGAAGGTGTGGCTGAATGAAACGATTTGACGTAAGTAAAGCCGAATTTGAGATATCTAACTTCACGAGAATCATTTGGCGGACCCCGAGGGATAAGGAGCTCTGGGAGCCTCGTCTGAACAGGATTTCCCGGCTCCATGCCCTTACGGAGTATGAGATGGTGCGACGCGGCTATCGCAGGGCTGCAACGTATCACGTTACCCTTGAAAATTTTCCACAGTTCATAGAGCGCATCCAACGGGACGGTCTAATCTTCCTCCCCATTGCAAGGAGTGCCTTTTACAGCGGTTTTTCCCACAAACATATTCCTCCGCGCCGAGGGGAGCCGTACTTTTGGTACGGGGTTATTGCGAGAACGGAGGAGGATGCCCGGCGCTTCAAGGAGGCATCGGGCAGGCGCGATGGGCATCTCGTAATTGGCGAGCTCCTTGGCTACCCATCTTGCTGTACCCAGTTCTTTACAGAGGTTTGGAATGCTGGCGTGTATGATCCCCTCTGGGAGGTGGCGCGCAACGATGGCTCCCCCGTTGTTGAAGAAAACCCCTGGCTGAAAACGGCAGACAAGCTCGTCATTTACATTACGGACCCATATCCAGAGGCCATCCAGGAGCTTCGCTACTTTGGTATCCGTGTGACGTCCCATATTCCCCACTCCCATAGGTGCGAGGAGACTCGGCGCGTTGGCAAAAAGTGGCGCAAGGTCATGGAGGATTTGGATCCAGAAGCCGTTGATTGGCTCTATGAGATCTTGGAGTCCCCCATTGTATGGGATAGCTATCACGGTGTGGTCCAGGTTCACACGCCATGGTTCATAGGCGTCACACAGACCTACCCGTATCTAGACCTCCGCCGGATTGTCGTCCTGAACGATGATCGCATTCCGTGGGATATTTACGTCTAACCCGTGCCCCCACTAGCCTCTTCTACCTTCCGCTATTAAGTCTTGGCATTTTTCTCCGTAATCGTCAATACCCAGAAGATCTACGTTTTTCCCTGAGCTAGTTCTCCGGAGCGTGAACACAAGACATTTCCTTACTCTGTTTTGGTTCATGTAATCCACGTATATCGTGACTATGCTGTTATTCATATCTATCCCGTATCCAATAATCCTGCCTATGTTGTTATCCCGGAGCCCTGTGCTTAGAAGTCCCCCTATTGTGTTGATCTCCCTGGCGCTAAAATGGTACTTTTCTTGCAGCGCGCCTGTGATCGTATTCACGTTTATCTCGCGTGGAGTTGTCTTGTTAACCTTGGATGTAGGCTCTGCTGCTTTCTTCTCGACGTTCCTCTGCGTGGATAGCGTGGATACCATTACCACCCCCATAATAAGGAGTACCATGATGATCGTGGCCATAAGCCATACCTCTCTGGTTCCCATAGACCCCGCCAATCCCATATTGTTTAATATGCTCCCCCATGATTTATAGCGATGAGTTCCGATGGGATGACTTCTGAATCCCTACATTTTTTGTTCTCCAGACTTACAGCTAGCTGCGCCTCAGAAATTCCCCCGGAAACCATGGGCAGCGCCCTTTCGGAGTTCGAGGATTACTGTCTTGTTCGGCTGGGGCAGAACTGCTATGATGTTCGGGTAAACCGTAGCGTTCTTGAATCCCTTGTCGCCACGGTTCTCGGGGTCCTTTCTCCGGGGGGCCTGTGTTCTGCTCTCTCGGATCCGCGATTGAGGTCGATTCTCTTCGTGGCTATTTTAGATGCTGTTGGCGCATATCTCGATGGAAACGAGGATGCTGATGCTCATCTACTGGACGTGCTCTCCACGTGGCTTCTGGGTGGGCAGAGATAACCCTTCTTATGGGCTTCGCGGGATACTCATCTCGTGGCAGTATCCGAGCACTTTCTTTCTCTCCGTCGGATCCTCCTTCGTTCATTTATCGTCTTTCTAGTTCTTTACTTGCTCCTTCTCCATATGTTTCCCCGATTCTTCAGCTATATTGTTGATCTGTCGGGGGCCCAAAACCATGATGTAGTGTTCTTTGGCATCTCGGACGTTCTCGGATTCTACTTTACTGCCCCTGCCCTTGTTGCTGCGCTCCTTACACTTCCCGTATTTCTTTTACTCTTCTATTCCTGGGCCAGGGACGCCCTCTTCCCCGAGGAGCGAAAGAAAATCGCAAATCTTGCTACCATTTCGGCAGTTCTCTTTCTCGTGGGCGTCTTGATTAGCATTCCTCTCTTCCCCCGGATTCTGGAGCTATCCTATTTCTTTTCCGGGGCTCTTGGGGCTAAGCTTCTTCTTTCAGCCCCCGAGCTGTTTAATCTCTGGTTATCTCTTGCTGTACTCCTTGGTCTTGTCTTTGAGTTTCCCGTACTTCTTTACTTTCTGGTCCGTTCCGGTATTGTTTCCCCCGAGCTGCTGAAAAAGTACAGGAGCTATGCATACCTCTTGTTTTACGTTCTTGCCGCAGTTATCACCCCCGGGGATCTCTTGGTTACTGATGTTTTGCTGTTTACCATCTTTGTCCTGCTATACGAGGGCAGCCTTCTGCTCGCGGCGCGGTAACGCTTAAATACTGCGGCCACCATATTGCCACATGTTCGACCTAGGTCTTACCGAGATCATAATACTTGCCCTTTTGGTTATCGTCCTCTTCTTCCCCCATAAAACGAGGGATCTTGTCCGTAATATTGGGATTGCAATAGGCGCCTTTAACGAGGGGAAGCGTGAGGTGGAGAAGCAGCTCAAGGCATCTAGCGGTTCGGGTGGTCATCATGGTGAACCTTGAGAAGCGCCAGTTCCTCAAGATGCTCGGGGTATTAATACTTGGCTACTTCATTCAACGAACGGCATCTTCGCTGATTGGTGAGCGCCGCAGTGGTGAGATTACGGGCGATGGTACTGCACGGGTAAAGGTGGAAGACGGCGCCCTGGTGGTGGAGTAAGTGGTCCTTAACCTTGGGACCTCTGAGATTATAGTGCTCTTATTGCTCTTTGTAGCGATGTTTTACCCCCAGCGCTTTCAGGAGCTTAGAAGAAATTTAGACGTTACCCTTCAGGAGTTCAGGAGAGGAATGGAGGAGGCAAAGCAAATTTTGGAGGAGGGGAAGTGATCACGCCCTCCCCCACTTCTTCGCCAGCTCCTCGTACTCGCGTATCTGCTCTGGTGTTAGGGATGGGCGGATCTTCTTGAGGGCCTGCTCGAAGTGCTTCATGTGTACTGCGTCGATGTGCTCCTTGCCCTTCTCGACGGCCTCGCGTATGGCTGCCATGCCAGCCTCCCTGCAAACCGCCGCGATGTCCGCACCCGTGTAGCCCTCCGTGCGCTTGGCGAGCTCCTCGAGATCCACGTCATCCGCAAGCTTCATGTTCCTGGTGTGGACCTTGAAGATCTCCAGTCGCGCCTTCTCATCGGGTGGCGGCACGTATATGAGCCTCTCCAGCCTGCCGGGCCTGAGCAGCGCTGGATCGACCAGATCTGGCCTGTTCGTTGTTGCTATGACCACCACATCCTTCATCTCCGCCACACCGTCCATCTCTGATAGTAGCTGGGCAACTATGCGCTCCGTAACCCTGTTGGTATCGCTTCCGCGGACCGGAGCTATTGCGTCGATCTCGTCGAAGAACACTATGCTTGGAGCGACGAGCTTTGCCCTGCGGAAGATCTGGCGCACTGCCTTCTCCGATTCGCCTACCCACTTGCTCAGGATCTCGGGACCCTTGACGGCGATGAAGTTGGCGTTGGCCTCGTTCGCAACCGCCTTTGCTATGAGCGTCTTACCCGTTCCAGGTGGACCGTAGAGCAGTATGCCCCTTGGTGGCTCTATGCCCGCCTCCTTGAAGAGCTGCGGGTACTTGAGGGGCCACTCGACGGCCTCGCGGACCTCCTGCTTGACGTTCTCCAGTCCGCCGATATCGTCCCAGCGCACCTTGGGCACCTCTATGAGCACCTCGCGCATCGCGCTGGGCTCTACCCTCTTTAGTGCGTCTTCGAAGTCCTTGAAGGTCACCACGATCTTCTCGAGCATCTCCTTGCTGAGCGGCTCTTCGCCAGCCTTCTTTATGTCGGGTATGGCGCGACGGAGTGCGATCATACCGGCTTCCTTGACGAGGGCTGCCAGGTCAGCGCCAGTGTAACCGTGCGTCCTCTCGGCGATCTCTCCGAAGAACGCATCCCTCAGCTTGTCCTCCAGCTTGCGGCGCTTCTCCTCGGGCAGGTTCTTTGCAATCTCCTTGGCCTCTTCAAGGCTCTTAGCCTCGGCGATCTTCTTAAACTCCTCGTCGTCCTTGGCAAGCTCCTCAGCAACCCTCTTCACCGCGTCCAGGTCGTAGTAGACGTCCAGGGGCATGTTCCTGCTGTGGATCTTGAGGATCTCCACTCTGCCCTCCCTGTCAGGCACGCCTATTTCAATCTCCCTGTCGAATCGACCCGGTCTGCGGAGCGCTGGATCTATGTCGTCGGGCCTGTTGGTGGCCGCGATTACGATCACGTCGCCTCTGCTCTTCAGACCGTCCATCAGGGTGAGCAGCTGGGCCACGAGCCTGCGCTCCACGTCGCCCTTGGTTTCCTCGCGCTTGGGCGCAATGGCGTCGATCTCATCGATGAAGATAATCGCCGGCGCGTTCTTCTGCGCCTCCTCGAAGATCTTGCGCAGGTTCTCCTCACTCTGGCCATAGTACTTGCTCACGATCTCTGGCCCGTTGATGGACAGGAACGTTGCATTTGCCTCGTTCGCAACCGCCTTCGCCAGGAGCGTCTTACCCGTTCCAGGTGGACCGTAGAGCAGCACGCCCTTGGGCGGTTCGATCCCGAGGCGCTTGAAGACCTCTGGGTGCTTTAGTGGGAGCTCCACCATCTCGCGAATAAGCTCGATCTCCTTCTTCAGACCGCCAATGTCCTCGTACGTCACGTCGCTTACGTGGGCGTGCACGGGCTTCTCGGATATCTTCACCCGCGTCTTATCGGTTATGATAACGGCTCCGCTGGGCTTTACCTTTGCTACCACGAAGGGAATGGTCACGTACTGGTAGCCGTAGGGTATGAATATGTTCACAATGTCCCCCGCGACCACTGGAACGTTTAGAAGCTGCTCGTGGATCTCACGTGTGTACTGCCGGATTTCCTGCGGGTACTCGCCCTCTGGTGGTGCGAGCAGAACCTCTTCTGCCCTCTTGACCTCTGCCTTCTCGACTTCGACGACCTCGTCTATGCTCGTTGCCGCGTTCTTCCTCAGTGTGCCATCCATGCGTATAACGTTTGGGTTGTAGTACTCATCCTCTGGGGCAAGCCTGAGCGCCTTTGCCACGGTTTCCCTCTCTCCACGGATGAGTATGACGTCACCCTGCTTTATTCCAAGCTCGTCGAAGACTGCAGAGGGGATTCTCGCGACTTTGCGCCCCACATCCCGATCGTAAGCCCTCTTTACCTTCAGATATACCATTTATATCACCTCCTTGGTAGTCCGAGCGCCTCATCAATTTCCCTTGCGATTGCCTTCATCGTCCTCAGGAGCCACAGGACGTCTTCCTCTATTTCGTTCACCGTTCTCTCGAAGCTGGAGGCCCTTAGCTCAATGTTCCGCCCTCTCCTGACGAGGATACCCATTGCTATGAGCTTGTTTATGTGGTAGACCAGGGAAGTCCTCTTTTCGCCCATTTCCTCTGCCAGTATCCCTGAGCTCTTTCCCTCTCGGGCTATCCTCTGCAGGATCTCTGCGTAGGTCTCTGCGAACCGCTCTGGCACTCCCAGTACCGTTACCAGCCACTTCAGCGCCTCTACTGGATCCCTCTCGTATGGCGGCTCCTTCCTCTGTAGTGTGATGCGCTCCACGTTGAAAAATTATCGACGAAAAATATAAAAACCTGACATAAAGATAATAATATTGGACGGAAAGGGGGTGGTGGCCATGATCGGGAGATGGACCATCATCTAGGGTCCCTCCTGTCGGCTGCCATTCCTTTTCCGTCCCTTTATCATTGATTCTTTTCGGGGGTGAAGCCCATGTACGACCCCTTCGAGGAAATTCGCAGGCTCCACGAGTACATCGACAGAATGTTTGGCGAAATGTTCACCCGTGCACCCAGTTACGAGCTGCGCAGCCTTACGCCCCCTGTGGACGTGATCGACGAGGGTGATGTCTTCCGGATCGTCGTGGAAGTTCCTGGTGTTCGCAAGGAGGATCTTGACGTTCGCGTAACGGAGGACTCCGTGATCATTCGTGCAGAGCGTAAGTTCGACAAGAAGGATGAGCGAAAGAACTACTATCTTCGCGAGCGCTCCTACGCGTCCTACTATCGTGTGATCCGGCTACCGGAGCCTGTAATTCCCGAGAAGGCAGAGGCAGAGTATCGCAATGGTGTGCTTGAAATCGTGGTTCCCAAGAGGGCTCCGGAGCGTGCCGAGGGCGAGGGCTATCGCGTGAAGATAAAGTAATAAACCAGAATTTACCTATTTTTTTCTGTTGAGGCGTGGATTCCTTGCTGCTGCGCTCGGGGTAGCCATTCTGCTGGTTCTTCTGCGCGTCAGCTTATCTTCCGCCATCGTGTATGATCTGGACGCCGCCTTCGCCGCGTATGCCCGTGGTGAGCGGTACACGTATTTGGTGCATGATTTCGACGCTGCCACCATTCAGTTTCTGGATTACGCGGCTCAGCGCTGCCTAGCAGCTCCCGTACCCCCGGGTATGACGCGCTTAGACGTTTGTATGGCATTGGTGAACGGTCTTTATACTACTTGGGCAGCTTCTTGGTCCAAGTATGGTGTTTCCTTCTCCTCTGATCCGCCTGTTGTTGCCGTGTATCCCGGAACTCCACCTCGAGTCGAAATAACCCTTTCCAACGTGCAGTTCTCCTGGCGCGGCTATAGCCATGGCGTTCCCTGGCTGCGGGGTGGTTTCCCTTGATATCCGCTGAACTGCTCATCTATACGGCTTTTGTGCTCGCCCTTATGTTCGCAATCTCGCAGATCCCCGCCGTTCCCACCTTGGCCGACTACGCCTGCACTCTTCGGGGCGATACCGCTTCCCTGCTTGGTCTTCTATCGGTGGATCTCAGCGGTTGTAGCTTTACCGGTGACCGTGCCGGATCTGTGCCCATCTTCGGATACGTTCGCACTGCAGCCGTTGTTCAGGTAAAGGTGCTGAGGGATTACCCATGAGGGGCTTTGTTCTGCTCGCTGAGGCTATTATCGTTGCTTTCATCGTGCTTGCAGCGCTGCTCCTCTTCTTTAAGCCCCCGATAATACACGTGTCCCCTCTGCTCACCCTAATATCTGCTGGGGATTCAGATTCCGTTAGGATCGACTCCGGAGTGGTTCCCCTTGGCAAATGCAGGTTTTATACAGACCCTGTGACGATGACGGTTGTTTCCCGCTGCTAACGCACCTCTATTTTGCAGCTCGCTATGGTTATGGTTCTTCCATGTCCATTTCTGATGCAGCTGGCGCCTTCAACCTTGTAAAGCTTCCCCGGTCCGCTTATGTACGGAGTTCCGCCCACGCAGACCATGTTAACGTCGTAGGGAAAGTCTATGTTCACATCCTGGATGTTGCAGCCTCTTCCCCACTCGCTCAGGAGTTCCGCGGTCCCCCTGGCCCTCTGTCGCTCGATACCCATTACCGCAAGCTCCTCTATACGAAGGAAGCTCCCGAGAATAAGTGCAGCGGCCGCGGCGATTGCCACGGCGGTGATGAGCGTGTCTACGACTACCTGCCCCTTCAAATACTGTTCACCAGCTTGTTTATGTCGCTTATTTTGCGCGAGTACGTCTTGTTTAGATCCTTCGCGCTCCCCGTGAGCTGCTGAGCGAGAAGTAGCGCAAGGGCTGCCATTATGGCGATTACAATAAGGAGCTCTGCGGACACCTGTCCTCTTCTGTCCATGGCAGTATTATAATGCTTTTCATTCCATAAAAACCTGATGCTGAGCGCAAGGGAGCTGAGAGACCTCTTTATCTCGTGGATTACCCTGTCCATTGCCTTCGCGTGGAATTTACATCCCCAGACGTTTTTCTCGTACTTCTTCACGTATGCCCTTGCGCTTCTAACCGCGTTCATCTTTCACGAGCTCGGACACAAGTTTACTGCCATCGCCCTTGGCTACCACGCCGAGTACAGGGCTTGGAGCTACGGTCTTCTCTTTGCACTCACCCTTGCCATTGTAACCAACGGCGCCTTTGTCTTTGCTGCTCCCGGAGCGGTTTACGTCTTCGGCACGCCTAACCGGCGGGATGACGGCCTCATCTCCCTCGCAGGTCCTTTAATGAACCTTGTTGTGGCGATCATTACCTTGGTTTTGATCCCCGTGCTCCCCCACTACTCTTCCACACTCTTTTTCATCTTCCGCGTTAATGCATTCCTTGGGTTCTTCAACATGCTCCCCGTTCCTCCGCTGGACGGCTCCAAGATCCTTGCTTGGAACTCCGCGGTGTGGCTATTGATGTCTCTTGCTCTTGGTTTCCTCGCCTTTGTTGTTCCTGCCCTTGTCTGACCCCGCATTACCGATTATGTATATAATTTTGTCACTACCGGTGGTTAAACATTATCATTAAATATCTCAAAGCTGTTCTACGAATGCGGACGGAGGGGGTGGTTAGGAAGAAGCCCACAGCGGAATAGCCGGGCGGAGGTCAGGTCTACCCGCGCGAAGGGATTTGGGATGGAATAGGCAGGGACCTCCGCCCGGCAGGCAGGGCTGTCCTGATAACCTTAAATATCCTGACATCTTATTCTCAACATGCCTGACATCATCGCCACCATTGAGCGAATGATCCGCCAGGGCGCCTCCACAAAGGAAATTATAGATACCCTGGCGAGCATGGGAATTCCCGAGGAGGATGCTCGTAAGCTTATTCTCCTCGCCGAGCGCGATATGCTTCGCGTTCTTAGAAACGAAATCAGGGAGATTGCAGGCGACGAATTTACCATCCGCATAGAGCAGGCGAAGAAAGATATACTCAGGGAGCTTTCAGGCCAGGTTGACAAGAAGCTCACGCTTGCGCAAAAGACCCTCCACGATTTCCTGCGGAAGAGCCTTGATTCCTACGTTTCTGAGGTTTCGCGCCTTGAAGACCGTGTTTCTCTCCTGGAAAGGAAGGTTTATGATCTTGAGAGTCGTGTTGCCCGTCTCGAGTCGTCACAGATGCACGTCAAGGGTTCTTCCATCCGCTGGATTCGCATACTCCTTCCAGCGCTCGGGTTGGCGTCCATGGGCGCCTCCCTTTACTTTTCAGCGTCCAAACTCCTGGCTACAATCTTCTTCGCCCTCGGCATCGTGCTGATCATTGGGGGGATAGCCCTTGGCTAAGGTGCTGAACGTTTGGGACTCCCAGCGCTTCCTCCAGGACGTGATCCCCTTTGCTCCGGCCATTGTGACGCGAGATCCCGAGAAGGGCCTACAGTTCGCTCGTCAGCACTACCCCGTCGTGTTGAAGGCCATTTCGGACGAGATCGTCCATAAATCTGATTCCGGAGCCGTGGTTCTGAACGTGGATAGCGATGACCGTTTCCTGGACGAGTTTTATAGGATGCTTGACCGCTTTCATTCCCCGGTAATGGTTCAAAAGCAGGTGAGCGGCGTAGAGGTTTTCCTTGGGGCGAAGCGCGATCCCCAGTTCGGCCCGGTGGTGCTTTTCGGCCTGGGTGGAATTTTCGTGGAGGTCTACCGGGATGTGGTTGCGCGGGCGGCCCCCATTGCCCCCGAGGACTTTGACGAGATGGTTCTCGACCTAAAGGGCAGGAAGATCCTACAGGGTGCCCGCGGGAAGAGAGTGGACCTTGAGGCGCTTCGCGACATCGTTGTGCGCTTCTCTCGGTTCGTTGCCACTGCGGAGGGCTGGGAGGAGATCGACGTTAATCCGCTGATGGCCCTGCCAGACGGGGCGCTCGCCGTGGATGCCCGCGTTGTTACGAGGGACTCACGGGCCTGAGCAGCCCTGGCTTGGGCTCATATATGTCTCCATTCTTTTTCAGGGCCTCGACGAGTTCGTTTACCTCCATTTCGTCGAGTCCGAGTTCCTTTGCCTGCTCTAGGAGCTCTTCGTAGGGCATGCTGTCGTTCTCACGGGTGTAGTCCTTTATTATGGTCAGTATGATCTTCATCTTCTCACGCTTGCTCTTCGTTGTTCCCGTGGTGAGGACGTCGTAGTCTATCGCCCCCGTTTCCTTATCCACCAGCACCTCTTCCATGGATTTCTCCGCCAGCCGTATTGCCCTTTCGGCGTCCTCCTCCGTCACTATGGGGGACAGCCTTACCCTTGCAGACGCCTCCGCCAGGCGGATGAGCGCTTCCAGCTGTCTTGCCGTTGTGGGCACGGTCCCCATCTTCTTTCCCAGCTGCCTGAGCTTCACGTAGTAGTCTGCAATTTTTTTCATCGCTTGCTCGCTGAGCTCCGGGAAAACGTGCGCCCTCGCGTAGGCGATGTACTTTCTTAGAAGTTCGATGTCTATGGCCGGTTTCACGTGCTTTTCAGCCTCTTCGACCTCTTCACGGGTAAGCGTTTCGTCGGCCCCCTTTTCGTATGCCATTCGCTTTTCTCCTGCTAAATGTGTTTTCAGCACGTGCTCAGCGATCTTTCTGTCCCTATCTTCATCCAGCTTCTCCCGTATTATGAACATAAGGTCAAAACGAGACAGAATCGTGGGCTCTATGTTTATCTGCGTGATTGGGTTTTCGTTGGGGTCAAACCTGCCGTGCTTCGGGTTGGCCGCTGCTAAGATTGCCGTATCTGCCTTGAACGTCGTTACGATTCCCGCTTTGGCAACGCTTATCGTGTTATGTAGTACAAGTCCGTGGGATACGAAGAGGTGATACGGCTCCACCGTTACATCGTAAACCCATTTCCATCCACTGTTCTCGACGCGTTCCACGTTTTTCACGCGCAGGAATCGTATGTTCCCGCTTATATACTCGCGGAGTATTTGGACGTTTTCCTTTACCCTTTCCAGCAGGGCTCTGGCCATGTTCTCGAGGGCGTGCACTGTGTTCTCATCCTTCTTCTTGAGCCTGTAGCGCAGCGTGGACTCTGGGATGCCCGTCTTCTTCGCCAGGGCCCTTATCTGCACGAAGCGTGCGAGTGTGCCTACGTCTCTCCTCTCTAGAGCGTTCTCCAGGTCCCTTATGGTCTCCTCTATGAGGTGTACATACTTCTCGGCGGTTTCGCGGTGTACGTTCTGCTCCCTCTTTATGTTATTGCCGAGGACGCCGTCGTCGATGTGCAGCGCCTTGAGCGTGTTCTTCAATGTGACTACCAGCTCCCGTGGAAGCGGATCCTTATGGTTGGACTTTTTCCTTGCCAGCTCTGCTAGCTGCAGGATTCTTTCGGACCGTTTATCGTCCTTTACAATTTCGTAGAACTGCTCGAGCGATTCGGGCCCAGAGATAACAACCTTATAGTATTCCCGGCCCGCTCTGTCCTCTGTGGCTATGTAGGAGTATATCCCGAGGTTGTATAGCATATCCTGCAGATCTTCAGCCATCTTCCTCGATGCCGTGATGAACCCTGTTCGAAGCGGCGATATGAAGCCGTCCCCCTTGAAGTATGCGTTGAGGAATGCCTTCTTCGCGTCCTCATCGGCGCCAAGTATTCGTGATGGAATACGCTTCAGGAGTGCTGGGCGCCCCTCCCCTACTGGGAATGCCTCCGGGAACTGTGACATCATTTTCCCATAGAAGTCCTTGGAGATGATCCGAACGGTGTAAAGGGGCTTGTTTCTACCCCTTTTTGAAACCTGTATGCTGTACTTCTGCCCCAATGCCTTCACGACACCTACGAACTCATCTACAAGCTCCTTGTCCGTGTTGGTGAACCCGATCTCGTAGTAGCCGTTCCCTTCGTTTTTATACGTGAATCCCTCCGAGAGTACAAAGCCCCAGAACCGCGCGAGGGTCTTGTCGAAGGGCTTTTCCAACGTCGGGTACCTTCTCACCGCAACCGCAAGGTCTCCGGTCCGTACACGCTCTGCGGGCACCTCTGCGATTTTGCCATCCCGCCATATCATTACCGGGTGCTCCGGCGTTACGGTTATCTCTCTGCCGTTGCTAAACTCGATCCGTATGAAGTGATCCGGGGCGATGTGTCTGCTTACGCGATCTGCCCTTACTCTTACTATTTGCTTGCTCTTAAGGTCGTATCCAAGGAGCTCCACACCGGGATCGGGCAGTATTTCGGTGTCCTTCCCCCTTACGATCTTATCCCTGTTGGCTTCGATGAGCTTGTCCACCAGTTCGCCTATTTTCGCCTTAGATCTATCCGCCAGCATGATTTCGAAGTCGTGGTGGTAGCTCTGCTGCTCCATCGCCTCGTGCAGCGCCGCTCTGTCCTTCGCATCAATCTTGTCAAACTCGTCCACGGCCGCAATCCCGCCGGACGCTAACACCAGGGCTCCAGCCTTTATTACCCAGCCGCCTTCACCCATTTCATCCTTCTCTGCCGTTGCCGTAAGTCCAGCACCTGACGCCGTCTTTCCAGCCACGTATATGCTCTTCGGGGCGATCTGCGCCACGTGACGTAGGATCTGCGACTTACCCGTACCTGGATCACCCATCAGGAGGATGTGGATGTTTCCACGGATGTGCGTTCTGTCCGGTAGCTCCTTCTTGACTCCGCCGAAGAGCTGCAGTGCAACGGCTTCCTTGATCTCGTCGTGCCCATATATCGTTGGAGCTATGGACTTTCTGAGCTTTTCGTAAATTTCCGGATCCTGTGCGAGCTCCTTTATCTTCTTTATCTCTTCAGGGGTTGGTTCCAGCTCCTCGAACTCCTTTTGGACCGGTTCTATGTAAATTGCGTGGATGTACTTGCCGTATACTATTTTCCTGCCCTCTGGGTTCAGGAGCTTGAGGATACCTACCACGTTCACGCGATCTCCGGGCTTGACCGTGTTTACAAGGTCTCCCTCGAGGTATACGTCAATGAACCTCGCCTGTTCGCCACCGCGCAGGTATTCTATTGGTTCTTGGATCTGAATGCGCTGAAAATCCACCCACTTCGACTCGTCCGGCTGGAGTTCAAAGTCCTTAGATCCACAGACACATGCGTACGGTTTTCTTACCTTTTGACCCTCTTGAACCACGTCATAGGTTCGCCCACACTTCTTACAGGCCCAGCGTGCCACCACAAGGCGTGGCATCACGGTTGAAATCTGTCGTACGAGTCCCTCTACGGCGATAATCTTCCCTATGTAATCAGCCGTTATGTTTCGGACGAGGATCGTCCTGTCCGGCGGTATGTTCGTGAGCCTGACCTTTATTTCCGTCCCGGGCTCGATCCCGGGCAGCTCCATTCTGCGGAGCGCTGTCTCCATGGCGTCCAAGTAGACGTTGGGCTCGTCCAGTAGCGCGTCCGCAAGGTCGTAGTCAAAGGCTTCAAGCTTTCTATAATCGACTACAACGCTTCTGGCGTTCGGGTGGGTGCTCAAATACTCCTGGAGCTCCTTCTCATATGCTAGACGGAAGAATTCCTCGAACCGCGCTACAAGCTCCTCTGTTCTACCCATTCCCTCTTCTTCCAGGGAGAATTCGCCTAGCGCTCCCTCGCCCTCCATATGTATCCCCATGGAACGTAGTTACAATAACCCCCGCAGTTAAGATTTCGAGGCTGTTTCCTCATCATGTTCATTTTGCTTATCTCGCTGCGCGAGCTTTTCCCGCAGATACGGGATCCTGTAGCGAGCTCCGCACTCCAAACAGATATATTCCACGTGTGGTTGGGGTTCCGGCTTGAGCCTAACAATGAAATTCTCCCCAGGAACCCAGAAGGTGCCGCATTTCTTGCAGAAACGCCTCTTCCATTGTTTTTGGATCCGCACCCTGTATTTCATGGCTATCCTTCGGGCCAGCTGCACGTACCTCTTCGATCGCTCCGGATGCGTTCTTGCATTTTCTTCAGCCAGCTGGAAAAGCCGTTCTATGCGTTCCTTGGCTATTTTTGCCAGCAGTTTCTTGGGTACCCGCACCTATGGATTGTGTAACGTCCCTCTTAATTATTTTCTCCCATTTTGTTCCGTGGCGTCGGGGAAGCTCATTAAGAAGGGTGCAGAGGCAGAGCTGTATCTTACGGAGTATAATGGCAAGCCCGCCGTTTTGAAGCGCCGCATTCCAAAACCCTATCGCATTCCGGAGCTCGATTTCCACATTCGCAGGACAAGAACGCGCAGGGAGGCGCGGCTTTTGGACCGTGCGAGGCGTGCTGGTGTTCTGACACCCGTTGTTTACAGCGTGGACGACGAGCGGATGGAGATCCTGATGGAGTACGTTTCGGGCACACGCGTCAAGGAGTTCCTTCTCTCTGGCGGTGATATCGGCATTATGCGCGATGTTGGGAGGAGTGTTGGCACCCTTCACAGCAATAGAATCGTTCATGGGGATTTGACCACGTCGAACATTATTATCCGGGACGGTAAGCTGGTTTTCATCGACTTCGGGCTGGGAGAGGTATCGGATTCCATTGAGGACTTTGCCGTGGATTTGGTATGCTTTGAGAAGTCCTTTCAGGCTACCCATTACGATGTTATGGACGACGCTTGGCCCCTTTTCCTGGAGGGGTATCGCTCCGTGTTTCCCCGCGCTCCCGAGGTCCTTCGCAGGGTTGATGAGGTAAAGCGTCGCGCCCGCTACCTGTGATTCTTGGTTATGATTCCACCTCCTTTCCCCTGGCGATGGTAAGCATTTTATACTCTACGCCCCAGCTGATATTGGTCCTTTTCTCCTGGAGAGGGGATAGTCCATGGCACGAATGCACGCAAGAAAAAAGGGTAAGTCTGGCTCGACGCCACCACCGTCCAAGGCTCCTCCCAGCTGGGTCCAGGCAAAACCAGAGGATGTCGAGTCCCTCGTCGTTGAGCTCGCCAAGCAGGGATACACTCAGGCGCTGATCGGTCAGATCCTTCGCGATCAGTATGGAATTCCCTCTGTGAAGGCGATTACTGGCAAGAAGATCCGCCAGATCCTCAAGGAGCATGGGCTCGCGTCTGAGATCCCCGAGGACCTCATGGCACTCATCCGCAAGGCTGTTCGTGTCAGGAAGCACCTCGAATCCCACAAGAAGGATATGCACAGCAAGGTGGCGCTGATCCGCATCGAGTCCAAGATCCGCCGCCTTGTTGACTACTACAAGGAGAAGGGCGAGCTTCCTGCCAACTGGAAGTACTCGCCTGAGACCGTTGCTGTGCTGGTGAGGTAATGATCCTCACCCTTTCCATACACGGCAAGGTGCGTAGGTTCGAGGGCGATACGCTGGCTGTGCTGAGGAGTGCGGACGAGCTGGTGGCTCGCGCACGTCTGAAGGAAAAAGGGTGATCACATGGGTAAGCGTGTTCGCGTGGTAGATCCTTGGAAGCTCAAGCGCTGGTACAAGATCATAGCTCCACGCATCTGGGATGAAAAGGAGGTTGGCGAGACCGCTGCCTCCGACGAGAAGCTCCTCTACGGTAGAACCGTGGAGATTCCCGCGTCCATGCTCACTGGTAGCATTGGACATGCGCACTACATTCTTTGGTTCCAGATCGAGCAGGTTGTGGGTTCTGAGGCCAGAACATGGTTCAAGGGCTACGAGATCGACAACGCATACATCAAGAGGCTCACCAGGAGGCATTCATCGAAGATAGAGCACGTCTTCGATGTCACCACTCGCGATGGCGCTGTTCTTCACGTAAAGGCCATCACATGGACTGCAGTAAATGTATCCAACCGCCAGGCCACAGAGATCCGGAAGATCATGCAGCAGATGATCGAGGAGCGCGCCAAGAAGCTCGGCGCCGACGAGCTCATGAAGGAGTTCGTCATCGGCGATCTTTCCCAGAAGATCGCCCAGGCTGCCAACAAGATCGCACCCATCCGCAAGATGGAGATTGCAAAGGTGCGCGTCCTTCAGCGCCCCAATGAGCAGGGCGCTTCCGAAGCTACTGCCACTGCAGAGGCAGCAGCATGATCTGGCCGCAGATCCTCTGGGTTGTGCCGGCATACGTGGCCAATCCCGCGGCCACACTCTCCAAATTTTTTCCGCGCCGCCATCCCATCGACTTTGGTAGGCGCTGGTCGGACGGGCGGCGTGTTCTAGGGGATGGAAAGACCTTCGAGGGCTTCATCATTGGCACTCTGCTTGGAGGTCTTGCGGGCAGTCTCGTTTTTCCCCTCTTTGGCCTCTCATACAATCCATGGTTGATAGCCTTCGGGGCACTTCTTGGTGACGCTGCAGCGTCCTTCGCCAAGCGCCGTATTGGGCTCCCGAGGGGCGCGCCGGCGCCGCTCATAGATCAGCTGGACTTTATATTCGGCGCCTTCGCCCTTGGCGGTGTGCCCTCCCCCGATGCTGCCGTTTTGATTATACTGATTACCCCCTTCCTCCACAGGGCTGCGAACATTATCGGCTACGTGATTGGTGTGAAGAATGAGCCCTGGTGATGCCCTTACATTCTTGCTGTACTTTTTTCTGATTCTCGTAATCCTCCACTACTTCTTCCTGCCGTTGGCTCCTTGGTACGCCCGCATCGTGAGTTTTCTCACCGGATGTCCGTCCTATGGCGATTTCGTGGTCTGTGGCTACCATCGTTTCCAGATACTGCCCGAGTGTATGGGAATAGTGTCCCTTTCCCTGTTCTTTGCACTTCTCCGATACTTTCAGCTGCCCCTGCGCCGCTGGAGGGTCTACGTTTTCGGTGCCCTTGCGCTGCTCCTGTTTAATCTGATGCGCGTTTACGTGCTCGTCAAATACACGTCAAGTTTCTTCTCCTTTGACATTTTGCACACCCTTTTCTGGCTCGTTGATCCTGTGGCTGTTGTTCTCTACGTGCGGTGGCTCATGGGGTAGGATTTTAACCCTTTCTTCCAATGATGATTACGGCCGCATCTGTGAGAGCCCCGTGGTGTAGCGGCCAAGCATTCGGGACTCTGGATCCCGAGACCCCGGTTCGAATCCGGGCGGGGCTACTACCCCTCTATACTCTCGCCTTTGCCCTTTCTTATGCTTCCTTTCTTGCTAATTATCTTCTGGTCGGTTTTTGGTTGTCCGCAGCGAAGAATTCGACACTCGCCATTTTGGTAGCGGGCCCGGGGGGATTTGAACCCCCGACCTTCGGGTCCGGAACCCGACGCGCTATCCAGGCTACGCCACGGGCCCAGGCCAGCTTCTCTGGCGACTCGGAGTTCCTCCGAGCGCGCCT
Organism: Microcaldota archaeon; assembly: GCA_027011045.1. Classification (GTDB taxonomy): domain Archaea; phylum Iainarchaeota; class Iainarchaeia; order JAADDC01; family JAADDC01; genus SZUA-1452. The sequence goes on along the minus strand of JALVAT010000011.1, from coordinate 53 downwards.
GACGGAGTCAGTGCGCCGCGCGAGCGCGGCCCTGGGGCTTTCAGCCCCAAACC
>JALVAT010000010.1 GCA_027011045.1 Microcaldota archaeon | reverse complement strand
GTTGCACACGTTGCAGACCGCCTCGGCTTCGATGCAATAGAGGCTGGAGGCGTTATTGCAGCACTTCTTGAGCTCCGGGACCTTGGGAAGATCGACATTGGGGGCGTTCCTGAGACGAAATTGGCACCGGGCGCCGACGCTGAGAAGAACGCCACTGCTGCCCGCGTGCTCCTGCAGTTCATAGCCAAGGGTGCCCTTCCCCTCGCGAACAAGAGTGCTGTGGGCCTGTTCCCTGCCGGGCCCTCCGTTCCTGCCTTTATCCCGCTCGGTGAAAAGGGAGAAACGGAGCCTGTGGTTCACGGTGGTATCACGCCACCCCAGTACCTCGTTGCTGGTTTCTACGCGCCGCTGCCCCTTTACGGAAAGTTCATGACGTACTACGGCGATCGCTTCAGCAGCTGGGAGGAGCTCGGCGCCCTTTCCTGGCAGCGGTTCCACGCAGAGCTCGCCATTGAGAATGCTGGATTCTGCAGGTTCCACCGCCGTTGGGCAGAGGATCTCATCCCCAAGCTCTACCAGCACACCTATGGAATAGCGCTCTCCCTTGAGGTCGAGCGCCTGGCGTCTCAGATAAAGGACTATCAGCGGCGGGCAGGGGCAGAGTTCCTTTCCGCGGCGGTACCGCCGCGCTCCCGCCAAGTAATTGCCTACGCAGCCCGCCGCGCCTCCAAACTAACCGGTGCGGAAGTATCCATGGATGATTGGGAGCTTGTCTTCCTTGAGATGCGCCGCGGTATCAGCAAGGCGCGGGCGGGCATTGTGAAGGGTTGATTTTTCCCTTTCTCTTGCTTTTTGCCCCTTGCTTACTCTTTGTTTATCGTGGGACGAGGTACTCCACCGCATCGGATCCCATTTTTTCCCTCACGAAGCGCTTTAGCTCGTGAACGGTGGGCGGGTATCCCCTTTCCACGTAGAACTCCACCACAGCCATTCCAATGTCAGAGGCCCGGGAAACATCGTTCGTTCGTAGATATCCCCAGATGAAGCCCGCGTTCCACGTATCCCCTGCCCCGGTGGTGACGTTCACCTCTATGTTCTCCCAGGCGGGTGTGTGGTGCTCGAGGCCCCTGCAGAGGATCGTTGCGCCGTTTCTCCCCTGGTGCAGGCCTATGCACGCGTGGGCACGCGCGATTTCGATGGCCTCTTCGGTGGGTTTGTCCATGAGGCGTGCAAGCTCTTGCTCGTCCATCAGAAGGAAGTCCACGGATCCAGCTAGAACGGCATTCCTGAGATATTTGGCTTCCGACCAGTCATCGGACCAAGAGCCCATGTCTACTGAGGTGATTAACCCCTTTTCCTTGGAGATTCGCAGGAGTTCCCCTATTTTTGGCCGCAGGGTGGTCAGGTGCCAGTAGCCGCTTATGTGGATCCACTGGCCCGCGGGGTCTACGTGGGTAGTGTCCAAGAATTCGTTGGCACCCCTGAAGGATACCATGGTGCGCTCCCCCGGGGTCTCCATGGCGGAGGTTGCTCCCGTGGCAGCCGTAACTGTAGTAAGCACTGGATCGACCCCTGCCGCTCGGAGCTCGTGTCGACAGAACTTTCCCAACACGTCATTTCCAACTGCTCCGTAGAACCTCGTGCGAACCCCGAGCCTGGCGAGTGCAACCGCGACGTTGGCGGCGCTTCCCCCGAGCTTTACATGCAGTTCCCTTGCGATGACCTGTTTTCCCTGCTCCGGCAGGTGATCCACGGCGTACAGCAGGTCTGGGTTCACGTCACCGACCACGGTGACCTCGACGTCCACGATCCTAATGGGCGCCCCTCCTATATATGTCTTCCCCTGGCGGTTTACAACCGTGCCCGGATGAGGTGCGTGTGGAGCTTTCCGTAGAGGACAAATTTGCTCTTATCTATGCGATATCCCGCGTTTTGAAGCGCGTCTTCCATCCATTTCCATCTGCTGGTGATCGTAACAATCCGTGGTATTCCCAGCTCTGCAGCTCGCCTTGCAAAGCCAAAGTAGAGCTCTCTCACGACCCTGGGGTTTGCTATCCTGTTGCCGTATGGAGGATTCGTCACGATTACATCTGCTTCCTCCTCTAGCTTCGTTGCGTCGCCCTGGATGATCTTTACCGTATCGTAGACGCAAGCACTTCTCGCATTTTCTTCAAAACCCCTTACGTGTTTCCTGTATAGCTCAACCCCCCGCACGTCTACCTGTATCTCTGGTGCAATCTGTGCGGCTAGTTCCCTGCGCACCTCCTTTACCGTGTACGGGTCTATGAACGGTTGGCGCTCCAACAGGAACGTCCTGAACCGAAACCACGGCACCCGCCTTGCCGCCAGCGCTGCCTCTATGGGTATTGTTCCTCCCCCTGCAAAGGGATCCACAAGCCCTTCGTCAGGCGTCCAGCCTGCCACGCGGATCATAGACGATGCCAGGGCAGCGTTGAGCGCTGCTGGATGGTCGTAGACGCGGTAGCCCCTTCTGTGGAGTGCTTCGTACCCCGTGGTGTCTATGGAGATGTAGAGCGTGTTTCCGTCAAGGTCTGCGCGCACGATGACGTCGGGGTTCGTGAGGTTTGCCCTTATGCGCTCCCCTGTGGTTTCCAGGAAGTAGTCGACCACCGCCTGCCCCGCCGTGCGTTCAATGTCCAAGGATGTAAACTCGTGCTCACCCATTCGGTCAGATCTGCAGGCAAAGGTCAGTTTGGGGTTGAGATATTCCCCCAGATCAACGTTCCTGACCGCCCTGTACACGTCATCCAGACTTTCTACGTTTTGAACAATGTCCAGCACGATGTGCACACGTTCGAAGGTTCTTCCCATATAATTCAGCCGTACAACGTCTTCCTCGGATCCTTCTGCAAGTACACGTCCGTTTCTTAGTTTTTCGGCCCGGAGGCCCATCTCCTTTAGCTCGTCAACGACGACCTCCTCCAGGCCAACCATGGTGGTGAGCAGCAGCTGCATAATAACCCTTTCGCCCCAAGCTGTTTATATGCTGGTCGACGTGCACAATCATCTCTACGCCTATGAAGATCCCACCTCCGTGATCTCTCGATCGCTGAACTGCGGTGTGGAGCTCATCGTATCCAATGCGGAGGAGCTGGAGACGGCGGAACGTTGCCTGGAGCTAGCCAGAAACTACGATATTGTCCGCGCAGCCCTTGGAATTCACCCCGAGTACGCCCTGCGGCTGCCCTTTGACGTGGTGTCGCGTGTTGAAGAGCTGATCCAGCGGAACGATGAAGAGGTCGTCGCGGTGGGTGAGATCGGACTAGACTACAAGTTCGCCCAGACGCGGGAGGAGAAGGATCGGCAGAAGGAGTTCTTTGTAAGGCAGATAGAGCTCGCCAACCAGTACTCGCTCCCCGTGGAGGTCCACAGCAGAAGGGCGCACCGGCCCGTCCTTGACCTCCTTGAGGCGCATGCGGACGTTCCCGTTGTGCTTCACTGGTTTAGCGG
>JALVAT010000009.1 GCA_027011045.1 Microcaldota archaeon | reverse complement strand
GGATCGGAGAGCGCGGGTTCGGGAACGGCAACCCTGTCCGACACCCTGCGCACGTGCTCGGGCAGTATGCGGTCAGCGCCCTCAGACTCAGCAGCAACCGCAGCCTCATAAAGGCAGGAAATAGCCACGCGGGCGTCACCACCCCGCTTCCACGCCACAGCAGCGCAGAGACCGAGAACGGAGTCGGAATACGTATTCGGTGCAAGGGCGAGCTTGGCACGCTCGTATAGGATTGTCTTAAGCTGGGGCACAGTATACTTGGGGAACTCAACGCGTCGAGAGAACAAGGTGGATATTACACGCGGATCTAAGCGGGAGAGGAAATAATCGGTGTTCGCAACGGTTATGACCACGAGTGGAACATCAACGAACTCGTTCAGCCTGGAAAGATCATAAAGAACATCCTGCGCATTGGATAGACGGTCTGCTTCATCCACTACGATCACTGCACCCCTGCTCGAAGATATCGTGTCAACAATGGAGGAAAAGATCTCGTCCGCAGCCAAGCCGCGCCTGGGAACGGGGCTCTTTATTTGAACGGCAATCTGGCTGAGCACGGCAAAACGGCTGCGATGGACCCACGCATTCACGTACGCCTGACGGACAAGAGGTGAGTAGGAACGTAGCTCGCGTAGCACGTACCGCAAGGATGCCGTCTTACCCGTGCCGGGCGGGCCGATGGCAAAGAGGTTTGTGGATCTACCCCCGTCAACGGCGTAGGCAATAGATGTGGCTATATCGCGCAGCTGCGGCTCTCTGAATGGAAGAACATCGGGAACGTAGTCGGGATCGAGCACCTCGGGGCGAACGAGTATGGTGCTCTGCCTCTGTCCGAAGAGATCCACGGAATAAGTTTGGGTGCAAGGGTTTTTATCAGCGGATGAGCTTCCACTTGAGTACAGTCACGTAGTCATCGGGGGTAATGCGCGGGTAGTGACGGCGGAGAGCGCGGAGAAGGGCTGAAAAGGACTTGTAACCCTCCATTTTAATCTCGTGTGCCGTCAGTTTCCTAAGAGGCTTAACGGTAACCTCCGTAAGCTTGGCGCGAGCCACGGGCTTACCCTCAACGGCAAGGTAAAGGATGTTGCCGGGTCGCACGCGGTACCGGTGGCCGTAGCGGATTGTGATGCGCTTCTTTCCGGATACGATGTCCCGCAAATATCGCCTGTCGAAGTGGAGCATCAAGACAGCTCACCCAGATACCAGCGCGCGAGTCCCAGGAGTATTCTGTCCATGCGCCGGGCAACCTTCATGGGATCCTTGTGGAAGACGTCACCCACGCCCTTCCACGTGCGCTTCTTCAAGACCTTCTCGATGAGATAGAGTTTGTCGCGCTCCTCCATGGGTGGTTCCTGGTTCCCTATGAAGTAGTTTATGGTAATCCGGTAGATTACCTCGGAGAGCGCATCATAGTGCAGGCCGCCCTCCACGTACCGCTTCAATTTGCGCTTCTCCGGCGTCGTAAGGTCTGCTGGAACCCTGCGAAGCTCTCCGGAGGAAAACAGCTCGAGGGCAACCTCCGGCTCCATGTTCCTGTAGAAGTTATCCAGTTCGTAAGCAAGTCGAAGCTTCATACCGAAGTTTGCCGCCCTCACGATGTCAGCAATGCTGTTCTTCAACGGATGGAGAACCGCGGTGGAGTACTCACCAGACTCGGGGTTACGCTTGGGGGAGACGTGTACAGGAATAAAGCGGTTCTTTAGCCAGAAGCGCAGGAGCTTGCGGGATGCGCCAAAGACGGATCCCACCCATGCGTAGTCGTTTTCCCTTGCATAGTCGATGAGGTGCTTGAGGGCGAAGGATCCGATCCCACGGCCCTGATACTCAGGGTGCACCGCTATTCTGACGACGCGCAGTCCCTTGGCACGGGCAAAGTTGTCGTACCCGTAGTACTTCAGCATGAGGTCGGGGATTATGTTGCCCTGAACAATCTCGCCGGCTCGCAGCGCGTCAATAACGGCCTTGGGAAGCCCGCCCTCCTCCGCAACCTGCAGCGACGCAACAACCTTGCCGCTGGGAAGCGTTATGGCAAAGGCCCTCTGATTGGGGGCATCCGCAAGGATTGCAATATCCCGCGGGTTGTTCCTGTAGTGGGCATAAACGTAGATCCCTACGAACTGGCGCAGAAGATCCTCCTGCTCGAGGAAAAGCTTCTCCACGTCGAGGGGAACAAAGTTAAGCTTGCCCTCCTCGATTGCACGGAGATCTTCCTCATCAAGGCTTGCGGGCTCAGCATCAAGCAGGAAAACGTCGTAGAGCCAGCGCTCCACGGGGTCGCCCGGCCCGTAGCGAATGGGCTCTGACATGCGGAGTATATCCACGTCGAAGGCTTCCTGCAGCTTCGGGAGGAACCGGTACTGGAAAAGTCGGCCCGTTCCCTCGTAGCCGTGGGTGGTGGTGGCAAAGATGATGCGCTTGTGCTTGCGTAGGAGTGCCTGAAGGACGGAAACGTAGATGCCCGCGGCCTCATCAACCACAAGGAGATCGGCACGCTCGTCAGCAGCCTCCAAGGGCTCCAGGAAAACGAGATCGCCCTTCCCCTTCACCTTTATGCGGCGCCCCTTGTCCTTATACTTCACGCCAAGCTCGTCAAGCCCCCTCTTTACGAAGTGGAAAATCTCCTCTGCGTTCTGGAAGGACGGGGCAGTGACCACCACGTGCCAGTCGTGGTTGGACAGGATTGCCGAAAGGGCGAGCCCTACCACAGCGCTCTTGCCGCGGCCGCGATCCGCCAGCAGGACGAAGGCGTGCTTCTTATCGGCGTACTTCTCCTCGAAGGCCTTAAGCACGTTAACCTGATCCTGTGTTGCGGCAAGCTGGAATATCTCGCGCGGGAAAACGGTGGAATCCGGGATTTCGATATCCCTATTCGTTGATTCCGGAGATTCCGGCTCTGGAGGCGCCTTGAAAACCTTACCCTCATCCGTCAGGACGTAGACACCATCATGCTCCATGATTTTACGAACTACACGGCTGAGGAAAATATCCCTACAGTCATTAACGGAATACGGCGGAGTAACGACGTACTGTTCGTGGAAGAAAAGCTTTGAGCGCGCCCACTCCGTGAGCTCGGGTACCAGAAGTATGATCACACCTGGTCCGCGGACGGTCTCCACCATAATACCGATATCCCGCGGGGGGAAGTTCTCGTGGGCGTCTATAACGAGCACGTCAAAGGTCTTTCCAAGAACGGACTGTGCTATCGCGAAGGGCTTCTTCTGGACGATGTACCCGACGCCCCGAATACTCTTGGCGAACTCCTTGAACCTACGCTCCCCAATATCCGAATCCTTGGGAAATTCGGCAAAGTAAACCAGGTCCTTGCCCACGTAGTTCTTCGCGAGCTTGAGGATCTTTCCAGCTACCTTAACGCCCTTGCGCCAGTCTCCAGAGATCACGAAGAGCCGCCTGTGGCGCTGAGCCCTCGCATTCTCCAGTGCCTTCTTTATCTGCTCCATACTTACTCACCACGGGTCTCCGCTATATACACCTCGGTTATCACGGCGGCGGACATGATGAAGGAAATTGCCTCGTACAGGTAAAGAAGCGGGTCAGCGAGCTGGGGCACGTATCCAGCGATCCAGGAGAAGATTGCGAGGATCAGGGATGTAACGACTGCCACCCCAATGTAATAGAGGATTATCTTCCACCAGGCGCGCCTGCCCACAATCAAACCGTCGGAGAGCGCACGCCGAACATCGAGGTTATCCACAACAATGGCGGGCAGCACAGGGGCTACGAAGGCAGTATAAAGCACTGCAAAGATCGTAAAGAGCAAAAACGATATCAGTATCCCCGTGGCGGAGCTGGGAATGGCTACAGCTAGGGCAAAGGCAAAGATTACGGGTGCTCCGATGATTATACCAGCTACGATAAACCGAAGGTAAACGTGAAGCGCGTGGGCAAAGGGGTTTTCGGGAAAGTCCGTTCTCCTCTTAGATATCCAGGAAATAACTAGAGCTGAAAGGTAAACGATGAAAAGGGAGTACACAACCACTGCAGACAGATAAAGAAGGCTCGAAAATACCGTAGATACAGCAGCGGAGAGCGCGGGCTTGAGGGCAAAGATGGGATTGGTGGACGCGATTATCTCAAGGGTATAAGACGACTGAACAGCAGCAATTACGGGGCCGAGGAGCAGACCGATTCCGTAAAGAACGAGCGCAACCAGGACAAGGAGCCCCAGGTCAAATCCGTCCGCGAGAACCCTGCGAAACACACCCATATGGAAAATTGGAGCAGTCCAAGTATTTAAAGGACAGACTACGACATTTATAAACCCTACTCAGCCGTTACTACCTGATCGCCATGCCTGGCGCCCGAAAGAAGAAGGCGGAATCGCCCAAGGACGGCGAAATCGCCCCTGCTGAGGAGAATGTTGAAGAATTCGGAGACGAGCTCAGCGAAGACGACTGGAAGGAGCTAGAGGACGAGTGGCCGGAAAATGACGACGACTGGGACGAGGAAGAGTGGGAAGAGGACTGGGAAGAGGAAGATGAGTGGGACGACGAGGGCGAGTGGTGACTGCGAGGGGCAAATCAGGAAGCTATGGGAAGAAAGGGGCTTCAAGGAACCAACCCTAGTCCAGAGGCTTTCATTTAACTCCATATTTTCTGGAAAAAACACGCTCATCATTGCACCCACGGGTTCTGGGAAAACGGAGGCTGCACTGATCCCAATACTGGCAAGGATGTGCAGGGAGCGCCCAGAGCCGGTGGCTCTATTATACATAACCCCCCTCAGGGCCCTGAACAGGGACCTACTGGAGCGCATACGCTGGTGGGGGGAACGGCTCGGGTTCAGGGTAGATGTGCGACACGGGGACACAAGCGGATACCGACGGGGAAAGCAGGCAAGGGAACCGCCGCACATACTCATAACAACGCCCGAGACGCTGCAATCAATTTTGCCCGCCAAGAAGATGGGGGAACACCTGAAAAACGTAAAGTACGTTATAATCGACGAAATCCACGAAATGTATGCGGAGAAAAGGGGTTATCAACTGGCTATAGGGCTGGAACGGCTCGTTGAAAGGGCTGGGGAGTTTCAGCGCATCGGCATAAGCGCAACGGTCGGAGATACGGAAGTAGCGAGCAGGTTCCTGGTGGGCAGCAGAGAAAAACCCGTAGTTGTGGACGCCAGACACGAAAAGGGCTATGAAATAACGGTGCACTACCCAACGCCCGACGATACGGACAGGGAGGAAGCGAAGCGCCTGGGCATATCTCCTGAGGTATACGCGCGCCTAAAATTCCTGAAGAAGGTGATAGAACGGCACAAACAAGTCATAACCTTCGTAAACACAAGAAACATGGCGGAACAACTTTCCCTATACTTCTCGGCGCTACACGAAGCCACTGACGTCCACCACTCGTCCCTCTCGCGTGATGTCCGGCTACAGGTAGAGAAGACCTTCAAGAGCGGGGAGATACGACACCTAATAGCCACAAGCAGCATGGAGCTGGGTATTGACGTGGGTGAAGTGGATGCGGTGGTTCAGTACGGCTCCCCGAGGCAGGCATTAAGGCTGTTGCAGCGCGTTGGCAGGGCTGGGCACCGCTGGGATCGCGTCTCAAGGGGCTACGTCATCGCCCTCGACCCGGACGATTTCACGGAAGCCGCAGTAATCACGAGAAGGGCGCTGTCCGGATACGTCGAGGCGCCGCGGGTGGAGGAAAAGCCCCTTGACGTGCTAGCGCACCAGGTAGCCGGAATTCTCATGGACTTTGGGGAAATAGAAATCGAGCGCGTGTTCCGTATTGTAAAACGCGCCTTTCCATACCAGGGCCTCCAAATCCACGAGCTGGAGTCCGTAATACGGCAGCTCGAATCGGAGATGTTCCTCAGGCGCATGGGGGATCGCATAAGAAGATCAAGGGATACGTGGAGATACTACTACTTCCACCTGAGCATGATACCGGACCAGCAGCGCTACAGGGTGGTGGACACCATCAGCGGAGCGCCCATTGCAACGCTGGACGAGGACTTCGTGGTGGAGTACCTGCAGCCAGGGATCAGCTTTGTGGTAAAGGGAAGGCCCTGGCGAGTGGTGGCCATCGAGGACGAAAGAATACTTGTGGAGCCGTCCGCGGACCTGGCAGGCGCAATACCTGCCTGGATTGGCGAGATGATACCCGTCGAGAGGGAAGTAGCCGAGGACGTGGCAAGGGAACGAAGAAGACTTGCCGACAGAATGGAAACCATCGGAAACGTGGCGGAATTGGGGGACATAGAGAAGGTGCGCCCCGCGTTCAAGGACTACCCGCGCCCAGACGAGGTGCGGGTCGAGGTGGGGGATCGCTTCGCCGTTGTGCTGGCACCGCTGGGAAGCAGGGGAAACGCGGCACTGTCACGGCTCTTGGCGGTGGAAATAAACAGGAAATTCGGCATTCCCGTAAGGACGTTCTCATCCCCCTACGCCGTCACAATAGAATTCCCGAGCGAGGGTTTCAAGGCAGAAGACGTGCGCAGGATCATGGAATCGCTGAACCCAGAGCTCGTGGAAATCCTCATAGAAAACTACGTGACAAAAACCCGCCTATTCATATCGAGGTTCCTGCACGTGGCCCAACGCTTCGGCCTGATAAGCAAAAACGCAAAGCTAAGCAAAATAAACGTTCGGAAGCTCGTGGACGCCCTGGCGGATTCGCCCGTATACAGGGAGGCGCTAAAGGAGCTGTTTACGGAGAAGCTGGACATAGAGGCGGTAAAGGACCTCCTTGTAGACGTAAGAGGGGGAAAGAAACGGATAACCATGGCAAACAACCTGAGCGCATATTCAAAGAGAGAACTCAGCCGAGCACTCCAAGTGCCAGAGCTTGTGAACGCGGATACCCCCGAAAAGGCGATCCTTGACATGTTCAGGGAGCGCATACTTGACAAGAAGGTTCATCTAGTGTGTACGTCGTGCGGCGCAACCATGGAGCGGCGCGTGAAGGATCTACCAGAGCGGCCGAAGTGCATACGCTGTGGTTCAAGCTTGCTGGCGGTGGTACACGACCCCGAGGAGGCGTCTGCAGTCATAGGGAAAAAGAGACTCACCAAGAGGGACGAAAAGAAGATGCTCGAGCTCATAAGAAGCGCAGAACTGGTAGCGGAATTTGGAAAGAAGGCAATCATAGCAATGGCGGTGCCAGGCGTTGGATCCACAAGGGCTGCAAGGATACTTAGGACGCCGTACAGTGAGGAAGAGTTCTGGAGGGCTCTTCTAGACGCCGAAAGGGAGTACTACAGGACTAGGATGTTTTGGGAGAAACGTACTGGGCAGAAATAACAAGGAAATTCTTGTCGGCGCTGGGATACACGGAAAGTTGAATCTCCGAGCCGTTAAGCTCTCCGCGGGCCACCACTACCCAGTAGCCAGTGTCGGTCACGTGGAGAATCTTGTATCCGCGCTGCTCAAGGCCCTTGGCGAGTTGATCGGGATTAACATCGGGTAGAGGCTTGTAGTAGAGAAAGTGGACGAGCGTGTTGTCCGTCTTCCGCGCGAAGCGATGGTCGAGGGTAAGATTCTGCCCGAGGACGGACAGAACATCAGAAGCTACCTTCTGCTCGAGGGCGCCAGTGGGCTTTGGACCCGTGCCGGGCAGACGAGGCGGTTCAACGTTGGGAACACCGTGGGGTCCGCTGTGGTAGTACCAAATGCCCAGAATTATGACCGCCAGGAGTATGAGCTTCCAGCCCCTCACGTATGTATCTGAGCGGGGGTTCAAAAAGGCTTTAGGGATAATCACTACATGCCCACCATTGTCATATCGAAGCGGGACCCCGCCTCCAACCTCATGGGTAGGTACCTAACGGAAAACTACTTTGAGAAGACCGAGAAGACCTTCGGGAACTACCACGTCTTTGAGTACAAGAACGCGGACCTCATAATCATCGATTCCGAGCACATATACGCTGACTGGCTGGCGGAGCGATACCCATCTGATCTCTACATCTTCGCATCAAGGCACTCGGCGGAGTCGGGAATACCCTGTCTAACGGTGCACACCACGGGAAACTGGGGCGACGCGATGTACGGCGGGGAGAGCAGAACCCTCGCACGTGCCCCCGCGCAGCACATGCTCGCCGCACTGCAGTATCTAAAGGAACACCAGATAGATGGATTCTCCGTGTCCTACGAGGTTACCCACCACGGGCCCACCCCTGACGTACCGGTAATGTTCGTGGAGGTGGGAAGCACCGAAGAGCAGTGGCAGAACGAGGAGGCAGCTGCAGTGGTGGCGGAGGCAATACTGGCAGCGCTTGAGCCCGTGGATGCACCCACGGCGATAGGAGTGGGCGGAGGACACTACGCACCCAGGTTCACCCAGATCGCCCTGAAAAAGGGCATAGCCTTCGGGCATATGGCCCCGAAGTACGCTTTTGACTTCCTGGACGAGTACATGCTTAGACAGGCGGTGGAGAAGACTATACCACGCCCCGAGTACTATAGCGTCCACGGCGCCAGCGATGAGATCAAGGAACTCGTGGAGGAAATTGCCCAGGAGTACGGACTAAAGAAAGCCAAGTAACTCCCCGACGGCACGGTTTGCAACGGATAGGAACTCGTCCTCCGAACCACGGGGTATCCTTGCGCCGGCGGCGGGCTTGTGTCCCCCCGCCTCACCGCCCACGGCCTCGGCCGCCCTTCTCATAACCACGGAGAGGTCCAGTCCTCGCGAAACGAGTCTTCTAGTAGCCCTCGCCGAAACCTTGACGTAGTCCTCGTCCTCGTAAGCCATTGCGATTATAGGTTTAGTTGGTGGGACAATACCGGAGCCGTAGACCATTCCTGCAACGATTCCAACTATGGTAGCGGGGATTACCTTCCCCGCGTGGAAGTAGTAGATGTACTCCATTTCGGAAACGCCTACGCTCTCCACCCACTGGATTCCACGGCGTAGGGCCTCACGATGGCGGTTCAGAAGCGCAAGGGCCTCGCGGTACCACCCCTCACGGTCACCCATGGACACGCGCACACCAATCTCAGGGTAACCATGGCGGCCGCAGGCGTTGAGCAGGGTGGCGAATTCCCTCGCCTCGCGAAGCGGAGAGTAGAGATCCTCCTTGGGCAGATCGTAGACCTCTCCCATGAGCAGCTTCACCCGCTCGGGGGACCAGCCGCGGCGCATGAGATACACAGCGAGCTCCGAGAAGAGATGCCGTTTTTCCTCCTCACTGAGATCCACGTAGTGCAGCCAGCGGTCCCCATCCTTATACGGTATGTGTGCTCGATCCAGGAACTCGAAGACCCCCCGCTCGTTCGCCGTGAGTCCGGGAAGGATGGGATCCGTGGAAAAGAGGAGCATATAGGGGATCGGACGGGATACGCGGCCGTAAAGCGCAAGATCTGTATAGGCAAAGATGTCACCGGCCGCAACGGCATCTGCAAGGGAGACTACCTTGTTAAAGCCGGTTAAACCGTCTCGGGCCTGGAGATCCCCAACAGCACCGACCACCGCGAGCTTTGCCAGGTCCGCATTATCCCCCAGGTATCTGGCAACGGCGTAGGTAACACCAGCCCCGCTGATCTCGCGGGCGCCGTCCATTCCAGCAAAGGAGGGGTGCAGGAGGAGTGGGTGATCCTCACCAGGGGGAATCCTGTGGTGATCAAGAATCATGAAGGGCTTCTCGAGGTTCTCCCGCAAAAAGGGAAGCTGACCAACGCCAAAATCCACGAAAACCAAATACTCTCCAAGATCTTGAATTTTCTCCACGTCGTCGGAGTACAGTTGCTTTAAATTCACAAAGTCTACACTCTTTCCAAGCCTTCGGAGCGCAGAAACCATTATGGCGGTGCTCGTTATGCCGTCGGCGTCGTAATGGCCGACAACGACAATATCGTCCCAGCTGCGGAGCACGTTTGCCATATGCTTCGCGAGCTGGAGGAAAACATCCACGTAAAAAGGGGTATTGCAAGGTTTAAAGAGGAGATCCGACCAAATTTTTTCGGTGAGGTAGATGAACGCTGAGGAAGAGGTCATAAAGACCATAGAGGCCCTCCGGAGCGCAGGCTTTGAGCCCGTAGATGCCATATTCAAGGGGATGATCACCGTTATGAAGAAGAGCCAGCTCCAGTGGATCCAGCAGCTCGCGGACGCAAAGGAAGCGGTTGGAACGATAACAATCATCTACAAGACGCCGGATGGGGATGTTAGAACCATAGAGATCCCCATAGGAAACATACCCGAGGAAGAGGGCGAAGCGGGTGGAGCAGGACCGGCACCTCAATAAGGCGCTCGCATTTCTCGCGGCGGGCATCCTCATCTCCGCTCCAATCTTCTACATCATAGGCTACAGTATGGCAAACGCAGGGTGCACCGAAAAGACTGCCAAACTGCAGGAGCAGTACAGGCTCGTCAGCGAAGCGCTACAGGCACAGCTCCAGAGAAATCAGTCCCTTCAGAGCAGGGTTCTCTACCTTGAAGATTCGCTAAAGACCATGGGGCGGGTCCTAGAAACGGTATACTCCAGTGTTCAGCAGGTGCGCGTCACAAAGGACCTCAACACCATCGTAGTCAGCGCCCAGATGCTCTACGCAGTCCCGACAGACTTCTGCATACCGATATGGGTGCGCAACAAGACAAACAGGCAGATATCCCTGCGAATAGAGCTCACCGGCAAGGGTGTGGCGAGCACCGTGAGGGAAACCAGCATATACCCCGACGAAAACAGAGAGATACAGCTCTGTAGCACGATAACGGACATCGTTTCCGAGGCAAAGGTTGTAATAAACGGGAAACCCGTGCTACCAGTCGTGCTCATCAGCAAGTAGCGGAACACGGTGCACGGGCCCCTTCGGATACTCCTCCTCAAAGACCTCCGCAGTGAAGCGGTACACCTTAGTCTCCGGCCACATCCACGCGTCGGGGGGTAGCCCCGCCTTGATTGCAGTCTGTGCCAGAAACTCAAGGGGATCCCACCCAAACTCCACGGGCACCTGGGGCAGCAAAAGACCTGAATACGGACCATAGCGGATTATCAAACCATCGCGGCCTATTTTCACGAGTTTGGGCAGCTCCCCCTTGGGGACATCCAGCAATTCGGGCGGGGTAAGAACACTGACCTCCACCACGAGATTTTCAAGCTCCTCTGGGCGGACTGGGGGAAAGCGAGGGTCCTGAGTAGCTGCAAGCACAGCAGTCTCCGCAAGAGCTCTGTTCAAGGGCTTAATAGGCTCTGGATAGCCAATGCAACCGCGCAGCTCGCCGGAGGGGTATCTCTTAAGGGTGGTGAAAACGCCAAAGGGCTGTGCAAGCTTATCGTTCGGCGGCTGTGGTGTTAAAACCTCGCCCGTCTCGAAATAGTGCTCGAGCACGCGGCGCGCCGTGCGAACAAGCCACTCCCCCTCGGCATCGCTAAAGTATGCCATATTGTTAAAGGGGAGGACACCATATTAAAGCATGGATCCGATTGTGCGAACGCTCCTGGACTGGAGGCTCTTCGCCGAGCGCGTCTCGAATCCCTTCGACAGGGAAGAACTGGAACGCTTCATCACCTCCGTGGGAGAAGACCTCGCATTCACCGTGGTGCGCAGATATCGGCGCTGGGCAGCCTCCGCAGAGGTAGCCTGGTTAGACGGCAATAACCTATTCCTCGCCGCAAACGTGGAGTTCGGCAGCAACCGAGAGCGATTAGGGGCTGTAGCAGAGCTGTATGCGTTAAAGCCGCAGATAGCAGTGGTAATGACGTCAGATACGTTGCTAACAAAGTTTCAGGATCTCGTAGCAGCTGTGGAGCAAATGCACGGCCCGAAAACGGTGCTTATAGACGTCAAAAACAGAAAACACAGAATAGTAGGGGAGAGGTAGCTCATGGAACCGATGGGATATGTGATCCTTGGCATCGCTGCCGGCGCCCTATCGTACAGGGGTATCCGGGGAAGGAAGTGGACCGATGGCGTTCTGGGGGCGCTCCAGGGCATATTACTGGCGGCAACGGGCAACTGGTCGGTCCCCGCCGCGGTAACCACCGAGATGT
>JALVAT010000008.1 GCA_027011045.1 Microcaldota archaeon | reverse complement strand
GCTTTTGGCAGAGGCGCATTACGTGGTGGGTGCCGCGGGTTCCGGCGATCCCCTTCGCCTGATGCTGAGGGGCACCCCGAGGGTGCTCACCGGCGCAATTGCCCTTGTTCCTTCTGAGCTCTCGGAGGATCACAGCGTTTCGATATACCTTGATGATAGGGCGCCCATGTTCTTTTCTTGGGTGATTCCCCGCGGTGATCTGCTTGAGCTTGGCACGGCAGTGGACCCCAAGCGTTCAAGGGAAATCCCGAGGATTCTCAGATCCCTGGCGGGGGATATTGGGGCGCCGCTTCCTGCCCGTATCCAGTACCGGCCTATCGTTGTTGATGCGCCCCTTCGCCGCGTTGTTTATGGCAATGCAGCCCTTCTGGGGGACGCCGCATCGCAGGTGAAGGCGACTACGGGAGGGGGCATCTCCTTTGGGCTGCGCGCGGCGGATCTGCTCGCCGACGCCATGGTATCTGGGGATATATCCGTTTACCAGCACAGATATCTCTACAGTCTTTACCCCGAGCTCCTCGCCCACTACCTTCTACGGCGCGTCCTGGATCGACTTGGCCCGTCCGGTCTTGCGAACGCCATTGACGGGCTTGAAACACAGCTATCTGAAGTACTCTCCCGGTATGGAGCAATGGACAGCGTGCTTTCCCTCCTTAAAGGCCGTGTTTTGCCTGTTACTTCCCGAATCGCCTCTCGCGCGCTGCGTACTCTTCTAGGATTGCCTTGATGTCCTGTTCCTCTATCTCGGGCCATAGCTTCGGGTAGAATACGAGCTCCGCGTAGAGTGTTTCCACGGGGAGGAATCCACTGGTGCGCATTTCCCCAGATGTTCTTACGAGGAGGTCTACCTGGGGTGCGTTGGGCACGTAGAGCCGTTCCATGATTGCCCGCTCGTCAACGTCCTCCGGCCGTAGTTTGCCTGCAGCCACGTCCTCCGCTACCCTTCTCGCCATGTCCACGATCTCCAGGAGTCCTGTATATCCTACGGCCAGTATGATTGTGGGCCCATCCTTGTTGGCGGTTTTTTCCTCCACTTCGTCCATGAGATTCCGTATCTTTTGGGGGAGGAGGCTCCTCCGCCCGGCGAACCTTATCCGTGCGTCCCACGGGTTGTTTGTTAGGACTTCGGTTAGCTGTTTCTTAAAGAGCTGGAAAAGAATGGAGAGCTCTTGCTTGCTGCGCTTTGCAATGTTCTCCGCGGAGAGCGTATAGAAGTAGACCGTTTCCACAGGTGTTTTTTCCGCTATGTATGTCATTAGCTCCTTTGCCCGCTGTACACCGAGCGTATACGCCTCGGCAAGGCTAATACCCACCTTACGGGCGTATCTTCTGTTTCCGTCGGGGATTACGCCGAGCACCCGCGGGTATTTCACGTTTCTACTGGCTGCGATCCTAATAAAAATCACCACGCACATATCTTTCTGTGGACGATGCACTTATCCGTGCGGCGCAGCGTCTTCTGCGAAGGGCATCGCGACTTGACCTGGCCATCGATGCGCTCGCTCCTGCCGAGATCGATATAGATGAGAACCTTGCCGCAATCGATGATGTCTCCCTGGCCGTTGGCGATCTCGACGATACCGGCTCGGATATAGCAGTTGAGACGAGTCTTGATGCAGGGTCCGTGGCGTCGGCGCCGAAGACCCCCGTTGACGAGTCCACCCCCATCATTGCCTTTGACGAGTTGAAGGTGGAGGATCTGTCGGCAGGCGGATCTGGCCCCCAGGGGGACGAAGGCATGGGCAACGTTCCCGTGGCACTTCACAGCCTTCCCGAGGATCTGCGCAAGGCTGTCCCATCGGAGTGGGCACCCCCTGACGTGAGCAACGTGGATGAACGCTATCCCCTCATACCGCCCTTTGCGGAGGCCCACATTTACTGGAAGGACGACGAGAGCATTATTTTCTACGAGGTTATTGAGCCTCCCCTCACGGATGAGGAGAAGAGGGCCTTGGAGCGCATAAAGAGCCTGTTGCTTGATCTTATCGATGTTAGCGCCTACGATCTCATGAAAAACGCCGATCCTGAGCAGTACATTCGCCAGAAGTTCTACGAGATTGTAGATGGCTACGGATTTAAGCTCACGCAGCAGCAGAAGGATAAGCTCGCCTACTACGTTGTCCGGGACTTTGCGGGGCTCGAGCGGATAGAACCGTTGATGCGCGATCCAAACCTCGAGGATATCTCCTGTATAGGGCCGGGAATTCCCATCTACGTCTACCACCGGAAGTATGGGTCCTTAAAGACCAATGTAATGTTCCCGAGCGCCGAAGAACTCAACAGGTTCATTGTCAAGCTTGCCCAGATGTGCGGGCGCCACGTCTCCGTGGCGAATCCCCTCCTCGAGGGTGCACTACCCGATGGCTCCCGTGTGCAGGCTACCTACGCCGTGACCAAGGACATTTCAACCCGTGGGAGTACCTTCACCATCCGCAAGTTCACAAAGGATCCCCTCACCATCACGGACCTCATAAACTATGGGACGATCCCTCCGCTGCTTGCGGCATACCTCTGGCTGGCCATCGAGCACAAACAATCCATTCTCATCTCCGGTGGGACTGCTTCGGGAAAGACAACGCTGCTCAACGCGCTTTCCCTCTTCATTCCGCCCGAGGCGAAGATCGTTTCGATCGAGGATACGCCGGAGCTGCGCCTCCCCCATGAACACTGGGTGCAGAAGATTGCCCGAGAGGGTACGGACGGCCGTGGCGCGGTAACGATGTTTGATCTACTGAAGGCAGCGCTCCGTGAGCGTCCAGACTACATCGTGGTGGGAGAGGTCCGTGGCAAGGAGGCCTACGTGCTCTTCCAGGGTATGGCCACGGGACACCCCGGTCTCGCAACTATTCACGCGGAGGATCTCGATACGCTCGTGGACCGCCTGACAACGCCCCCAATCAACCTGCCCGCGTCCCTTCTCCACGCCTTGGATATTGTGCTCTTCATGACGCGTGCAAAGGTTCGCGGTATTGACGTACGCCGTCTGAGGGAAGTTCACGAGGTTATCGGCGTTGATATGAAGACCAAGCGTCCCATCACAAACTTTTTCGCCCACTGGATCCCTGGCGAGGATCGCTTTGAGTTCAAGTCGGACAAGAGCTACATCCTTGACAAGATCATAAAGGAGCGCGGTATCTCTCCGGACAGCGTGTGGGGGGAGCTCCGTCGCAGGGCCTACGTGCTCAAGTGGATGAAGGAAAAGAACATCCGCTACTACAAGGACGTGGGGAGGATCATCGCTCGCTATTACAAGGAGCCTGAGAAGCTTCTGGAGGAAATCGGTTATGTTGAAGCCTCTTCTGAGGACAGGATATAGATTCTTCGGGGATTTCATTCACCGGCGGAGGTCACAGCTTCAGGGCTTTGCCAGGCAGCTCAAGGTAGCCCGTCTTCCCTACTCCGTCGAGGAGTACTTTGCGGGGATGATCTTTGCATCTCTCCTCGTCCTTTTGCTTGGTGGGGCCACTGCGGCCTTTGCTTTGACCGTGTTTTACGGATATCCTGTGCCCGTTGCAATCGGTCTTGGTGCGGTGATCGGTGTTTCCTTAGCCGGCCTCACTGCGTTTCTGTTCCTCTGGTACCCCAGCTACGTTGCCAACGAACGGCGTTCTGATATTGAGGGGCGTCTTGCGTACGCCGTGACCCACATGAGCACCCTTGCAGGAACGGGAATCCCCCCGGTGGCAATCTTCAAGGCACTCGTAAACTTCAAGGAGTACGGCGAGATTTCCAAGGAATGTGCCTACATCGTGCGCGACGTGGAGGTCTTTGGCAAGGATCTGTACACCGCGATTTCGGACGCAGCCCGCGCTTCCCCTTCCCGTCAGTGGGCGGACGTGCTCTGGGGCGTGGTGTCTACCCTACGCAGCGGTGGCGATCTGCGCGCCTTCCTCTCGGAAAAGGCTCGCCAGCTCGTGGAGCTTCAGGAGCGTGAGGAGCGCAAGGCCATGGAGAACTTGGGGGTCCTCACGGAGGTGTTCATGGTGGGGTTCGTCCTTGCCCCCATCATCGGCGTGCTCATGATCGTGTTCATGGGGCTCTTTGGTGGCTCCATCTTCGGACTTCCACCCCGTTTACTCTTGCTCTTCATCGTGTACTTCGGAGTTCCCATCCTGGGGCTCGTTTTCCTGGCCGTTGCCAACAGCAGCAGGCCCAAGGAGGTTCTGTGATGGTTGATTTCAAGGAGATCAGGAAACGCATCGAGATCTTCCTTCGGCTGCATCGCCCCAGTGATTTCCAGATCGTTGTAGCTGTATCCCTCATCGTGTCCGTTGCTCTCCTCTTCTACGGTATTCAGAACTACAGGAACACGCCGTATCTGTATACGTTCACGTTCCTTGCAGTGTTCTCATTTATTCTGCCCGTTGGTGTGGCTATATACCTGCGGTACGCGCGCCTTCAGGAGAAGGAGCGCTACTTCCCCCAGTTCCTGAAGGATCTTGCGGACGGTGTGCGTGCAGGTCTTTCCCTGCCGGAGGCGGTTGTGAACGTCTCGAGGATAAACTACGGGGCCCTTAGCCCAGACGTAAAGCGCCTTGCAACCCTCATTTCCTGGGGCGTGCCCTTTGACGAGGCGATTCGTAGGTTCGCCACGAGAACCGGCAGCAAGATGATCAAGGCATCCGTGGAACTCATCCTTCAGGCGTACACTGCAGGGGGTGCCCTCGCGGATACCCTGGATACCGTGGCTGAGGACGCTGGTAAGATGTACGCGCTCAGGGAGGACCGCAAGGCGCGCTTTAGCGGCTTCATTAGCACTATTTACTCTGTCTACATTATATTCCTCATCATTACCGCCGTAATGGCCACGGTCCTCATCCCCGAGATCCCCTCCATGCCGAGCGTTGGTTTCGGGTCCTTCTTTGGCGGTGCTGGGCCCCAAGGTCTTAATCAGCCAATTTCAGAGGGTGATTTGGATACTATCTTCTTCAACCTTGCCCTCATCGAGGCGATCTTCGCCGGCCTCTTTGCAGGGGTTGTGGGTGAGGGTAGCTTCGCCGCAGGCATAAAGCATGCTATTATACTTAGTTTCATTGGAATCGTCGCGTTTCAGCTCTTTATCCCGCCCCCAGATCCCGCTGACCGCATCGCTCGCGCCATTGTTAAGACACCCCCCACATTCAACGCGACCATACATCTCGGAAAGTTCTTTATCGACAGGAACATCACTGTAAATATCGTTGCCAGTTATGCTAAAGCCCATGCCAAGAGTATGAGCATTCCACTGCCCGAGGCGAACCTCGCCCCACTCATACACTTTGCGGTTTCTCCCAACGGCTGTAATGTATGTGGAAAGGACCTCAACGTTGTGGATAGCGGCATCTACGTGATCCATCCGGCATACGCCAGCCTTAGCGTTTCTGTAACGGGTGGGCATTACTATGTCTACGTTGGCAGCCCGAAATGACGGCGGTTACTGGCGTTTGCCACCCAAGATAAAGATTTACGAGGCTCTTGGGGCTATTGCGGACGGCAGGGTTCGTCAGATATCCGAGGATGAATGGATCGTGATCTCCTCCGATGGCAGCCGCCAGTACCACGTGGTTGTTCGGGGCGACGCCGTGAGCTCCACGGACAACGGCTCTGTGTACCGGGGCTATCTGGGATACCCTGCCATCGCCGTGCTAATGCTCCTCGGTAAACTGCCCTTTGAGAAGGTATATGCCGAAATGCTCAGGGGAATCCCCTGGCGCCGCTGGAATGAGGAGCTCAGACGTTACGACCTCGTTTTGAAACGGGTGCTTCAGCGGGTTTCCGATCCAGAGGGGCTTAAGAGCTTTGTGGATCGTGTTTACGATACCCTCAAGCAGAGACGTTTCAAGAAACTTGAGTCCCGGCAGACAACGCTCTTTTAGGTGCTCGCTGTGAAACGCTATGCCTTTGTGGACGTGGACGGAACGATCGTGGATGGCAACCTCGGGCGCATGCTGGCCACGTACTTCATGAAACACGGGCTCCCGCTCCAGAGGGCCAAGAGGAAGCTTCGATTGCTGCCCTACTTCCTGAAGATGCTTCCCGTGGCGCTTTTATACCCCTTTTCCAGTCTGGTGCCCGTGTACGATTTTGCCCAACGCCTCTCAACGTCCCAGTATCTCGATATCCTCAATGCCCTGGATCCTAAGGAAGCCAACGCGATTGCACGGCGAATCGTTTCCCGCGCCAGGGTTCCAGAGGGTGCCCTTGAGTTTCTCCGGGCGTTGCACGAGTCCGGGTATGAAATCGTCCTGCTCAGCGCATCTCCATCTTTTCTTCTTGCCCACCTTGCCCGCCGGCTCCCCGTTCCCGTGCGCTGGGTGGGCCTGGATGATCGTCATCCCTTTCCTCTCTCCCGCCTCGGCAAAGCCCTCGTTATCCTAACGGAGTTTAGAGACGGCGTTCCCGCCGTTGTTGTTGGTAACCCTCGCAGGGAGCCCTTCGACCTTGCGGAGGAGGTTGCCATTGTTGTGAGATCGCCCTACGAGCTCGGTCGCTGGATCGCGGCCTTTGACACGCGGAACGGCAAAAGGAATGGAAAGAGGCAAAAATAGGAAAGAAAGCGTTACCAGCTGAGGATGCTTAGGATCCGCCCCCACCACGGCATCTCGGTCTTCACGTGATTGTCCTCCGCTTCCACCACCGCCGGTATGTGCACGGGGATCAGGCCGAAGAGCCGCTTCTGAATTTCTGCTTGGACCTGCATGACGATGGTGTTGCCCCCCTGCTTAACGTTTACGTTTTTCACTATGATGTGCTCGGAGATGTGCTTCATCTGCTCGGCAAGCTTTTCTGCAATTTCGAGGCCCCTTGGTACTGCGCTTTCCTTATCCTTCGTGTTGATTTCGGGTAGTTTCGGCTGTGGGATGGTGCACTTGCCCTTTATGCAGTTTTCCAGCAATTTCTTCAGTTCTTCCACGTTTAGCTCCTCTTTGATGGGAAGCGGAGCCCTGCCTATTTCCTTCTCCACCTCTATGTATACATCTGCTCCCCTTGGCGTTATCGTAAAGCTCCTGGGTTTTGGCGGGCGCATTACCTGGGCACAGACCTGTCCGGGCGGCACTTCCAGGTTGTACCGTACTGTTATCTTGTAGTGGTCGTCGCCCTCATCTTTCATGAACGCGGTGACGCTCTGGCAGGAGTTTCTCAGCATTTCCGTGGGGCAGACGGTGACCTTGAGTGTTTTGCCCTCTGCCGTTATCGCCGTGGGCACCTTCGCGTTGAGGTGCACGGTCCACTGCCCCGCCTGTACGGTCTTCTTCCCGGCAATCGCGCCGCTACAGCCTTCCTGCCCACTCACGCCGATCTGTACGTTCCCGCATCCCATGTTCCTTGCCTTCTCTTCTAGATCGGCAATTTTCCTTTGGAGCTCTTGGCACTGTTCAGAGCTGGAGCCGTACATCTTTTCGCAGTTAGATAGCTCGAAGCGGTACCTGAAGAGGTTTGCATCTATGGCCAGACATTCGGGCTTTCCTGCGCTGGGTGAGAACACGGTTCCCTCTATTTTCCTCTCCTCTCCGCCCTCGCGGTGCTCCAGCTCCGCCCGTAGCGTGCAGAGGCTATCCGTCTGGAAGCTTCCGTGGGTATCCCGCGATTCGAAAACCACTTGTCCGTCACAGTAAAAGGTAATGTGGTTCAGCACGGCGCCCTCGGGGAGAGTCACCGTGTAGTCGAAGCGGTACTTGCCGTTCATGCTGTCCAGGAGCTTGACCTTGGCGAATTCTCCTATATTTGAGTTGGCTGGTTTTACGGGGGGTTTTGGCGGCGCAGGAGCTGCTCCGTTGGAACCCCAGGTCACAGGTGCAAGTATTCCCTTAACGTAGACCTCTGGATACTCTGGATCGAGGCTAAGGGTGAATGCTAGAGTCTTTATCCCTCCTGGAGGCGTGCATGATTTGCTTGCCCCCGTCGCACTCATCTCTGGTATCTGGGGGCGCGGGATCGGTATTCGCGGGAGCGTTGGTATAAATCGAATTTCGAAGTGGTTGTCCCCCACACGTGAAGCGAGGGCGTCTACGCTGCAGAACTTGTCCATGGGCACGTCTACCCGCAGGAGTAGCTTGTTGTCCATGATCTCATAGGTAGCCTTAAAGCCCTCTGGCATCTGCAGGTGCACGTTATACTGGCTCGCCGCCTGCGCACCTCCATTCATCAAGAGGAGTAGGAGCAGCAGGGTAACCAAGGTTACGGTTCTCTTATCTCCGGCCATATTAATGACTTGCGTGCTTCTCCTATATATCCCTTTGCTGGTGCCTCTTTACGTGAAGTCGAAGATGCTCCTCTGTCCCGCGTCCTGTTTAAGAGCGCGCTCGTCATAGCCGAGTTCTTCGAGTATTGGAAGGACCGCGGGGATAATCTGGTGCTCCACGTAGTACTCCGGGTCGTAGTCTCCCTCCCGAACGAACTGTGCCAGTTCTGCCTTATCCGAGATTGAGGAACCCCTCTTTGTTATGATGTAGCCGATTATCATGCCCGGCTCTATGTGCACCCCCCTCTTCATGGCCTTTAGCGCTGCGGCAACGTGGGGCCCGCGGGCGGCGTACCTGTCGAGCTCCTTCTGGATCTGCGTGTATATTATGAGCTTCTCCTTGGGGATTTTTCCCGCGCGGACGTCGGCAATTACACGTTTTACGTAGTCTACGGCTTTCTTTACATCCCCTTCCTTTAGCACGTACTCCAGGACCTTGGCTTGGACCTCCTTGGCGATCTCCGCCCAGTCCCTGCGAACGTACTCGAGACCCGTTATTTTTAGCCTTCCCTTCTTGTCTATAAGGGCGTATTTCTTCTTTGCTGCCTTTCCGCTCCGTCTCTTGGACAGGAAGATCCCGCGCACGTAGTATCCGTCAAAGTCCAGTGCCATGGGCTTTGGCAGGCGCTCGTTCACCCACCCCATGAAGGCTAGCGCGTCTTCAAGGGTCTGATCCTCTCCCAGTTTTATGAATACGGAATCAGTGTCGCCGTAGATGACCGTAAACCCGTGCTCCTCCGCCCACTTCATTACCTTCTTGATGTAGTGCCTTGCCCAGGCGGTAACTGCCTCTGCACAGACTTTGCAGTACCATCGCGCCCTTGCGAACCCCAGATAGCCGTAGGTAGCGTTGGCCACGATCTTCAGAGCCTTTTGCTTTGCGTAGAGCGGTTTGTAGTCAGGGTCGTCCTTGTCCATTTTCTTGAGCTTGTCCTTTAGGGCAAAGCGCAGCTCCAAGACTTCTTCAAGCATGCCCGGTATGAGGCCCTTGGGCTCCTTGCAGAAGTAGTGGCCCACCGGGCTCACGTATGCATTTTCCCTTGAGCAGTAGGGTGCGTTTGCCGTGTCGGGGTCCACGTTGTGCGATATGATGATGGTCGGGTACAGGGATCTGAAATCCAGGACAACGATGCGTTCGTGGAGTCCTGGAACGGGCTCCTTCACGAAGGCGCCCTGATACGTCTCCATCATGCGCGCGCGAACTTCCTCCTCCCTTGGCTTGCGTGGGACAACCTTTCCCATTTTGAATGCCCTACGAATGAGCGTCCACTCCACGAGCTGCGACGCGCTCATCCTCGTGGTGTTCGGCAGCGGCGATACCGTGATCCTTGAGAGCTCCACGTACAGGGGCAGGAACTCCATTCCGAGCTCGTAGCAAGCAATGGAGTCCTGCAGGTTGTAGTCCGCCAGCAGACCGAGATCTCCGCTCCGCCACTGGTCCGCAATGTCCATATGCTTTATCTTTACCTTTTTCTTTCCCAGCACGGCTTCGTACACGCTCTCGAGGTCCAGGTGTATGCTGTTTATTGCCCCAATCCCCGCCATGAACTGCACGATCTGGAAGACGTCGACGTGGGCTCTTCCAGCTATATCCACCGTCGTGTTGCCCGTTGGCCCCCTTCTAATTCGTGGCTCGCTGCCGTCCCGCCCCCAGGGGATTCTCATGCCCAGGAACCTTGCGCGCTCCCTCAGGTACGGCAGGTCGAAGTTATCCCCGTTGTACGTGAGCACGATGTCGGGATCCACCTCGCGCATGAGCCTATTAAGCTCGGATATGATCTGTGCCTCCGTTTCCACCTTTACCACGTAGTCCCGCTCTATATCCTTCGTGGTGATCACGACCCGCCTGCCCGTGCTGTCCACCCATGAGGCCATTATAATCTCGTTTTCCGGTCTATCGGGCTCCGGCATCCTGTCCTTTGCGTAAACCTCGAGATCGAAGGCAGCTATGACCGGTTCCACCCTTGTTTCCACGGGTGACAGCGTCTCCGTGTCGATGCCACCCAGGGGCTCCAGGCCGTGCTCGTATAGGAACTTTCGCTCCACGTTGATGTCGTGCTCCCTGCACTCGCCACCCATCTCCTTTATCTTTTCCCGTATCCTGTTGATGTACTTCTGGTGTGCCACGCGGACGAGGATCACGCGTTTCTTTTCCCATCTCACGAATCTTTCCACTATTTCAGCGGATTTAACGCCCGACAGCTCCCTAATCTTCTGCACGGTGTCCTCGGGGTTCTCGGAAAGGACGTAGAAGTAGGGCGTATACTCCTTCCTGATTACGTGGACGCTCCCGTCTTCCCCGCGCACGTAGAGCCGTATGATTGTCTGTTCCCGGTTTCCCAGATCGTGGTCTACGTCAACGATGACACCGCGCATCGGTAACAACTTATCCCCCACCTATATTAACCCTTTACCCCCATTTTCTTCCGTGGGGAGGGATAACTCTCAGCTACTCATGCGCCTTATGCACGATGTCCGCGCCCTTGATAGCAACGTCCGCCTTCTCGCCCAGCAGATTCGCCTTATCAAGCGCAACGAACGCATCCTTGCAAGGAATCTCTTGGCGCTCAGCAAGAAGCTCAACGCCATCAAGGCACAGTCGTCCGGCGGCAGCGTGGACGACAAGAAGATCCAGGAGCTTGAGGATCAGCTATCCCGGCTAAGGGATGATCTTGCAAAGATCCAGGACGATGTGGATTACTTAAAACGCCAGCTCAAGAATACGCTCACCGGCGAAGACATTCAGGAGCTCAAGTACATTGTGGAAACGCTGAATCCGCTGGAGCTCGTTACCTACCGCCAGGTTGGGGAGCTTGTTGAGCGGAAACTGAGGGAGCTCGGAATCCTTCACTGATGTTTGACACGTATTCTCTCAGCGTGATGCGGTACGGCCGCTTGGTGAGCAGACGCACGCCCACTTCGCTGTCGTTCACCGTGATTACCGTTGCCTCTGCCAAATCCACAATTTCCTTCCGAATTTCCGCCTCGTTGGGTGCCTCCACGACGAAGGCCACCCCGTAATCCACGAGCTTCGCCGCAACGTTCATGAGCTCGTCGATGATCGGTGATTCAACCCTTGGGAAGAGCATCTGTGCGTCCTCTACGAAGAACATGATCCTCGGCTGTCGCGTCTTGCCCCTTGGCTCTAGGAACTTTAGCAGCGCCTCCAGCATCGACTCAAGGGCCGCAACGGTCCATATGCTCTTTTCCGTCTTTATGACTGTAGCTTCTCCTATTTCGCCCCTCGCCATGAGCTCCGTTGCATTATTGCGCCCGAACTTTTCTCCGTTTTTCTCCTGGTGGTGCTGCACTACCCTCAACGCCTGGAGTTCGTGGTACTTCGCCCTTGTGAGTTTCATACGGATGTCCCTGATGCCCTCGATGGTGCCGCGCTTCGCATCTATCCACTTTTCCAGGACTTCCAGGGCTTTTCCCCCGGAACTTATACCCAGGGCCTCCGCAAGGCAGTTTTTCCCTACAACGTTTAGATCTACGTATATCCCGTTCCCAACGCTCCAGAGCTTTCGGGGAAATCCAATGGGGGCCACGCCCATACCTTCCGGCCCCCTTTCGGCGGGTTCGTTCATTTTCCCGAAGTCCTCTTGGTGCGGTGTGAGCACGACCGCGGGAATCCCCGTAAGCAGGGCGTTTTCGAGCAGAATTCTAAGGATGCGCTTCCTGGCAGCCTCGTGCTCCCCGAAGATCACCGTTCTGGAGAACTCAAGGATGCTTTCCTTCACCACGTTTCCGTCCCGCGCCCGCCCGATGGGGAACACCCTGTCGAAGCCCATATCCTCTCTACCGCCCGCCGCTACGCCTAACGTGCTCGGGAGGAGGACAGGCTCTGCAAGCATCATTGCGGCTACCCTTCGCGGTACGTCCCGGAGCTGGGCCAGCGCAATGCTCATTGCCTTTGCCGCCTTTCTGATGATGGCTGTATCCTTGTACATGGCGTTTCCCAGCGCGTCTAAGGTATCTTCAAGCTCCTTCGGCTCCAGACCGATGTACTTTGGCCCCTCCTCCAGCAGAAGGAACTGGTACGTTTGACCCTGCTTTCTTTTCGTTATCAGCATGGTCTTTAGGTTTAGACCCTCCATTAGTTGCTTTGCAGGCCCGTCTACAAGGAACGCGCGGTACATGATGACCACAAGGCCCCGCGGCTTCCCGTTTTCGTCCGTGTCCACGAGAACGGAGAAGAGATCCCTGTCCGGGTTCTGATAGAGCGATATGTCGAAGCCCTCGTATTTACCACTTAGCAGTGGTTTCCAAGGTCCAAAGGGGAGCCGCAGGACGCCCATCCTATAAAAAGGAGCGACACCTCTTATTAACATGCCTTCCCCAGAGGAGATCCGGGCGCTCATTGAGAAGCTCCAGAAGCAGGGGCTTTCCCCCGACGAAATCGCCGAGACGCTTTCTGATATGGGAATAGATCCCTCTGCCTTCCTCTCATCCCCGCAGCAGACTACTCCAACCGCTCAACCGTCTGGGGTGATACCTGCCGCCTCACAGAATGCTCCCCAGGATGATGATCTC
>JALVAT010000007.1 GCA_027011045.1 Microcaldota archaeon | reverse complement strand
ACCCTTGACATGGACGTCAAGGCGGACGAAAACGGGAGCACCGCCACCGTTGCGAGCTACAGCAACAAGGCGATTGCAGCGGGCGCAGACGTTGATCTGGATCCCCTTGAGGTTAACGCAACGGGTGGCTTCACCCTCGAAGTTGTGGGGAAGGCGGGAATTCCCGCCCTCGGGGTGTGGCTGCCCTTTAACGTGGCGGTAGACGAGAACTGCTAGCCTTAGCCCATTATCTGTTTCCACAGTTTCTTGTTGAATTCTTCGATTTCTTTTCTGGTCATCATGCGTGTAATGTAGTGGACGTAGCCCTGGATCATTCCTGCCGCCTCCAAGAGCCCACGCTGGAAGTCCCCGATGTCGAAGCTAATGTTCTCGGGCCCCTTTACCTCTATGACGGACGGTCCGTAGAAGAAGAGGAAGTGCATCAGCGGTTCGAAGCCCTCGAACACGAGGGTGGTTTCCACAAAACCAGAGTACATGGTTCCGTCTTCGTTGGGTTTTATTTCCGAAATTTCTGCGGAAGCAACGTGCACGCCGGGTTCCTTCTTTAGGGAGCTTATTATTTTTTCCAGGGCCTTCTTTGCAAGGGCTTCTTCAAGCGCCTGAACCTCTATTACGGCGTAAATCTTCACTCCGCGGACGTCTTCGAGCTCCTTTGGCTTCACAGCCTCCATGATGTGGTCTGCGAGCCGGTACTTTGGCGGGTACCCCTCCTTTACCACGATTTTGAGCTTCATCAGGCGCTTTAGCCCGTCGAGTATATCTCTAATGTCTTCGTTTAGCTCGTCTGCCAGTTCTTCGGGCGTCTTGGGTCCCTTGTATAGGGCAAGGCCGATCTTCCGCTCTATGTCTGAAAACATGGACTGCTGCATGAGAACCTCTGGATCCGTTTTCTTGAAAAACAGATACTACCCCCTGGTTAATGTGGTGGACGTAAACGCATCTGCGGTTGCCGCTGCTGCGAAGGCAGCCACGGAGGCTACCGCTGGCGCACTCTCTACAGTCACTGGTACCACGGTCCACCTCAGCACAATGACGCTGCTCGCAGGTATTGGCCTTGTGGCCCTCGCCATCTTCATCGTTTTCTTCCTGAAGCGGGTTATCGTCAACTCTATACTGGGCATCGTCGCGTTTCTCATTCTCAAGTTCCTCGGTGTAAATCTACCGTTTTTGCTGACACTGATCGTTTCCGTACTCTTTGGACTTGCAGGGGTTGGTACGGTCCTTGTACTGCACTTTTTCGGCCTGGTATGATTGTTAATGTAATTATCGGGCAGTAGTGGCGTTTTTTCATAAGCTGTTTAAATGCCGGGTTCCATCTTAGAGCATGAAGGCGATAATGTGGTTTGAGGAGATTACGAAGGACGATGTGCCCATTGTGGGCGGAAAGGGCGCAAACCTTGGTGAGATGACCCGTGCTGGATTCCCCATCCCCCCTGGATTCGTTGTTACCGCAGACACGTACTTCTACTTCATTGAGAAGACGGGCATCAAGGACAAGATCTTCCAGCTGCTC
Organism: Microcaldota archaeon; assembly: GCA_027011045.1. Lineage (GTDB taxonomy): Archaea > Iainarchaeota > Iainarchaeia > JAADDC01 > JAADDC01 > SZUA-1452. Next base: position 11,834 of record JALVAT010000007.1, on the reverse strand, counting down.
AAGGATCTGAACGTGGACGATACGGAGCAGCTTGAAAAGACCTCTGCAAAGATACGCAACATCATCATATCCACACCCATGCTCCCAGAGATCGCCGAGGAGATAAAGAAGGCCTACGCCGAGCTCACGAAGAAGGTTGGCGCGAGCCCAAAGAACCCGCCCTGGGTGGCCGTGCGCTCCTCTGCAACTGCGGAGGACCTTCCCGATGCGTCCTTTGCAGGCCAGCAGGAGACGTACCTCTATGTTCGCGGCGCTCAGGACGTTATAAAGCACGTTAAGAAGTGCTGGGCGTCCCTCTTCACCGCAAGGGCCATTTACTACCGTGCCAAGCAGGGATTCGATCACACAAAGGTGGGCTTGGCAGCCGTTGTCCAGAAGATGGTGAATTCCGACGTATCGGGAATTATGTTCACGGCGCACCCCGTGACGGGCGAGGACATTATTATCATTGAGGCGGGCTGGGGTCTTGGAGAGGCCCTCGTTTCGGGTATGGTGACGCCGGATGAGTACATTGTCGACAAGAAGAGCTTCAAGATCCTCAGCAAGAAGATTTCCGAGCAGAAGAAGATGGTTGTCCCAAAGCGTAACGGCGGTACCGTGGTTGTAGACGTCCCCGCCTCCAAGCGCAAGGTGCAGAAGCTCCCGGACGACAAGATTGTGGCCCTTGCGAAGATAGGCGCTCAGATCGAGAAGCACTACGGCCACCCACAGGATATTGAGTGGGCCATGGAGAAGGGCAAGCTCTACGTGGTCCAGGCGAGGAACATTACCACAATTGGCAAGTTCCAGGGGGCGCAGCAGTCCGAGGATAGCGATGTGGACGCTAAGCCCATTCTCAAGGGGCTTCCAGCATCCCCTGGCTATGCAATCGGAAAGGTGAAGATCATCAAGGACATTTCAGAGCTCGACAAGGTCCAGAAGGGCGATATTCTCGTTACAACAATGACAACGCCCGACATGGTACCAGCGATGCAGAGGGCAGCAGCCATCGTCACGGATGAGGGCGGTATGACCTGCCACGCTGCCATCGTCTCCCGCGAGCTCGGTATTCCCGCCGTTGTTGGTACGGAGAAGGCCACCAAGATCCTGAAGGATGGAGAGACCATTACCGTCGACGCCTACAAGGGCCTCGTCTACAGAGGCGCCATAAAGAAGGGCGGCGCGACCAAGAAGGTGGAGGTCGTCCGTCCAGCTTCCGGAGCGCCTCTACTCACCGCCACGCAGGTGAAGGTTAACGTGGCCATGCCTGAGGCGGCGGAGCGCGCAGCGGCAACGGGTGCCGACGGTGTTGGCCTGCTCCGCGCCGAGCACATGATCACATCCACTGGCAAGCACCCCGCGTGGTTCATCGAGAATGACCTGATCGACGATCTCATCGAGGCGGTGAAGAAGGGCATCCGCACGGTCGCGGAGAAGTTCTACCCGAAGCCCGTGTGGTACAGGACCTTTGATGCCCGCACGGACGAGTTCAGGAACCTTGAAGGCGGAGAAAAGGAGCCCCACGAGGACAACCCCATGCTGGGCTGGCACGGTATCCGCAGATCCCTGGATCAGCCAGAGCTTATCATGGCGGAGTTCACAGCCATCAAGGAGCTCCACGAGGAAGGTCTTGACAACGTGGGCGTCATGCTGCCCTTCGTGATTCGCCCGGAGGAGGTAGTTGCCGCCAAGGCCTTGGCGCAACACGTGGGCCTCATCCCCCACAAGGAGGTACCCTTCGGTATCATGGTGGAGACGCCCGCTGCGGCTCTGCGCATTGAGGATTTCATAAAGGTGGGTATTGACTTCCTCTCCTTCGGGACCAATGACCTGACGCAGCTCACCCTCGGCATCGACAGGAACAACGCCCTCGTTCAGAAGCACTTCAGCGAGCTGCACCCCGCAGTGCTTGATCTGATTGCCTACGTGATCCACCACGCCAAGGCAGCCGGTGTGGAGACGTCTATTTGTGGCCAGGCAGGGTCATATCCGCCCATGGTCCGCAGGCTAGTACGCCTGGGCATCGACAGCATTTCGGCGAACATTGATGCGGTCCAGAAGATTCGGGAGACGGTCTACCGCGAGGAGCGCAGGCTTATGCTGGAGGCTGCAAGGAAACGGCTGTTTGAGGATTAAAATCCCCCTTTAATCACCTTTTTATTCCCCTGCTTCTGCTTCTTCCTATGAAATGCGATGCTGTGGTTCTTGCGGCTGGAAAGGGCACCCGTATGTTTCCCTTTACGGATACCCTCGCGAAGCCAGCCCTTAGCCTTCTGGATCGCCCCCTTCTGCACTATGTATTTGATTTTCTTCGATACAACGGCGTTGAACGTGTCTGCGTGGTGGTTAACTATCGTGCTGACGATGTGGTGGCGGCTGCCGAGTCCTACGGCAAGGAGCTGCCTCCCGTGCATCCCGCGCTTCCTGAATGGGTGCCGGAACGCCTGCGCCTCCGTTTTGTGCGGCAGGGTGAGCCCCTTGGTACGGGGGATGCCCTGCGCTCTGCGGAGCGCTATCTTTCAGAGGATTTCATCGTTGTAAACGGGGATCTTTTGATCACGAAGCCGGTTCTGATGCCGCCTCGCTCCATACTGGTGGTTAACAGGGATCACAACGGCGAATACGGCACCCCTGTTATAAAAAACAGCGTCTTAACTGAAATTCGCGAAAAACAGCCAGGGAATCTCATAAACGGGGGCGCTTACCGTCTTACCGACGAGGTCTTCCAAAGGTTGCAGGATCTGAAACCGTCGCCCCGCGGTGAGTATGAGATCACGGACGTGCTCCCTTCGCTAGGCTTGCGCCCCGTATACATTGATAGCGATCACTGGCTGGATGTTGGCAGGCCGTGGGACATTCTCACCGCTTCAAGGCGTTTGATGCAGTATTTAACACCGCGCATCGATGGCAGCGTTGAACCCGGAGCACACCTTCACGGCAGGGTCCACGTGGCTCCTGATGCAGTGGTGCGAAGCGGCGTCTACGTCAAAGGTCCTGTGTACATTGGTCCTGGCGCCGTTGTGGGCCCCAACTCATATCTTCGGCCCTATTCTGTGATTTCCAGCGGCGCGAGGGTGGGAAATGCCGTGGAGATAAAGGCATCCGTGCTCCAGGAGAATGCCCATGTGTCCCATCTTTCCTACGTGGGGGATTCCGTTCTCGGCAGGTCCGTCAACTTTGGCGCGGGCACAATTACCGCCAACCTCCGATTCGACGATAGAAAAATTCTTGGTGTCTCCCGCAAGCTGGGTGCCTTTGTTGGGGATCGCGTGAAGACGGGTATTAACGTTTCCCTCATGCCCGGTGTGCGCATCGGTGCCGAGTCGTGGATCTTTCCTTCTGCCGTTGTCTATTCGGACGTCCCGCGCGGCGCGAGGGTGGTCGGTATTTATAGGGGCGGCGCCCATTAGTTGTTTGATGGCGGGTACAGGATTTCAGCATCAGCACGGACACGGGCACGGCCGTCGCGGGCGCCGCCCCAAGTCCCGCCGAATCGTGTCCGAGATCGCGCCGCGCGAGTTCTACACGTCCGATGCTGTGGAGGCTGTAGTCCTTTTGCCCGCGGAGGTGGAGGCCCTGCGTCTCGTAGATCTGCTCGGAATGGATTTGCAGTCCGCAGCTCAGTCTCTCGGAGTGTCTAAGAGCACAGCATGGCGTATTGTGAAGTTAGCCAGAAGAAAGGTTGCAGACGCTATCGTTAACGGGAAGAGAATAATTGTAAAGGGAGGGGCTCAGTCGGCGTAGATGATTAGCCCCTCTGGGACGCGCTCGAGCTTGGTCTTCTTCACACCGATGAGGTACTTTACGCCCTTTGCAGCAGCGGCGTCTACAAGGCGCTGTGTTACGATCCCATCCATAATTATTGCGTACGCTTTGTCCATTTCCTTGAGCTGCTTCCAAATCTCTCTTACCGGGACCTCTGCAATAACGTTGTTGTTCTCGTCCAAGATCTTTGCCGTGAGGGATCCCTTGAGCTCCTCGAAGATCTTCAGGTACTCTTCGGGGATTGGGGACCCTTCCTTTTGGGTCTTCTCAGTCTTTGTGGACTTTCCTGCAATCTGTTCGATGATCTTCTTTATTCCGCCCTTTTTGGTTGCTGTCGTTGTCTGCTTTCTTGTTATGCCGTGACGCTCGGCGTACTCGTCTGCTGGGATCTTCTTGCGGAGCGCCTGGAGGATTTCCTTTTGCGTAAGCTCTTCTACCTCTTTGCCGTCGGGTGCCTTTGTTACGAAGTCGATGTCCGCCTTTTGTAGAACTTCCCTTATGATGAGGTCGCCTCCGCGATCTCCGTCGACGAAGAGCGTTGTTATCTTGCGCTTTGCGAGGTCAATGATCGTTTTTGGCACCCTGTTTCCGTTGATGGCAATGACGTTCTTTATGCCGTGGCGAAGGAGGTTGAGCACATCTGCCCTTCCCTCCACCACGATGATTTCCTCTGAATCCTCGATATCTGGGCCTGCGGGTAGGCGTTCTCGACCGTACTGGCGTATCTCTGCCATTCTGAGCTCGCTCTTGACACGGTCAATGACTTCCTTGCTATCGGGGATCTCCTCTGCGAGCATCTTCTGCAGTAGCTCCTTTGCGCGCTCCACGATGTACCTGCGCTTGACCTCGCGGGTGTCCTCAATCCTCTCTACCTTTATCTTTGCCTCGTATGGTCCAACACGGTCTACCGTTTCCAGGGCTGCAGCTATGATGGCCGTTTCCACCATTCCGAGCCCAGAGGGTATGATTACCTTCCCAACGGTCTTGCCGTTCTTGTGCTCAAGCTCTGCCTCTATCCTTCCGATTCGTCCGGTCTTCTGGAGCTCTCGCATCTCGAGCTCGTCGCCAAGGAGACCTTCAGTCTGTCCGAATATGGCTCCGATGACGTCGGGCTTGTCCACGAGCCCGTTGACCTCGATGTTTGCGATGATCTGGTACTTTACGGAGTCTATGTAGATCTTACCCATTTCATTCACCCCTAATTGACTCCACGATCCTGTGGAGCCGCTCAATGTAGCGAACCTTGAATGCTTCGTGAATGCGCTTCCGCAGTTTGTCGTCCGCGGAAATGCCGTCTGCGTAGAGGGCGTCGCGTATTTTTCTCGCTAGATCAACCCCTGTTCTATCGAAGTCCATGAGTATTACTGCCCTTTTCACCCCTTTTTCCGTCAGTTCGTCGCAGAGCTCCTGGACGCCAGAATACCTGTTTAACATTGCGATTCTGCTGACGCCTAGCGCTCTGAGCGCTCTGACGTCTTTCTCGCCCTCTACAATTACCACAAAATCGGGAGAGTCCACCCTAAGCTCATCCAGCAATTTGGACTCTTCCACGTTGAGCATGATGAACACCGTGAGAGGTGAAAAGGGATGTACTGCGCCCTGTTGACCGCTTTTCATGGTTCGTCGAGCGGCCACCCTGGGCGCAGCTAGTAGTATTCGATCGTTTTTGTTTTTAAATAGTGGATGGTACTTTGGCGGTCATATAATGATTACCTTTACGCCCAACTGGACAAATCGCTGAAATCCCTTATCCCTTGTGACGAGCACGGCGTCCATTTCCTTCGCCTTGGCGGCGATGAGGGTGTCCGGAAGGGATGCGGGGAGCCCCATTTTCCGTAGACTTCGGCTAAGTTCGTCCGCTATTCTGGCTGTTTTGCATCCGAAGTCCACGCACGGAACAAGTTCCATGATGCTCCTCTTCTCCTCTTTCAACCCGGCGAGAACTTCGTACTTCGTGATCGCCGTTATTACAGCATTCTTTCCTCTTGCGAGCTCCTGAACCGTTTTTCTGATGGATTCGTTGCCCCTCAGAAGTTCTATGACCACAGATGTGTCTAGTATGACCGCGTTCTCCATGCTCTTCTCGCCTCTACGATTGCGTTTACGTCTATGTCCCTTGCGCTTCCGAAAATCTCGTCGATCCATGCGTTTCCGCTGCTTGCTCTTTTTAGAAGTTCTCGAATCACTTCAGAGAAGCTTTTATGGCCCTTTCTTATTCGGAGCGCTTCGTATACGTCGTCCGTTATCGTAATCGTCTTCATGTACTTATTCATGCACTTTATTACTTTAAATATCGCCTCCTCGTATTCACCATGTGGGCTATCGAAAGGGCGCTGCGGCCGAGAGGGAACTTATGCGGATGCTTTGGGCGAGGGGAGCTGCCGTTATTCGCTCAGCAGGTTCTGGAAACTCGTATGCGCCGGATGTAGTAGCAATCCTCAACGGTAGAGCCGTTGCCTTCGAGTGCAAAGCCTGGAGCAAGAGGGAACTCTTCGTGCGTCGGGAACAGTACGAAAAGATGGTGGAGTGGTCCCAGAGGGCAAACGCACCCGTCTTCATCGCGTGGAAGTATCCGCGCCTTGGCTGGTTCTTCGTGCCGCTTGCGTACCTGGAGAAGAAGGAAAAACATTACGGGATTCGCGTCGATGACGTCAAGCGCCTTTCTGTAGATCTTGATGTTATTCTCGGCCGCCAGGGGACTTTATTCTGAGCTTTCGCTAAGGATTTTGCGTATAGCGCTGTATACGCGCCGTGCAGCGTTCATTTTTCTTTCAGCGGTCTTAGGATCGTATTCTACGGTCCCAATACCTGGAATGGGATACCTTGTCACATAATACGCGTCTGCAATATCGGAGATGTCTTCCCTGTGGCCGATTCCAAGCTCTCTTGCCATATATTGGATGTTGTGTGTTTTTGGCGGCTCTTCGCTAAATCGCTCTATCCACAGGGCCTTTAACATCTTTTCCACGGCTTGCTGAGCGTGAAATAGTGCCATATCGAATATTCCCCTGCCGAATAAGATCTCTGCAGCAGTCATATCCTTTTCGGCAATCTTAACCCACTCTCTCGTTTCAGGCCTCAACAATTTCACCCCTGTGTACGATGTATCCTATTATGTTTGTTCTCGTCCTCGAGAGTCTTGAGAACTCCTCCTTGGTTAATGCTATTATGTCTACATCTATAGGGTAGCGCTCGAGAATGTTCTTGATTGCTCGCCGTACCGTGGTGATCCTTTCGCCATACGGCATATGCTGAAAAATGTCGTCCACGACGATTATGTCGATATCTGATTCCTTGAGGTGGTCGCCGCGCGCCCTCGAGCCGAAGAGGTACACCTTGTCGAATTTGTGGCGCAGCGTCTCCAGGATCTCCTCCGTAACCTCCACGTAATTAATTGCACGTTTCATGTTATAAGCAGCCACATTTACATGGGGGCCTTCTTTTCTTGTTCTTCAACCTTCTCGAACTCTTGCTCCACGCGCTCGAGCCAGTCTTTAGACGGTAGCGTTATTTTACCCCTCTGCCATTTGGAGAGCAGCTCGACGGCGGCGCGATGGGTATCCGGCACGCCTCCTTTGCGGAGGTAGCCCTTCTTCTGCGCGTATTCGTCTATATTCTGGGGCCATTTCTCGGGGTCCGCGCTATGGAGGATTCTCAGAAGTATTTCCGCAGCCAGCTCTGGATCCTCCATCTTGTTTGGATCGTAAGAGCCTATGAGCACTAGTTTCGTTGGATCGCGCATGGGAATAATCCCTGGGGAGTCGATGAGGTAAATTTTCCTCGAAATTTTCACGATCTGCTCGCCCTTTGTCCATCCTGGGACTGGGGCGGCCTGTGCCGCTGTTTTTCCCTTGAGAATGTTTATCAGCGATGATTTCCCCACGTTGGCATAGCCGAATACGCCTACCTTCACGGGGAAGCTCTTGGCAACGTCCTTTATTTTTCTCCTGAGAATTCGGGTACCCCAGCGCATCTTGGAGGAGACAAAAACAACGGGAATCCCCTTTCTTTGGATAATTCGTTTCCAGTCCTCCGCCCACTCCTTGGGGACGAGATCCACCTTGCTCATAACAATTATGAGCGGCTTGCCCAGCTTCTTCGCCAGCTCCTCGTAGTGGGGCAGCCTGGTCAAGTCGGGGAACCGCGCATCCACCACTTCCAGGAGTACGTCTGCATCCCTGAATATCTTGAGGACACGCTTCTCCGGATTCTTTGATCTCTTCCTGGGCACAATATTACTTGCAGGGGAGGGGTTTTATTCCAGCAGGATCCAGCCCTTTACGCGTGCCTTCCAGAGCATGTGCCTGAAGAGTACGTACGCCGCCACCGCCAATAGTAATCCAGCCCCCATGGCGTACGCTATGAGCTCCCAGCCTCCAACGCCGAATATGATCCTTCTTGTGCCCTCCATGGCTGCTACGGTTGGCACCCAAATCAGGTATTTAGCTAGCGGTCCGTACGCCGAGACGCCGAAGCTGGCAGGCATTACAAGCTCCAAAAGTCGTACTGTTAGGCTTCTCACGGCCCAGGCATCCCTTCCACGTACGCGTAGCCCCAACGCAGAGAGCAAAAATCCCAACGCTGCCATGCTCGGTGTTATGGCGATGTTTGCTATGGCGTACGCTATGATCGGATCCCATATGGGGATCCCAGTGGCAACGACGATGGGCAGCACCCAGAAGATGAGTTGTACTGACGCAAATATGATGAACCATGCTTCCGTTGTTAGGAAGTAAACCGGGAGATTATCCGCAAAGAGAATTTCTATCCTCTTTGTCCAGCTGTTGCTCGTGGGCTCGAAGATGCGCAGTATTCCGAGATATATGAATGTGGCTGCTGTTCCTACCGCGAGGAATTCCGCGTACGGTATGTATTTACCTGCGTAGAGCACGGAGCCGATGAAACGACCCGTTAGAAGGGCGGTAATGCCGCCCACAAGGGGGCCTATCACGTCGTTGAGAAGCACACTCACCTTGTACCTTCGGAAATGGAGGAGCCATATCTTTAGCTCGATGGTCCCCTGCCGTATTGCAGCCATCACGCCCGTGTGATCACGCCCCTGAAGAGCTCTTCAAGGTTTTTACCCTCTTCCGGTCTGTAGGGGAAGTCCCTGAGGATCCTTCCGTTGTGAATAATAAGTATTCTGCTTGCTACCCGCTCCACGTGGTTGAATATGTGGGATGCAAAGAGTACAACGCTTTCCTCGCCCTTTTTCGCCATGACATCAAGCACTGCGTCCGCCGTGACTACATCCATGCCGTTGGTTACTTCATCGAGCAGCACCACGGGTTTTCTCTGGCCCATTGCCGCCAGCAGCCTCACCCTTGCCTTCCAGCCCGTGGACAGCCTCTGGTATTCCGTGTGCCACTCCTTGTCCAGGCCCAGGATTTCTGCATATTTTTCCCAGTCCCCGTCCCCGTAAAAGAGGCGCAACACGTCCATGATGTCCTCCACCGTCATTCTCGGATCTATTCGTGGTATGTATGGGTATGCGATCTGCTTTCCCGGTCTTTTCCACGTTTCCTCTCCTCTTATGCGCGCCACACCTTCGTCCGGGATGAGTATTCCCGCGATTATGTTTATGAGCGTTGTCTTTCCCGCGCCGTTAAGCCCCACAAGCCCGATGACCCGCGGTCGCTCCACTGAAAAGCTAACGCTATCGAGGGCCGTTATTATGCGCCCGCTTTTCTCGAAGCGCTTCGTAACGTTTCGGACTTCGAGTAGCACGGATAATTAATGCCTTTTTGTGCATATAAATCGGGATGACCGGATCCCCCTGTCCGAGGTTTCCGATGAGGATCCGGGATTACCGGGACCGCGGGATGATGAACTTAGCCACTGCTGATGGTTGATGATCCCAGGCAGGGCTGACCGTTAAACCCTTATCCCCTAATTTTTCTTGGGATGACGAAGAGCCTGCTCTGATCGATGATGATCGTGAGCGACGGCTGACCGCCCGCCCCACGTCCTGCCGGCGTGAGTTCCCGGTGCGTAAGCCGGGCGCGATGAGCGTCGGTCTGCGGGGGCGGGCACAGTTTTAAATATCCCCTTGTTCTTTTTCTGCCGTGCTCAAGCGGTTGAAGCACCTTTACCTTTTGATCAATGCCCTGCGCGAGATGCAGTCCGAGCATTTCCCCATGAACTCCTTTTACGCCCTTGTCATGGATGTGCTCAGGGACGCAATGGCTGACGTTCGCTATATCGCCTCTGATTTTGGCCGTAACTGGGAGGAGGGTGTGCGTTTTATTCTGACGGATCGGCCCCGGCTCGCATCCCAGCTCATCCACCTGAACCGCGTGCTGCAGTCTGGGGAGATAGATAACCCGGTTCGAGCGGCGTCACTCCTCGGTACTGCCTTACCATTACTTCGTGAGTTCTACTCTGCGGCGCGCGAGAAGTTAGAGGAGCTTTAGGTGCCCGAAGACCCTGTCCAGCTTTTCGTCCTCGTCGGGCCCGAAGCCCGCCACCGTTATTGAGTTGGCGGGCACCTGTGTGTATCCCGCGTCTCGAATAAGTGTGGAGCAGAAGTCGTTGGCGTATTTCCTGAAGTACTCCAGCAGCTCCGCCTCGGAGCCCACCTTTAAGACGACCTTCTTTGCCCCTTCGCCTTCCCACCGCCTTAGCTTTTCTGGGCACTTGTGCTGCGCCTTCTTGTAGAGCTCAACGGCCGCGTGGGCCACCTGTGCCGCTATCTTGCCCTTCCCCATGCCCAGGTCCGTTCGGACGAGGAAGACCATCTTCATCGGCGTCTTCCCCCTCTGCCTCGCCGTTTTAGCCATCGATAGAGCTCGTTTCTTATGGCGGGGTTTTCCGTGCTCTCAATGATGACGTCCTGAACGGGTTTTCGCTCAATGCTTCTGACCGAAATTGTCTCCCGCAGTGCTTTTTTCCAGTCTCTCTCGGGAATGGTGTTCCGCATGTGATTTCCGATTCTCACGAGGTTGTGTATAGCAGCCTTTAGCTTGTCGGGGTGCTTTTTCTCCGCAAGCGCGTCTATCAGCGGGTATCGAATGTGCTTGTAAGGCCCATTTATTGTGTGCTCCATCAGCTTGCTCACCTCTACCTTGTTGGGCGCTGTTTTGAAGATCTTCGCTATTTTTCCAAGCCGTTTTCTGAGCTCCGGATCGCTTCTGGCCTTCAGGAGCAGTTCAAGTGTCGTTTCCACCATTTTGTTCGCTGCTGCGGAGCTTGACGTGCGCATCGCAGCCTTTGCTACTTCGCCGGTAAGCCGTTCCACGTGCTCCCTGTGATCCCTTAATGCTCCCTTCTTGATCTCTTTCACGATTCTGTGGGCATCTCCAAGCCTATGGGGTGCCCAGCGGGCCACAAGCTCGTGGATTGGGTGTACTTCCTCTGGGGGGATCTGGCTGAGGTGCCGGTCGTAGTTTTCATAGACCTCGTTTATGATCCGTTGACCTATGACACCCTCTGGGTTTAGGCGGCCCACGGACTCTCGGAGGATGTCGGCTAGCGGGTGGTTTGCAAGTTTTAGCCCTTCTAGCACGAGCCTTTTCTTCTCTTTTGGGGTTAGAATCTCTTCAGCCATGCAACAAGAATGCAGAACGTACTATTTAATCCTTCCCACGTAGGTCCCGTCGAGCAAAAACGCCTCAGTCCTGGAAAACTCCTTGGCGATCGGCCCTATGAGATTGTCGACGTTTTTTACGTCGACCCCTGTTATTGCGGGGGAAAATGCGGGGAGCACGAGCACCGGCAGCCCCTTCCACTCCGCCAGAAGGAACGCCTTCTCGAGGTTCTGTCCAAAACGGTGCCTTATTGCCACTGCGGGGTGAATGTGTCCCATGACCACCGCGCGCACGCGGGTTTCTATCTCTCCCGGCCTTGCGTGCCCGTGGATTGCCAATATCTTGTCAACGACGGCGCCCTGCGCTGGCAACACCGTGGCCCACGGTATGATTTTCTCTATGTCCCCGTCGTGGTTCCCCTTTACGATAAGAAGCTCTCCCTGGCTCGCCATGAGCTCGGCAACCCCTTGGACTTCCAGCGCTTCCCTCCTCGTGAAATCGGGGATGTTGTGCTTCAGGTCTCCTACCACCACGATTCTCTTGGGTTTTACCTTTTCCAGCACC
>JALVAT010000006.1 GCA_027011045.1 Microcaldota archaeon | reverse complement strand
CCACACGGGCAGCTGTTTTTGGATCGGAACCCGCCCAGCCGGCGGCAGCGTCGTGGCCACCCCATGCACCGCCGACCTGACGTACCACGTGTTCCAGCACGGTAGATGCGGAAATTCCGAGGTCCAAAAGCCTTCTGGAGAACCGAACGGACATCCGGTCCGTGGCGTAAACGAAAACGGCATCGGCACCGGCTCCGAGAAGAAAGCTGGCAGCCATGCCCTCAAAGGATGATACATGGGATACGACAACTATGTAGTCCCCACAAACGTATATACGCTGGCGCTCCGCGGATCTCAGAAGGGCTATCCTCAGGGATACGGGGGACTGTGACTCGTAGGAGAACCTCAGCTCAGACACATCGGTGCCCAGCATGTCTAAAAGCTCTGACAAGACAAGGAGAGCCGCAGGATCGGCGGCTGAAAGCCCGTGCGTATCGTGGAATATGCCAAGGGAGAGGGCCACAGCCACAGGATGGGGCAAGTCCTTCCCCTGAGAAAGGGCGAGATATCCTACGATCTGGGAGAGAGATGCCGCGCAGGGGAACGTTACGGCGGGCAGGTCACCGCTTTTGTGATGGTCCACCGCAAGTACCACGGAATCCGCAGGAACGCCAGGCGGGAGCATATTAGAGCTGTGAGTATCCACAAGGAGAACGGGGAGATCGCCAAGATCCGTGGCAAGGGTAACGTCAAGCTTATCCAGGGTTCTCGCCACGGATGAAGAGACGCTCGGAGCAAAAATCCTCGCATCAAAACCATTCTGATTCAGATACCAGGACATACCAAGGGCTGAGCCAATCGCATCAAAATCCGCCCGATCGTGGGGGACCACGGCTATGGGGGAAGGTAGTGGGGAGATGCGCTCACGTAGCGCATCCACGGATTCACGCAGACGGCGTAGGTCCAGAGCCACCACCCTGCTGCAGGGCCCCAAGAGCCTGCTCAAGCTTCTTCTTCAGCTCAAGTAGCTTCGTCTCCAGCTGCTTTATCTTCTTGGAGTAGGACGTCTTCTGGACCTCGAGCGCCTCCTTGCGCTCCTGGAGCTCCTTGAGGAGCACTTCCTTTCGCTCGCGAACGAGAATAGGCCCAACCGCCTTGTATGCGAAGTCGTCTTCGGCAGCCTCAAGGGCGGAAATGGCATCCGAAATCGTGTTGAGCTCTGCGTCGATCCTCGCGAGCTGTGCCTGAAGAACGCCGAGCTGATTCTGTAGCGCCTGGTAGTTTATGATGTCCTTCTGAATCTCAGGGGGAAGCTCCATGTGCATCACCGGAAGAATTTGAACCCATGTTCTTTATAAGCATCTCAATGAGGTAAATCCAGCGCAGATATGAGTTCAGGGCGGCCCGCAGCGCAGAGAGGTCCTTGGCAACGACCCGAAGGATAAGCACGTTTCCAGAGCTGTCAAGCTCTACGGAAAAACGGCGGGAAGTATCGGTCTCTGGCTCGAGGGCACGTATAGCAGCTTGCACATCACGCTCGGAGGGCAATTCCACGCGTGCCTCAAACCAAAGATCATGGCTGGAGCTGCTGGTTGTCTGGGACACGGTCAACACCTTTTATGTGAAAGCGAGGCCCCACCGCTTTTCCATTGTAAGTAAAACGAACGTTTCCCCCTTGTTCGATCAATTCAACGCAATCAGAGGTGCACTCGGGGTAAACGTCGAACACTTCCCTGAGCGGCGCGAGCTCAGCCCTCACAAGTAAGCCGTCTGCATCCAGCTCCCGGTACTTCCTGTGCTCGTCGAGCAAAAGATGCACGTCATCTATGTAAAACTGGTAGAGCCAGCGCCACCCGCTCCTCTGCACGTCAAGGAATCTCATGAGCGACGGATTGCCCTTAGTTTCCCCCACGATGAGCACGCGGGAATAGCCATCAACGAAGGCACGCTCCACCACGGTGCGGAGGGATGCCTTGCCGCGGTTCACATAGAACGAATGGGGAAGCACTGCGGACAGCTCCCTGCAGAAACGCCGGGTGCGCCGAGATGGGCGCCGAGAAGTAGTAATAAGAATCATGGGGCCCCGCCGCCGTCACACGACCTTCACGATCTTGACAACGGGGGGCCTGGCCTTCAAAATAATCCTGTGGCCGCAGTAGGGGCAGCGCACGGCGATCTTGGGAAGCTCCTCGAACTCGTGCCCACAGTTGGGACAGACGTACGTCATGCGCCTCCCCTCTTGGCCTCGAGGGTCTTCTTCACGGAGCGGCCAACGATCGTTTCAATGGTGTAAGCGCCACCCGCAAACACTGCGCCACACTTCTTGCAACGCCAAATGCCAGAGGCAACGCGCACAACGGCGCGGTGGCCACAGCGAGGACAAACGTGGCGCTTCTTCTGCTCCTTCTCTATCTTCGCAACGGTCCTGCGGATCTTCACACCGTAGCGCGGACCGAAACGGCCAGCGCTACCGACCTTCTTAGTCCTGCCCATCGCCTATCACCTTCTTGACTATTTCCCTGAGGTACTTGCCGCGATCTATGGCCCGCTCGAAGACGAGCTTAACCTCCTGCGGCGTGAACCAGCCGGTGCCCCCCTTCTGGAGGGCAGTTATGGACCCATCATCAACGGTGGCCACGGAGAGGCGTGCATCCGCAGCCTTCATTTCCTCGAGAGATGGGTCTGCGAAGATCGCGTTACCAATCTTTACGAAGGTAGTCAATATAGGTATTTCGGCGAGCCGTAGCCTGCCCTGATACTCGCCGCGCACGATTGTCGGCTCGTCGCCCTCGTACTCCACCTTCGGTATCCGTGCGGTGGCAAGGGCGGTGATCGCTGCCAGTTCCGCTGCGTCAAATAGGTTTCCGTTGTCGTCGAGGACACGGAGGTCTGTAAAGACGAGCCAGACGTGCTTGCCCTCCTCAATAACGAGGGATTCCAGGTCGATGGCCTTGGACTCGCGAATGCCGCGGTCCACCACACGGGCGAGCTCTATGGCATTCTCATCAGGGGGACCCGGCTCAAAGGTGGGGTTTGCAATGGGGAGCAGTTCGGCATCGGTCATTATAGCTCCCTGGTTTGGCGTGTCGGGGAAGGGAGAGCCGAGCTCGAACTTCACACCTGCAGCGACTTTGGTACCCCCGAGATCAACGAGAGCGGAGCCATCAGCATTGTGATAGACGTATGTCTCGATCTTCACATCCCTATAGTCGAGGGGGCCCCTGCGATCAAGGCGAAGCCCCTTCATGGCAAGCTTTCTTACGCGATCCTTGGTGAACTCCCAGACAAACTCATTCATTATCCACCACCTTCGAATACTTCTCCTTCAGGGCGCGGCGCTGGAGCTCGGATACTTCCTTGGCCTTACGAACGCCCAGATCAATGATCTCATCCATCTCCATGAGGGTAGCGCGTCCATCCATCTGCAGCAGGGCAATTTCCTCAGTCCCAGGGAGGATCGCCATGGGTGTGTCGATGGCGTCGGGGGCGTCCTCCTCAAACTTCGTAAGGTCAGCGACTATTTGGCCAAAGGCGCGCCCCACGGCAACGGCTGCAGGAATATCACGCATGGGGATCCCTGCATCGGCAAGGGCTACACCAGCAGCAGTCAGGGCTGTTACACGGGTTCCCGCGTCAGCGGCAAGGATCTCTGCAAAGACATCGATGACGGTCATAGGGAACTCTTCCGCAAAGACCACGCGCTGAAGCGCTTCCTTGCACACCTTGGAGATCTCAACCTCACGCCGCCCAGGGGCAGGCCTCTTGCGCTCGGGAACAGAGAACGGCGCCATGGTATAACGGAACCGTATGATGGACTCGTACGGGTCACCCACGTGGCGAGGGATGGGCTCCCTTGGCCCATAGACGGCAACAACCGCGACGTTGCCCCTAAATCCGCTGCCAACAACCTCGTAGTCCTTCAGTTCCTGCAGATGACCCAGCAGCTTCTCGGGCACGTCCACAAAGATCCATTCCTTGGCGTCGGCATTGGCGCCCTTGCGCACCTCATCCACAATCTTCTTGACCGCGGAGTCGGAGAGCTTATCCCCAGACTCATACGCCTCGCGCAGGCGCTCGCAAACGTCGAACAGACCATCAAGGGGCAAACCTGCGGTGCGAGCGGCAAGCCCTTCGAGGTCAAGGTTAACATCCTCGGGCAGGCAGCCCTGAAGTACTCGCTTGCGATCCTCCGCACCGGGCAGGGATCGAACGATCTTTATGTAATAATCATTCTTTAGCTCCTCAATCTTGGAAATATCCTCCGCGGGAGCCTTTAGGATCTTGGTATCGAGACCCCATTCCACACGGGCCGATCCGTCGGCCCTGTCAAGTATGCCAGCCTCTATTCTAATGCTCCTAAGCTCATCAAAGGCTCTACCATCGGCACGAATCTCCTTTGCCATACTCACTCCTCCGATTCACCAGTTTCGTTCTTCGCCTTTGCCTCTGCAATCCTTTCCTCAAGGAAGTGCGTAATCCTGTCGGTCAGACCTGAGGTGTGTGCCTCCGCCTCAATCTTGCGAATAGCATCCTTAGCAACCTCGGAGAAACCACCGTGGATCCAAATCCTCCCGTTCGCACCAACGAGGATTGCGGATCCCGTCATGTGCTTGAGCAGGGTGATCATGCTGGCCTTTTTGCCGATCACGCGGGGCACGCGGGAAGGAATGATCTTTATGAGCTCCCCACCACGGAGCACTGTCGCATTCTCCAACAGGGCGTTCTTCACCTCATCCACGTACTTAACGGTTGCAAGAATCACGTCTCCGTACTCGAGCTCCGTGTCCACCGCTTCACGGGGGAGGAACGCGGTGTATGGAGAGTTTATGTCCACGTCATACCCGGGGATCTTCACGTCGATAACAATGCCGATCACAGAGTCGCCGGGCTTGGGCACGTAGCGTCCCTCCAGGGGAATTACCCGTGCCGTGCCGTCCTTTACCTCGGCGAGCCCCACGATCTTGGAAATGACCTTTCCGCCGCGCACGTAAACCCCAGGTCCCAGCTTAACTCGCTCCGTTGTTATAACCTCACCAGGGACCACGAGCCAACGCTGCGGCCTTTCCACTCCATCGTCTGCCATGTTCATCACTCCAGAATCTTGGATTGAATATCTCCATGGGTAAGATTTGCGAATTCGTGGAGAACATCCTCAAGAATCCCCGCAGGAACTTCAATAACGACGCGCAGGGATCCGTCGGACTGCCAATTCTCCCGAAGGACCTTGTAGCTGTGGAGCTTACCATAGGCCTTGGATGCATACTGCGCCGGGATTATGAGCTCCAGTTTCTTGTTCTCTATGCGGATGGGGATGATTCTTCGGATTGCATCAACAACGGACTGCACCTGCTCCTCGGGGCTCTTGAATATATCCACGTGCACCTTCGCCTGATCCATTGCTGCGAGGATACGCTGAACGGTGTGGGGAGCTCCAGTACGGGGGTCTATGGCGCGCTTCGCAATGATGTTCGCGATTTTCTGACGGGTCTCCTCATAGAGACGCCTGCGCTGCTCCGTTGTGAGGTGTACCTCCCCTTCCTTGATGATCTTCCGGGCGATCTCGTATATGTCGGTGGTGCCAAAGACCTTCTGTACCTCCGACTCAGGGGCGCGCTCCCCCTTCCGCACGTCGCGGAAGACCTCGAAGGTAGCAAGCATATCGTCAAGATCCACGTCTTCGCCCTTCTTCAGCTTCCAGGCAAGGTCCGGATCTACCAAGATCTCGAAACGCTGGCCACCCTTCTCATACCTGGCAATGATGGCCTTATCCACGCTTACCATGGCTACCCCTCGAGGAACTTGGCTACCTCGTCGGGCGAAAAGACGTGGATGCCGGTATCCTTCTCTATAGTTGCGAGGATTATCCGCTCAGGGGTAATGGACTCGTCCTCGGCGAGTGACTGCTTAATCGCCTTGAGAGCAAGGCGGATCGCGGATTCCCTGTCAATATCCCTCTTCCACTCGGATTCCAGAAGCTCCATCACATCGTACTTCTTGTTACCGATGGCATCCGCGTAGTACTCGAGCAGGGTGCCGGAGGGCTGCGTTTCGAAGAGTCGTGGATGATCATTGTAACCCGCGATGAGAAAGGTAACGCCGAAGGGGCGGGTACCGCCGTACTGCGTGTATGCCTGCTTGATTCGGGCGATTTCCTTTGCCAGGCGCTCCACGGATATGGGTTCGTCGTAAAGGATACGATGCTGCTCAGCAACGTCCCGCGCATAGTCCGCAAGAACCCGCGCATCCCCAACAAGGCCAGAGTAAAGGATGGCGATGTGGTCGTCTATTATGAAGAGCTTCTCGAGGGTGGGGGTAACCACGAGCTTCGACGTAATGCGCTTGTCTGCAGCGAGGAGCACACCGTCCTTGTACACGATACCAACGCCGAGGGTGCCGCGCTCAGCTGCCTTCGTGGCGTATTTTACCTGGTAAAGCTCCCCCTCCGGGGAAAACACCGTTATTGCCCGATCATAAGCTGCGGCTCCAGAAAACGGATACATCTGTCGCTCACCTCTCCACTCTACCTATTCAAGGGTGGAGAAAAGGTTTAAAGTGGGACTTCCAGATGTGGTTGTGGTGTTCGACGAGGCAACCCGGAGACGCCTGAGGGAGATATCACGGAAAAAAGCCATAGATATGAGCGACATCCTTTTCGTAGTGGATACCGCGAGAAAAAGAAAACAGCTCTTCCAAAGGGCCAATCCATCGAAACCGATGGAACGTTTCGTAAAATCTGCGGCAAGAGGCGAACTCGGCGACGCGGTAGCAAGAATACTCGATGAGTTTGAGAAGCACCTGTGGAAGTTTGAGAACAGGGACAAAATACTGCAGATGGACCTAGCGGAAGCGCTAAGGGAGAGGAGAAGACGGGCCAGCACCTTAAAGAAACACGGTGGAGAACCAGAAACGATAGTATCCCATTCCAAGGTCCTTCCGCCAGACAAGATAGCAGAGGCCACAGGAATTCCCGAAAAGGTTGTTTCGGCATTTCTTAGAGCCCACCAACAATACAATGAACTTCTCGAGGAATACTACGAACACAGCGACAAATATGGCGAGTTCCTTAACAAGATAGCCGAGATATTAGCAGAAGAGCCCACCCTCTTCCACATATACAAGGAAAGAAAAAAGAACGTACATCCCAAGCTAGAGAATGCATACAACAGGGCCCTGGAGATACGTTACCTCCGCAATATGGGCGCTAACCCTTGACCACGCCCAAGGGGATCATCCGCGCGACCTTTCTGGCAATCCCAGCGATTTCCACGGATCTGATTACCTCGTCCACATCCTTGTAGGCGTCGGGGGCCTCCTCTGCAAGCACCTTCATGGAAACGGCGCGGACCCTCTTCCCCTGGGCCTCCAGGCGCTTCAAAACGTCCTCGCCGGGATGAACCTTCCTTGCCTTTGTACGGGACAACACGCGGCCAGCACCGTGGCAGATACTCCCAAAGGTCTCCTCAAGCGCCCTCTCCGTGCCAACCATCACGTAGGACGCCGTGCCCATGCTACCAGGAATGAGAACGGGGTGTCCAACGCCCTCGTATGTCTTGGGGACCTCGGGACGGCCTGCGGGGAACGCGCGGGTAGCACCCTTACGGTGAACCACCAGTCTCTTCCGCTCTCCGTCCACAATGTGTTCCTCAAGCTTCGCTATGTTGTGCGCTACGTCGTAAACGATGCGCATCCCCAGGTCCTCCGCATCCTCGCCGAAGATCGCCTCGAAGGACTGGCGGACGAAGTGCGTGATCATCTGCCGGTTCGTAAAGGCATAGTTCACCGCAGCCTTCATGGCGGCGAAGTAGTCCTGTGCCTCGTCTGACTGGAAGGGAGCTGCCGCCAGTTGGCGGTCCGGGAGTTTTATGCCATACTTTCTGCCCGCTTCCTCCATCACACGGATGTAATCGGAGGCTATCTGGTGCCCGAAACCGCGGGAACCGGTGTGAATCATGATGACGATCTGATCCTCAAAGAGGCCAAAGCGCCTGGCGATCTTCTCGTCGAATATGCGGGAAACCCTCTGTATCTCCAGAAAATGGTTGCCCGAGCCAAGGGTCCCCAGTTCCTTCCTGCCGCGCTTCCTCGCACGGGCGGACACCTTGTCTGGATCGGCGCCAGACATTCTTCCGTTCTCCTCTATGTGCTTGGGATCGTCCTCCCAGGCGTAGCCCTTGTCCACGGCCCAGTAGACGCCTTCGGTCATGACCTCGTCGAAGTCGCCGTCCGATAGGCGAATATGACTCTCGGAACCAAGGCCGGCGGGCACGTTCTTAAATAGGACGTCAACGAGCTCATCCAGCCGATCCTTGACGTCGGAGTACGTTAGATCCGTTCGGATGAGGCGAACACCGCAGTTTATGTCGAACCCAACGCCGCCAGGAGATATAACACCCTCTTCCGCATCAAAGGCAGCCACACCGCCAATGGGAAAGCCGTAGCCCTGGTGGGCATCGGGGAGCATGATGGAGTACTTCTGGATACCCGGAAGAGTCGCCACATTCATTGCCTGGGTTATGGCACCCTCATCAAGCGCGTTCACAATCTTCTCCGTCCCGTAGATGCGCGCAGGCACCCTCATGTCCGGGCGCTCGGACCTTGGAATCTCCCAGACGGCCTCGCGAATCTTGAGAATTCTGGGCATATTTATATGAAGGACGGATAAGATTTTATTCATGCACTGGGCAGACGTGACGGCTGAACGCGTTATACGGGAGCGCGGGGACAAAGAGGAATACGTCTTCGAATCTGGGATAACGCCCTCTGGATTTGTGCACATCGGCAACTTCCGCGAGGCCTTCACGGTCTGGGCGGTGGCCAAGGCCCTGCGCGCCAAGGGAAAAAAGGTTCGCGTGATCCACTTCTGGGATGACTACGATCGATTTAGAAAGGTGCCCAAAAATGTGCCCGAGGAGTGGAAGGAGCACTTGGGAAAGCCTGTTTCAGAGGTTCCTGATCCCTGGGGCTGTCACAGGAGCTACGCTCACCACTTCATGGATCAGTTCGAAGAGGAAATAGCGAAGCTCGGCATGAAGGTGGAGTTCCTACACGCAGAACAGCTATACAAGCAGGGGTTCTTCGAGAACGAGATACGCATAGCGCTGGAGAAAAAAGAAAGGATACGAGAGGTGCTTAACAAAATAAGGGAGCAGGCAAAGCAGGAACCGCTTCCCGACGACTGGTGGCCCGTTTACGTGTATTGTGAGAAATGCCGGAAGGATGGCACAACGATACTGTCCTTCGACGGAGAGTATATACACTATAAATGCAACTCCTGCGGCCACGAAGGAAAAACGCATATACGCGATGGCA
This sequence comes from Microcaldota archaeon, assembly GCA_027011045.1. Classification (GTDB taxonomy): domain Archaea; phylum Iainarchaeota; class Iainarchaeia; order JAADDC01; family JAADDC01; genus SZUA-1452. The sequence continues at coordinate 31,290 of JALVAT010000006.1, read as the reverse complement.
ACGTAAAGATGCGGTGGCGCGTGGACTGGCCGGCGCGCTGGTCAAAGCTCGGGATCGATTTCGAGCCGGCGGGCAAGGACCACCACGCGGCGGGAGGATCCTTCGAGACGGGGAGCATCATAGTGCGGGAGATCTTCGAGAGGGAACCACCAAGCACGCTTATGTACGAGTTCGTGAGCATAAAGGGCCAGAAGGGCAAGATGAGCGGCTCCAAGGGCAACGTGATCCTGATCTCGGACCTTCTCGAGGTGATGGAGCCAGAGCTGATCCTCTTCTATTACGCACGCTACAGGCCGAACAAGGAGATAAAGATAGACCTCGGACTGGACCTCTTGAAGCAGTATGACGAGTTCGACAGAACGGAGGAAGCGTACTGGAACGGGGCAGAGCATGACGAGGATCTCCTGCGCGCGTACTGGATAGCCATGGAGCCCATGCCCGAGAAGAAACCGGTGCGCGTGCCCTTCTCCACGCTGGTGAACCTCGTGCAGCTACCGGGTATGGACGAGGAGAAGCTAAGGGAAACGCTCGTACGAATGGGCAAGATCCCAGAGAATATCAGCGACGAGGACTGGAAACGGGTGCTAGCACGGGCAGAGCGGGCAAGGAACTGGGTGGAGAAGTACGCGCCGGACAACGTGAAGTTCAAGATACTTGAAGAGCTGCCGGCAATAGAAGTGCCAGAAAACATAAGGAAGGGGCTCGAGCGGATTGCAGAGGCCATAGAGCGCGGCGTAACGGAGGAGGAACTGAACACAATAATATTCGAGACTGCCAAAAGTGTTTCATCGCCCAGGGAGTTCTTCCCCTGGATCTACCGCCTGTTCATCGGGAAAGACAGGGGCCCAAGGGCAGCAGGATTCCTCCTCTCCCTGGACAGGGATTTCGCAGTGAAGAGGCTACGGCTGGAAGAATAGCCGTGCACGGGCCAGGGATGCCCGCACCATACTCTTTCTTTCCTCCTCTGCCCAAAACTCCATCATTCTTCCGTACCAGTCGGTATCAACGGTCCAGGAAACGGTCGGGTAGTAGACGTCCATCAGAATGAGCCCCTCCGGTGGCGCTGGAGGCACCGGATCCCTTTCCTCCAGCCGTCGGCGGATTTCATCAAGATCCCACTCGCCCAGGGCCACACGCATAAGGGCAGTGGCGATTCGTCGAACCATTTGGCGGAGGAAACCCGGGGCGTAAATATCCATCACGGTATAGCCGGTGTTGAAAATTTCTATTCGTTTCACAGTTCGAACAGGGTTCTTATCCTCGAGAATCGCGAAGGATGAAAAGTCGTGCCTGCCAATAAGGAGCGCCGCCGCCTCACGCATCCGCTCCTCCTGCTCTGCAGAAAAGCGATGGGGAAATACGTACCGATACCAACGAAGCCGAACATCGCGTATCGGGTTAAAAGAATGCGGTACAGGCGCATACGCCCATATCCAAATACCATTAAGCCGCGAGTTTATCTCACCGAGCTTTGGCTCTCGCCTTATCTCCGCGGCGAAGACGTTGGCAAGGGCGTGGACGCCCTTGTCGGTTCTGCTGGAAAATAGGAAGAAACCATCATCCCGACGGTAGCCCCTTTCCGTGAAAACGCGTAGAATTTCCCCTTCTACCGTGGGAACGTTCGGCTGGCGCGCAAGACCGTGATACCCCTCACCAACGTATCCAACGCGAAACGCATATCGCATTAAGAAGAGTTGAGGGCAATTGTTTTTGTGCTTGCCGACATCGACGCACTCATAAAGAAGATCTCCCAGCGAGCAGGAATACCAGAGGAAGAGGTAAAGCGGCGCATAGAGGAAAAAATGAAGGAATTCGCAGGGCTGCTCACAGAGGCGGGGGCAACATACGCCGTTGCAAAGGAGCTCGGCGTAGAGATCGATCTGGACAGAGAGCTAAGCAGACGTGTTCTAATCGGCCAAATAGAGCCGGGGATGGAACGCATTGACGTGATGGGCCGGGTTCTTCGTATATATCCGCCGAAAACATTCCAGAAGAACGGCAGAACCGGCAAATACTGCAGAATAATAATAGGGGACAAAAGCGGCTCCATACGCGTCACACTGTGGAACAGAGACGTGGAGCTCGTAGAAAAGGGAAAGATCAGAATAGGCGATGTTGTAGAAGTCATTAACGGATACGCCGAGGAGTACAACGGGCAAACGGCCCTGAGGCTGTCCTTCGATAGCAGGTTGCTTGTCAATCCAGAGGGTGTTGATGTAGAGGCTCCGGAGAGCTGGGAGCCCCACACGTCCACCGCACAGCTAGCGGAGGGCCAGAACAACGTGAACATCATCCTGCGGGTGCTGAGGGCGTATCCACCCAGGGAAGTTGAAACCAGCTTTGGAAAGACCAAGATGCGCGCCTTCATAGGTGCAGACAAGGACGGAACCGTTAGAGTTGTCCTCTGGGGCGACAATGCGGAGCTTGACCTCCAGGAAGGAGACGTGATCGAGATCATCAATGGGTACACGCGTCAAGGAACGGCGGGAATAAACGTGCACGTAGGCAGATCAGGATACGCGAGAAAACGGGAAGACCTACGGGAGCAGTTCCAGGCGGTGGCGGGAAGGAGCCGTACGGAGACTATCACCCCCATCGCCGAGGTCGAAGACGGAGAATGGGCAACGATACGAGGGATCGTCGTCCAAATATACAGAATAACGCCTATTACCGCATTCTGCAACGTGTGTGGTGCAAGAGCAACGTGGGAAAACGGAGAGTGGGTGTGCACCGCCTGCGGAAGCAAGGATGTTCGAACGAGCCCCGCCGCATCCATAGAGGTTGACGATGGAACCGGTGTCATAAGGGTAATAGCCTTTGGGGACGCAGCGAGACAGCTATACGGGAAAAACGAGCCCACAAACCCCAATGACGATCCGAAGCAAATGCTAGAACACCTGCTCGGGGATGAGGTCACCATACGCGGAAGGGTATCTGAAAGGAGTGACGGGCAAAGGGAAATGCGAGCATTCCGCATCGGCAGGCCCGACTACCAGCAGATCGTGAAAAGGGAGCTGGAGGAAGTCGAGAGAATGGTCGGTACTGATTAGGGGATTAGGGGAAAGCAAGGTCTCCACAGCTTTATTAACACGAAATCCCGAGTTTTTACATGGCGGAAAAGGAGAAGAAAAAGGTTCAACGCATAGAGGATTTGCCCGGAATTGGTCCCACGACCGCGGAAAAGCTCAGAGAAGCTGGATACACAACCGTTGAATCAATAGCGGTGGCGTCGCCCGCGGAACTCGCTGAAGTAGCAGGTCTCGGAGAGGGTACCGCAATAAAGATCATCAACGCAGCCAGGGAAGCCCTTGAAATGGGTTGGATGTCCGCAAAGGAGCTCATGGAACGGAGAAAGGACGTGGGCAGAATTACGACGGGCTCCCAGGCTTTGGATGAGCTCATCGGAGGCGGGGTAGAGACACAGGCAATCACGGAGTTCTACGGTAAGTTCGGGTCTGGAAAGACACAGATATGCCACCAGCTGGCAGTAAACGTGCAGCTACCCCTTGAAAAGGGCGGTTTGGACGGAAACGCCCTGTACATAGACACGGAAAACACGTTCAGGCCCGAAAGAATCATACAGATGGCAAAGCACGTTGGGCTGGATCCAGAGCAGGCGTTGGAGCACATATACGTCGCGAGGGCGTATAACTCGGATCACCAGATGCTGCTGGCGGAAAAGGCCCGCGAGATCATAGAGGAGAAGAACATAAAGCTCATAATCGTGGATTCTCTAACTGCACACTTCAGAGCCGAGTACGTTGGCAGGGGAGCGCTGGCAGAGCGACAGCAGAAGCTGAACAGGCACATACATACTCTGCAGAAGCTGGCAGACACGTACAACGTGGCGGTGGTTGTCACGAACCAGGTGATGGCTAAGCCAGATATGTTCTTCGGCGACCCAACGGAACCAGTGGGTGGACACGTCCTGGGACACGCGGCGACCTACCGCATCTACATCAAGAAGAGCAAGGGAGATAAGCGCGTAGCAAGGCTCGTGGACTCGCCGCACCTGCCAGAGGGAGAAGCGATATTCAGGATCACGATGAACGGGATCGAAGACGCGTGAACATGGAGGAGAAGTACTCCTCAACCTTTTTCCTAAACTTTTGAGAGATAACGCTTGGAGAAACGGCAGAGTACACGTTGGAACGACCCGATTTTTCGACGGACACATAGCCCCCATTCAAAAGGGAGCGGAGAGCAACCCGAACGGTCCTCTCGGAAAGACCGGTCCTCTCGACAAGGTCACGCACAGTGGCGGGCCCCCTGCGATAGAGGGCGAGGTAGACCGAAATCTCGGATTTTTTTGCACCAAGGGCACGCATAAGCGCCCTTACGTCATCCACACCCCATTGCACAAATCTATAAGAATAATGGCACGATATAAAAGAGGCGGTCCGTGAACAGAGCGGCCGCCACATCGGCCCGCGGGTCCGCGAGGCCGGTTGCAAGCAACCGACCACACAACCGGTGCATAATTGGGGATCGCAGATCCCCAGTTAGCTCCGCGTCAGCCGAGCAACCGCTACATCGGTTGACGCTGCCGCGGATGCGGCACTTCAGCCGCACGCACACCCGGTTGAGTATGGGGCTGAAAGCCCCATGTACGGTCACGCATCGCGAACTCCGTTCGCGTGCACGCAAGCGAAGCTTGCGATGTCAACCGGGATGGCGGGTGCGGCACTTTGGCCGCACGCACAACCGGTTGGGTATGGGGCTGCAAGCCCCATGCACGGTCACGTCAACCGGGATACGGTTGCGGGGGTGCCCGAGCGGCCAAAGGGGCCGGACTTAGGATCCGGTGGCTTAGTGCCTTCCGGGGTTCGAATCCCCGCCCCCGCACTATACAATTGACAGCAGGGTGTCGGAGACACCCCCTACGGGGTAATAGGGGCGGGAGCCCCATGTTCGGAGCCTCGCCCCCGCACTACACGCCCCCACTACCACGTCAACTTCTCTAAGGAATACAAGAGAGGCGGTGAGGGGGCCGGGCACGCTTGTCGGGCATTGTGTCAGAATAAAAGAAATCAGGGGACACGAAGAAGGAGAAAATGTCAAGCGCCCGGGCCAGGACTCGAACCTGGGACCTGCCGGTTAACAGCCGGCCGCTCTACCAACTGAGCTACCCGGGCCCAAAATCCCCAAGCGTGGCAGGGATGCCACAGGAGACGGGCTTGGGCCCTACGGGCCCAGAACAGGGCATTAGATGTTGGCTGCGGAATATTTAAATGGGTTATCTACCCGCAGAAGAGGAGGTCAAAACGCGCTCAGCGTCGGAAACGGAACCGACGCAAAGGACGTTGTCACCGCGGGATACAGGGCAGTTGGCGATGGGTACAAACACGGTGAGTTTTGCCCCGTTTGCGGCCGAGATCTTCTGGGGCACGTAGAGCACGCTTGAAACGGACCCGTCCGGATTTACCACCCCTGTAGCAGCATATTTGGATAGATCAACGTGGTTCAGAGCTGCCCAGATCGCTAAATACGCAGCAAGACCCACAGACTCCCCTGTAAGAAGATCGGGGCTCTTCACGGAAAGGAAAACGCAGCGATCAACATCCCCGTGCAACCGCTCATACGCGGCAAGGGCAGAGCGAACCGCCTGCTGGAACGGAATGCCATAAACGGAGGATACGCCAACATACACCCCCGGGTGAGGACAGGAAACGGAACACGCGTGCAGAGGTAGAACAACACCGCTCTTCCCGTCGAAGCCAAGAGCACCAACCGTAGTGCAAAAGGAAATGGGCCCCGAATCAACAGTACTGCCATGGTAAATCATATACGCTGCAAACCCGATGACAAGAAGAAGGACGATACCGGCAACAGCGTAGAGGGAGACGCGCATGGGGAATCACCATGAGCGGACGGGCGCCCCCGGGTCGAACGCCGGGATGCACCCCCTACCAACGGGGACACGGCCCTCCAGCCTGCTACCCCGCCAGCACGACCGGGCCGGGCTACGGTTGCTCCCTTCCGGGCCTGGCCGATTCACCCGAACCCGACCGCCCGGCGGGACAGGCCTTCTACGGGCAATGCCCCCGCGGAGGAGGGATCCCAACGCCCTTCCCGGGGGTATGGCCCCGGCGTAAGCGGATTTCCGGTTACAGGGGACCGCTAACCCCCCGGCCTGCCCGTCCAAATACAATAGGGTGTGCCCAGATTATAAAGGAATTGCCAAGGATGTTGCAAAATCCCGCCCTCTAAAAACAGGGGTTTCCTCCAGAATTCAGCCGCAAGAGGCTGTTTATACATAACAAGTATTTTTGGATATTTCCCAGAATTAGGAAAATGCGCAAATATACATAACCGACAATCGCCGTGGTGCACCCATAGAAACATATTTAAACGAGAAAAGCACAAATTTACACGGGTATTCAGCCCAATGAAGGAGCCTCGAGAGGTGATATATGTGAAGTCTCTGGTGGAAGACGCCCTCCGGAAGAACGTTCCTACGGCCCAGCCCGTGGAGGAATTTGGACAGCCCCGCATTGTTGTAGTTGGTGTGGGTGGCGCTGGTAACAACATTGTGAACCGAATCGCCCAGATGGGAGTTAAGGGTGCCGAACTGATCGCCATTAACACCGATAAGCAGCACCTCGCCATGATTTCTGACGACCTCACGAAGATACTCATTGGCGACGGTGTGACCCGCGGTCTTGGCTCCGGAGGTAACCCCGAAGTCGGTAGGAAGGCTGCAGAGGTGTCCCGCCAGCGCATCGAGCAGGTGCTCGAGGGTGCGGACCTCGTATTCGTCCTTGCAGGTCTTGGTGGTGGTACCGGTACCGGTGCAGCCCCTGTGGTGGCACAGGTGGCAAAGGAGATGGGCGCACTTGTTGTGGCAATGGTTACGTACCCCTTCCGCCTGGAGCGCGCCCGCATGAGGAATGCCGATGAGGGTCTCCAGAACCTCGCCCAGTATGCAGACACGGTCATCGTGATTGACAACAACCGCCTCGTGGAGCTCGTCCCCAACCTGCCACTCAACGACGCGCTCAAGGTGGCAGACGAGGTCATTGCCAAGACCATACAGGGCCTCACTGAGACGATCACCCAGCCATCCGTGTTCAAGAACATCGACTTCGCCGACGTGCGCTCCGTCATGGGTGGCGGTGGTCTCTCCGTTATCTCCGTCGGTGAGGGCCGCGGCGTGAACAAGGTGCACGACGTCGTGGAGGACACCCTGAAGAACGCGCTCCTCGACGTGGACGTCCGCGGCGCCACGGGTGTGCTGATCCACATTACCGGTGGTCCTGACCTCACCCTCGGAGAGGCCGCTCAGATCGGTGAAATGATGACTGAGCAGGTCGACCCCAGGGCCACGGTGGTCTGGGGTGCCCGCATCGACCCCAGCTTCCAGGACAGGGTGCGCGTTATCGCCATCTTCACGGGCGTTTCCTCCCCTTTCATAAACAGCCCGGTGGCTGGTAGCGCGCCCACGGGGGTTGGCGGACTCGAGGCAGAGATCCCCGGTCTTGACTACCTCAAGTAACCCCAACACCTTACCTTATTTTATTACTGAATTCTTGGAAAGAAAAATAGAAGCGCTTATTGGCTCACTTGAAAAACCAGGGAAGGGCGTTGAGCACAAAGAGCAGAATGGTCAGCCACTGGAGGAGCTCGTACACCTTGCCCCCCTCAAAGAAAACGCGATAAAACTGGCCGCCATCGAGGGGGTCAAGGGGCAGCATATTGACGAGTCCGACCATGAGGTTTAGCAGCGCAACCCAGGAAACTACGGAGAGCAAGAACGTAAGCGCGTCATACCACCAGGGAAGCGGCTCGGCGTAGACGGTTTCCACGCCGCGAATACCCATGAAACCCCTGTGAAGCGTTACCTGGACGGTGCGGATCTGGCCGTTAACGTCAATGGTAAAGTACGCCGGCCCGTTGTAGTCCAGCTTCTGGTAACGCGCCATGGCAAGCATAAACTGATATGTGCAGCGAATGGGCTCTCCATTCACATCGAGCACCACTGCCCCCGCTGGAATCTTCCCGTAGGCGCCAGAGGGAACTACATCGGTACCTATCTGGAAGGTCTTGGGAACGGAGAGTATGCGAACGCCCTTGCCATGGGCGCAGCCGTAGTCCGTTAGAAAGCTTCCGACGGGAGCAAGGGCAAGCATTAGGGCTGCAAAAACTGCAAATATGATCATATTGGCAGCGGGGCCAGCAGCGAACACGCGGAGCTTCGACAACGGGGGCCTCGCCTTAAATATCCCCTCCTTGGGCTCAACGTAGGCCCCTATGGGGAGAAGACCAAGGGTAATGAATCCAGATTCCTCAAGGGGCACGCGCTCGCGGAGGGCAACAACCCCGTGTGCGCCCTCATGAAAGATAAGGGCGATCGCCAGCGCTACGATGCCCTGCCAAAGCGGGATTTCGAAGCCGCCTATGTCCACACCGGGGATTGCCGGTCCGATCCCAGGGGCAGGGGTAACGCCATGGAAGTAGCTGTAGATGATGCCCCATGCGGACTGGGCGATAAGGAGCATTGCATAGCCCGCATACCCCGTTAGGAGCACCACGCCAAGGGCAAGAAAATCAATACTCCTGAAGGTGGCGGCACCCCCAAAGAAGGGGATCGCCACCATCGTAACGAGAACGTAGAGCGCGAAGAGAACGTAGGCACGCCGATCACTGGCAAAACGGCGAGATAGCAGGGGTCCAGCCAGCAAAACCACGGCAAAATCTCCAAAGAGTTGCCAGTTGGCTGAATGTGCGTGCGCCTCGATGAACTCGCGGAGCCTTCTGCTGGGCCAAACGTAGATCACAGTGCCCCTTGCATTGAAACGGCGACGAAGCACCTCGGCAAGGGGGATACTCACGGCAAGCGCCACAAAAAAGGCGAGCACACTGTCCATTAGCACACCTCATCGCTTCTTAACCACGCGTATCTTGACCACGTCGCCAAGGGTAATCTCGCCGGTATCTTCCCCCTCGTCCTCGGAAACGGGTAGCTCGTCCTCCTCGGAGATCGCCTCGAAGAGCGTTATGCCCAGCAGCTTCTCGAGGCGGCGAGCAAGCTTTTCCGTCGGCTTCAGATCGCCATCCACTATGCGCTCAATATAGTGAGGTGACTCGTTCACGCGCTTGGCGAGTGCCTCTACAGTAAGGCCCTTTTCCTGGAGTGCAGCACGTATTCTCTCGGCGTAGTCATCCACAAGCACGAGCTCCGGTTCCTCCTCAGACTTTTCAACGGTTTTGCGCCTACGCTGCTCGTCCTCCCTGGGGGCCCGAACCTTGCGGATGATAACGCCGCGATCCGCGCAGTCCGCACAGGCGATTACCTTCGCACCCTCAATCTCGATCAAGTAGCCCCAAGAAATCTCACGGCCACAGAGTTCGCAATACATGAATTTAAAAGAAGACCAAAACAATAATAGATTGTATGGTTGAGAGCGAAAGCGAGCGAAGGAACGGCGGTTCTGACACGTCTTCCCTCGAGGAATACCTCTACAGGCTTCAGAAGGAGCTCCAAGCCCTGAGAAACGAAAGGGCAAGGCTGGAAAGCCACACGTTCCTCCTGCAGAAGAAATACATAGAGCTGAAGCGCGAGTACGACCGGCTAATCCAGCCGCCCCTTATGGTGGGCACCGTTGTGGACGTGCTCCCAGACGGTAGGGCGGTTGTAAAGAACTCCAACGGCGTGACCTTCCTTGTGAACGTTCTGTCCTCCGTCTACCCCCGGCTAAGACCGGGGCAACAGGTAGCGCTATCGCAACAGACCCTCGCAGTGGTGGGCATCCTTCCAGAGCAGAAAGATGAGCGTGTAAAGGCATTCGAGGTCATAGAGCGGCCAAACGTCAGCTACAAGGATATCGGAGGTCTTGAGGACGTTATACAAGAGGTACGCGAAGTGGTTGAGCTGCCCTTGAAGGAACCGGAGCGATTCAAGCGCCTCGGGATCGAACCGCCAAAGGGCGTGCTGCTCTACGGCCCCCCCGGTACGGGCAAGACGCTCCTCGCAAAGGCCGTGGCACACGAGACGAATGCAACCTTCATCCACGTGGTGGGTTCCGAGCTCGTGCGTAAGTTCATCGGAGAGGGGGCAAAGCTCGTTAGGGATCTCTTTAAGATGGCAAGGGAGAAGGCACCCGCCATCGTGTTCATAGACGAGATCGACGCCATTGGTGCTGTGCGCACGGAAACGCTAACGGGCGGAGATCGCGAGGTGCAGAGAACCCTTGTCCAGCTACTGGCAGAGCTCGACGGATTCCGCCCCCTTGAGGGTGTAGCAATCATTGCTGCAACGAACAGGCCAGACATCCTCGATCCGGCACTCCTGAGGCCGGGGCGCTTCGACAGGATCATAGAGGTGCCACTACCCGACGAAGGGGCAAGGTTCGAAATCCTCAAGGTACTCACCCGCAAGCTCAAGCTCTCCAAGAAGGTGGACCTCAAGAAGATAGCCAAGCTCACGGAGGGCATGAGCGGCGCAGACCTGAAGGCTGTGATCACGGAGGCGGGAATGCTCGCCATACGGAGGAACCACAGGACGATAACGGAGACGGACATCCTCGACGCCCTGGAGAAGGTACGGGCAAAGAAGGGCAAGAAGCAGGCCATGGAATACCCGATATACGGGTGAGCCAATGGGGGTAGCCATCGGGGACCTCGTCCCCAAGAAAACGGTGGAGCTCGAGGCCCTGGCAACAAAAACCATCGCCCTCGACGCCTACAACGCGCTCTACCAGTTCCTCTCAGCAATAAGGCAGCCAGACGGGACGCCACTAATGGACAGAAAGGGCAGGATAACATCCCACCTCTCCGGCCTCTTCTACAGAACGATAAACCTTCTGGAGCACGATATTCGCCCGGTTTACGTGTTTGATGGAAAGCCCCCCGAGCTCAAGCACAGAACCCTCGAAAAGCGCAAGGAAGCTCGGGAGAAAGCCAAGCAGAAGTGGGAAGAAGCCATCCGAGAGGGAAACCTGGAGGAGGCGAGGACGTACGCGCAGGAGGCCGCCCGCCTAACGCAAGATATGGTGGAAGATGCCAAGAAGCTCCTCACGGCGATGGGTATCCCGTGGGTCCAGGCACCGTCCGAGGGAGAAGCACAGGCAGCACACATGGCGGCAAAGGGAGACGTATGGGCCGCAGGATCCCAGGACTACGATTCCCTGCTCTTCGGCGCACCTAGACTAGCAAGAAACCTCACAATAGTGGGCAGGAGAAAGCTCCCGAGGAAGAACGTATACGTGGAGATAAAGCCGGAGCTCATAGAGCTCGAGGAAACACTGAGGACATTGGGAATCGACAGAAGAAAGCTCATATGGATAGGAATCCTCATCGGAACGGACTTCAACGAGAAGGTCCCGGGAATAGGGCCAAAGAGGGCCCTCGCGCTGGTAAAGGAGTACGACTCCTTTGATGAGATCCTAAAGGCCCTGGGATACCAGCCGGAGTGGGACTGGAGGGAGATTGAGCAGCTCTTCCTCAACCCGCCTGTCACGGACGACTACAGCATACGCTTCAAAAAGCCCGACAGGGATGCGGTTATGAAAATCCTTGTGGAGGAGCACGATTTCTCCCCAGAACGCGTCGAGCGAGCCTTGGATAGGTTGGAAAAGGCTACGCCCGCTTCCGGCTCGCAGATGAGCCTCGACGCCTGGTTCTAGCGGTAGCCCCACCGGAGGAAACGGGAACGGGCTCAAGAAACACGCGGAACAGATGAATGATACCGTAGGCAACAAAGCCCACCGATGCAGCAATGAGCAGGAAGGACAGGAGGTGGAACGTGACCACGCCGAGTCCCTCCCCCGCAGCGAGGAAGAGAATGCCCATAACGAAGAGGGTAATGCCCATAAAGACATGGGCGATGCTCATGGCGATTGTTCTGTTATACTGACGGGGAAATCCGGAGAACTTTACCATCTCCTCGGCATACCTGCTGAGAAGAGCGTACATAGCCCGGGAAATTCCGCTCAAGGGATAGAGGGCAAGGAGATATCCGATCAGGTATATGTATAGGGTGTACTGCGGATATTGGCTGGCAGCATAGCCCATTATGTAGGCGAGGAGGATTAGAGAAAGCACAAGCTCGAGAATGCGCTGGAATTTCCTTTCCACGAGGAGTGCAAAGCGGGAGGAGGTAGCCACGCGCTGGGCTCTCCGGCCTGCCGCAAAGTAGGGTGCCAGGCGTCGGGATAGGGCATCCACAAAGGAAGGGCGGTGACGCAGAAGGAACTCCTCAATCGCCTCCTCGCGCTTGAAGATCAGGCCGCTGAGGACCGTGGTAATGACGATGAGGGCAAAGGTGGCCCCCATGAGCTCGGCGGCAAGGGGGTGAATGAGCGCAGCCTCCTGCGGCGTGAGGCCAAAGTAGTGGAGGGCTTCAGGGGATGAAAAGTTAATGCTCTGTATCGCCGCGGCGGTGAACAGCGAGAACTCACCGAGCGGGAACATGAGGATGCTCAGACGGGCAGACTTCCGCGGGTCCACGCCGAATACAGGGGCAAAGAGGAAGAGCACAAGCTTCTGAAGGAGCAAAATGATGAAACCGAACAGGGTGAGCTTGAGGGCCAGGGATCCGAAGGTAATGGTATACCTCAGGCCCAGGGACGTGAAGAATATCAGAACAAAGAGGCGGCGAAGCGCTGCAAGCTCTTCCTCGATCTTGTGGGCATGGACCGTCTCGGAGAGGAGCATACCGGCAAAGAACGCGCCAAGAAGTGGGGACATACCAACGTAGCTTACGCCGTAGGCGAAGATGAGCAAAAGGGCGAAGGCATAGAGCGAGAAAAACTCCTGACCGCCAAGGCGCAGGCTCATGGCGAGGATCTTCTTCGACAGACGCGTGCCAAGGATGAACATAATCAGGAGGATGACAACAGAGTTCAGAAGCACCTTCCCGACGGAAATCCCACCCTCCGCGCCAAGGAGATAGCCGATAACGAACACAGAGATTATATCCTCAAGGATTAGCATTGCAATGGCGATCTGCGATTCAAGGGCATCCTGCATCTTGCGCTCCAGTATGATCTGGGATATGATCGCCGTGGATGAGACGGCAAGGGACGCGCCAAAGACGATGGCAAGAACGGAGGGCAAACCAAGCCATCGAGCCACAAGGAAACCAAGGGCAAAGCCGAAACCACTCTTTATGGGCGTCAGAAAGAGCGCGAATATTCCCGCACGGCTGAACTTTTTCATACTGATCTCGAGGCCCATGTAGAACAGCAAGAGGAGAACACCGAGCTCCGATAGGTATGTGATGAGCGTCTGATCACTCACAAACCCAATGCCGCCCGGCCCAAGGGCAAAACCGGCCAGAAGATATCCAATAACAGAGGGAAAGCCCAGCCAACTAACTATATCCCCCAGAAGCAGGGAGACGAAGATGAGCACGCCAAACTGAAAAAACGACGAGTTGAGGGAGGCGCTCTCCACCAGAGAAAAACGCTTCAATAGCTTATAAAACTTCCCTGAAAAATTAACTACGCTGCGCAGGTAAACCCAGGGCCGACGCGGACAGTGGGTCCGCGAGGCCGGTTGCAAGCAACCGACCACACATCCGGTTGAGTATGGGGCTGAAAGCCCCATGCACGGTCACGTCAACCGGGATACGGTTGCGGGGCTTCAGTCACGCGTACAAGCGCATAACTGCCTGTCTGCGACAGGCAGTTAGCTCCGCGCCAGCCGAGGATCGGCTGCGGGGGTGCCCGAGCGGCCAAAGGGGGCGGACTCAAGATCCGCTGGCTTAGTGCCTTCCGGGGTTCGAATCCCCGCCCCCGCACTATACAATTGACAGCAGGGTGTCGGAGACACCCCCTACGGGGTAATAGGGGCGGGAGCCCCATGTTCGGAGCCTCGCCCCGCACTACACGCCGCACTACAAAACAAAAACTGCAAAAAGAGCTGATTCTGAGGGTTAAAGCAAGAACGAAACAAATAGATAAAAGAAGGGGGCGCTACTGACGTGTTCTGACCGTGGTGTACGGTATTATTTCCTCGAAGTAGTTCTCTGAGGTAAAGAGGGCCATTCTGCAGCAGTAGCGCTCTATGCCAAGGTCCTCGAAGATTTTCTGCGGGTCTTCGCCCTTGGCTAGGCGCTCGCGGAACTCGCGGTATATGCGCCCACCAATGGGCTTCCCGCAGGTAAAGCAACGGACAGGGGGAAGCATGTGCCGTCACCTGTAGGACGTCTGCTTCTTCGCGCGAGCCTTCCTTCCAAGGGGCTTCTTGGGCTCAACGCGGCGGACGTCGTCAACGAGCAGCGTACGGTCGTAGGCGAGGAACACCTCGCGAAGATCCTGATCCAGCTCAACGAGGGCCTTGGCAATGGCACCACGGACGGCAACGGCCTGGCCCATGAAACCGCCGCCGTGTACGTTCACGCTGATGTCCACTGCATCACGGTACTGGGGTGCGAGGGCAAAGGGCTCGAGGATAATCTGCTCCACGTAGGGGTTGGGCGCGTAGACGTTCACGGCATAGCCGTTGATGCGGATCTGACCGCTACCCGGGTAGTGGAGCGTGGCCCTCGCAACGGCACTCTTCTTCTTGGCCTTCGTGAATATGATTTTTTCCTTCTTCTTTTTCCCGGCCATTTCACCAGCCTCCTAGCCTCTTAGCAAGATCTCCGAGCCGGATGTAAAACCTCGGGAGGCGCGTGTTGAGCTTAATCGGCTCGATATCCTGATACTCCTTTGGTATCCCGCGCCAGACCTCCAGGCGCTTCAGAGCCTCCCTGCCGCGCTTGCGCCAGCGGGGAAGCATTCCGCGCACGGTGCGCTTGACAATCCCCGTGACGGTGCGCGGGTACTTGGGGGAGTTCACCTGTGGATTCCTGTGGGTCACGAGGTCGATCCTGTGCTTGTAGCGCTTGTAGACGAAGTCAGGATCACCGGAGATCACGATATTCTCCGCGTTTACGATGACCACAGACTCGCCCTTGAGCAGCTCCTTGGCGGCGTATGATGCAAGCCTGCCAAGGGGGGTGTCAGTGCCGTCGATCACGATCATGACTGCCACCTCACTTCATTATGATAACTCCGCTGCCGCGGGGATTCTCTTTGAGCAGTTCCTCAATGGATATGGCCCTTCCACCAGCGGCCTCAATCTTCGCACGGGCTGCCGAGGAAAAGGCCCACGCGGCAACGGTGACCTTCTTGCGGATCTTGCCGAGGCCCAGAACCTTGCCGGGCACAACTACGACAGCACCATCCTCGACGTGCTTGTCAATCTCACCAACGTTAACCTCCACCCTTTTCCGGGTGGGCATGTTGAGCTCGTAGGCCACGTCCGCCCAGATCGGCGCCGCATGCTCACGGGAGGCGCGCTCCAGGCGAACGATCAGGCTCCTGAGCACGGGGTTAGTCGGTCCTGTTCTCTTCATGATTACTCACCCACCTTACGAGCGAATTCCTCGAGACGCTTCACGAGGGTTTCCACCGCCGCGTCAACGAGGTCATCCACGGGCATGTTCCAGTAGCTCTCAACGCGGAAGATGAAGGCATCGTCCTTCTTGCGGATTTCGGCAACCTCTGGGTGGTCTACGATGAGATCGTCAATAAGGTTATACACCTTGGAATCAACGCCCTCTGGCCGCTCATTCTGCGCCTCAATCTCCTTGGGATCGAGCTCGGGAATGAGCTCCTTGAGCTTCTCTGGATCCTTCACATCGATGCGGACAACGGGACGGTAGGAAGCAATGCCCGCCTGCCACTTTGCGTGCTCCACAGCGGTGCCGACACGGGCAATGGCCTCTAGGCGAAGGCGCTGACCCTCACGGAGCATTACAATGGGGATCTCCTCGTCAGCCACGGAAACGCCGGGGGTCTGGGGCTGAAGGTCCTTGGAGTACACGGTGGCGGGCCCTTCCACCTCAAGGTAGAAGCGAGCCTCGGAGTCTTCGTTATACGTGCCCCACTCTGCCTTAAGCGGTACGAGGCCGATGCGGTGCGCTATATACTCGTCCCATATGGAACTGGTGTTCTCGTAGAACTGCACTTCGTCCACGGCAAATACGGGAACCTCTGCGGTGATAGCACGACGCAGGGCGTTGACGAAGCCCACCTTTGCCCCTTTGATAAGAAGGGTAAGGGCTTCGTCGCCCCGCCGGGAAAGCAGTTCAACCTTCATACGCGCCTACCCCTCTTACCTCCCTTCTTGCGGGTGCTGTCGTGGGGGATCGGGGTTACATCGCGGATCACGATGGGAATGAGACCGTGGCGAGCAAGCTCACGGATCGCTGCCTGGGCACCGGGGCCAGGGGTCTTGGACTTCGTTCCACCGGGCGCCCTGACGTAGATGATCACGTGACGAATGCCCATGTCCTTGATCTTCTGGGCCACGAGCTCCATCGCCTTCATGGCAGCAGTGGCAGTGCCCTTCTTGCTACCGCCGTCCACAACCATGCCGCCAGAGGCGATCGCTATGGTTTCGGCCCCGGTCATGTCCGTGGCGTGCACAATGGTGTTGTTCTTGGAGGAGTAAATGTGGACGATAGCTACCCTGTTACTGCTGGCCTTCATCTCCACCACCCTGAGCTGCTTCTACAGCCTCCTTCGCGGGGGCGTGGACATCGCCACGGACAACCGCGAGGAGGTCAGGATCCACCGTAATTTTATCCTCCTCGTCACGCCGCACCCAGTAGGATGGGATGGTCACCCTGCGGCCGTTGACGTACACGTGGCCATGGACAACGAACTGCCTGGCCTGCTTGACCGTGCGAGCCAAGCCCTTGCGCCAGACCATGGTCTGAAGGCGGCGCTCGAGGATATCCTGAACGGTAAGGGACAGAACATCGTCAAGGGTAGCGTCCTTGGGAAGGAGACCAAGACGATAGAGCCTGTTGAGGAACTCCTTCTCACGGAGCTCCTTTTCCTCACCGGACGCAGCGAGAAGATCACGAGCGATTTTCCTGATCCTGCGGAGCTCCGCACGGGCAACCCAGAGCTCCTTCTTGTTCTTGAGCCCATAGGTACGCATGATCTGCCGCTCCTCAATGATACGCGCCTTGTCCCAGCGCTTATAGGGGCGGCGATACTTGGGCTTCTGACGCTTCGGGTCTCCCATACCGTCACCTCTTCTTCTTCCTTATGCGCGGGCTGATCTTGTTCTTCCTGCCCTTGGACTTCGTGCGCTGACCGCGCACCTTGAGACCCCACATCCTGCGCAGACCGCGGTAGGATCCCATGTCCGCCTCCATCTTGAGGATGTTGCGTTCCTTGATCTCGAGGTCCACGCCAACGAGATGCTTGTCTTCACCCGTCTCAAGGTCCTTCTGTGTGTTGTAGACCCATGCGGGAATGCCATGCTTCTCGGGGTGCTTGATTATATCCTCAAGGAGCTCGTACTTGTCCTCTGGAACATTTCCGAGGGGGGTGTCTGGAGAAATGCCGGTCTCCTTGGAAAAAACGCGCTCAACAATCACAGCAAAGTTCTGCCCCACGCCCCTAATCCGGAGCAGGGCGCGGTGAATGGGAAGTGTACCGTCTAGGTCCACATCCGCAATGCGCACTATGTCCCTTTCCACATGATCTACCGCTGTCACGCGATCACCCTTGAAAAGGAGATATTAATCTGGGGTGCCGTAGAGGTTAAAAATATTCCCATTACTTTGCCTCCTTATCCTTCGATTCCGCCGCTTTGACCTTCTTCTTCCACATGGGCGGATACACGGACTGATCCATTATAACACGTTCGATGTCCGCTGCGATTCCCTTGTCAGCAATGGCCATCTCCTCTGCAGACATGAGAGCACGGGCCAGCGCCACGAGCTCCCCCTTC
This sequence comes from Microcaldota archaeon, assembly GCA_027011045.1. Lineage (GTDB taxonomy): Archaea > Iainarchaeota > Iainarchaeia > JAADDC01 > JAADDC01 > SZUA-1452. Next base: position 13,551 of record JALVAT010000006.1, on the reverse strand, counting down.
TGGGTCATGATGGCCACGAGCTGGCCCGGCTGTATATCCGCCTGCACCTGCAGAATCCCTGGTACGGCGAGATCCGCCCCGTGGGTTATGGCTGCAACGGCGGAATCCCGAATAATAATCTTGGGGAGGTGCACCACAGCCGTTTCAACGGGAAGGAGCACCTTGCGTATGGGCTCCTCGATCCCCTGTTCCTTCCAGAAGTGATAGGCATCCACGACGTCCTGGAGCGTCACGGCGTAGTCCTCGCTAAAGGCACCCACCCGGGTGCGCCGGAGCTCCGCCATGTGGCCCCCTACGCCAAGGGCCATACCCAGATCGTGGCAGAGCTTGCGGATATAGGTGCCCGCAGAGGTCCCTGCCCGAAAGACCACGTCCCTGCCGTCCACCTCGATGATATCAAGGTAGTATACCGTGCGGATGCGAAGGCGGCGCTTCACGGCGGACTTAACGGGGGGGCGCTGGTAGAGATCCCCCACAAACTCCTTGGCCACCTCGCGGATCTTCTCCTCCGGTACGTCACCGTGCAAGTGGAGGATACCCACGTACTCCTTTCCCGCGTGGAGAAGAGCCTGGAGAACCTTGGTTCCTGCGTTGATTCCCACGGGGAGAATGCCAGTAGCGAGGGGATCCAGGGTACCCCCGTGACCAGCCTTTCTTACATTGAGAAGCCGGCGGATCCACGCGACTACCTCGTGGGACGTCGGTCCAGGGGGTTTATCGAGGTTAATAATGGATGCGCGGAGGAGCTCCTCCACTGTACGCTCCTCGGGCCGCTTACCCCAGGGCCCGGGCTCTTCCTCCGCGCGCACGATGAACTTCTTGGGTCCTTCCCAGGGAAACGGCATCAAAGCTCCCCCAGTGCCTTGGCGATTTCCTCGTCGGACTTGCCATTCACATCGATAACAGTCTCCGTTGGGAGCAGATGCCGTTTGTTCACCTTGCGGCGCTTGCCGGAACGATCAACAACGTAAACGTAAACGTCGTCCACGTTCTCAACCACAACGAGCTTCTTACCGGCATCGCGGCCGCTCGCCTTGATCACGACACGACCAGGGACCATCATGTTACTCCACCACCTTCAGGGCTTGCTCTACGTACTTACGATAGCGCATATCCACGTCCCGCATCTCCATCACGCCGTGCTTCACGTAGAAGGCGTACTCGATCACGCGACGGGTGCACTCGGGACAGAGGATGCCTGCAAATATGCGCTCAGGCCTGCGCTCGGTCTTGGCGAGCTTGCGAACCTGTGCAGGGCGCTTACCGTGCGGCACGCCGTGCAGAGGCTTGCCACAAATGGCACAGTGGTGCTTGCCCGTCTTGCCGCGCTTGTAGTGGACGACAACGCGGCCGCCAGGAGTACGACGAATGATCTTCTTGAGCCTGCGTTTCATCGGGCTAACCATTTCTTAACACCTCCTAGGATGATGCCAAAGGCGATGCTGGCTCCGATGAAGAGCCAAAGCCAGTATACCGTCCCGAAGGGCGTCTGGACGTCCCCGTACCGAGAACTGAAGTAGTAGTAGATGGGATAGAAAACAATAAATACCAAGACGAGGCGCAGGAGGTTTTTCTTGTTCATCTCAACCAGGTGCTGCATGAGTTCTTCCTGCGAAACGTCTTCCGGAGCATCCTTCATGCGCTTCATGAGCTGCTGCGTCCTGCGCTGCATCTCCGAAAAGCCAATTAGGCGATTGATGAACGCGAGGAGAATGGAATAGCCTATAGCCACCAAAACGATTACTGCCCAGTCCTGCAACTTCTGATCACCTGTGCCAGTTCCTTTGCAGCGTCGTCCACGTGCCCCTGCCGATTGTGAATGATGTACACGGCACCGTTGGTTAGGTACGCGTAGAGAACGGCTGCGCTGCGGTTCAGATCCTGGTGCGTCCATATGTCGTCCTCGATGCCGCCACCGCGCTTCCTGATTGCTGCATCCTGTTCCCTGCGGGCGCGAATTTCCTCGGGCTCAGCCTCAATGAGCACCCAGGCAACGGCGGGAATGCTGCGAATGATGTATTCCGGGAAGCCAGGGTAAAAGCCAACGGGGGTGGCAATCATAAAGTGGGTATCCACAACAAGGGGCTTTCGAATATCCCGATAATCAATCTCGCGGATCCTATCGGCTACAGCCCTGTGAAGCTCCCGGTACTCATGGATGGATAGCTTCCTACGCATATCATCCCTGTGCTCAATACCGTAGCGCTCCCGGGCGAGCTGGAAGAAGAGATCGCCGTAGTTCACATAGTCAAAGTCCTCGTACTCGCGGGCTCGCTGTATCACGGTGCTCTTGCCCGCCCCGGGAACGCCTCCAACTACGACGATCATCCCAACACCTTGGCAAGTTCTGGGTGCTGCTCAAAGAGGCGCTCGCGCATCAGGAGCTGGTAGTAGCGGTAGACGATGTCCACAGCAAGCAGGATGCCCATACCAGAGGCGAGCGCGCCAAAGATATCCGTGAATGCGGCGAGCGCACCCACGAAGGCAGATCCAAGGATTGCAACCACGGGGATGTAGCGCTCGAGCACCTTCTCCACAACGCGCGGGTCCCTGCGGAAGCCCGGCACTGTAAACCCGGAGCGAACAAGCTGCTCTGCGATCTGCTTTGGACCCATACCCGAAAGTTCCAGCCAGAGGTATCCAAACAGGACGGAGGTCAGCGTCAGGAGGATCAAGTACCCAATGGCCTGAACGATGTGGAGCCACAGGGCGGGATACGCCTGGCCGTAGATGATCGTGTTCACGAGCTCCGTTAGCAGCGTCCTGGGGGGCTGGGTGAACATGGCCAGGCCGCCCACGAACTGGCGCGTCGTTGGGTCGTAAACACCGAGAATGGGGGCAAGGGGCGTGCCCTGAACGAGGTATGCTATGAGCTGTATGTTTGCGAAGAGGGCTGCGGCAAGGATAACGGGTATGTTAGAAAGGTAGAGAAGCTTGATGGGGTGTCTGCCGCCGTAGCCCTTGGCGCGGGTCCAGGTGATGGGAATCTCCACCTGGATGCCCTCCGCAAAGACCACCAACAGGAAGACCAAGATGGTTGCAGTGATGAGCCAGAGGGGCTGGATGAGCTGAGTCAGGTTCCCCGTGGAAAAGGCGTTAATGATGTCAATTATGACGGAGTTCTGGGGACCAAAGGTGCGCACAAACATCGTTTTGGCCACACCACCGGCGATGAACAGGGAGATACCAGAACCAATGCCCCACTTCATAACAACCTCGTCCAGATACATCAGCAAGATCGAACCGAAGGCAACCTGGAGCACAACCAACCAGAGCATGCCGGGTGCGGGTATGAGGTAGGATCTGGTGAATACCCACGCCTCAAAGAAGGAGAGCAGAATGGCAAGTAGCTTTTGAGTCCCTGTAAAGGCTTTTTTACCCTCTGGACGGGAAAGATCGACGGAGAAGATGCCAGCACCTACGAAGAGCTGGAGTATAATAGACGCCAGCACTATTGGACCAATACCTGCGGTTATGATGGAACCGATGCGCGAAGCGAGCACCACGGAAAGGAAGGCGAGCTGCTCCGCTGCGGCCTGGCTAACACCATAAGGCCGTATGTAACCAAGCACAAAGAACGTCAGGAGCACTGCTGCAGTCCACATGAGCTTTTGGCGAAGGGTGAGGGGAACCTTTGGAGGTTCCACCTCGGGGAGCTTTGCGTAAAGGGGTTCCAGCCTTCGCAGGTCAAAGGGCAACTTACTCCACCTCTCCACCGGCTGCCTCTATCTTTTCCCTTGCCCTGGCGCTTACATCGGCGCCACGAACTATCACGGCAACGGTGATCTGGCCACGGCCAAGAACCTTGTCCACACCGAAGGAGCGGGCATCAAAGACGAACTTCTCCCCCTCCTTTGGCAGGACACCCGCAAGCGCGAGGTCATCAATGTCAGCAACGTTGATAACGTCAACCTCGCGACGGCGGACGGGGGAGAACCCCTTCTCGGGGCCGCGACCCTCCTTGATGGCCTTTATGAGCTTCTGACCCCAGCGGCCGGACCAGCCCTTGCCGCCACGGGTACCGTGGCCGCGGCGATTCTTCGTGTTACCGTGGTAAGTGCGACCGCCGAGCTTCTTCCTGTACTTCTTCCTGCGGCGAACTACCATTTACATCATCCTCCTGAGGAGTTCATTAATAGCCTCGCCGCGATAGCCGAGGGCTCCGCCAACCTTGAAGCTCTGCTTGACACCACCACGCCCATATCCCTTTCTGGGCGGGTGGAGGCGGAAGGGCTTTATGCCAACGTCAGAAAGCTTGATCTCGCCCTTAAGCACAGCATCGAGGAACTCGTCCCACTTCATACCAGTACGGTTCTCAATCTCCTCGGGGGTGACGGGAACATCGCCCTGGAACCTGCCGCGCTTGCGAAGCAGTGCGTCCAGGGTGTCCCTGTCGATCTCGCCCCACGTAACGTAGCCCTGGGCAAGGTTGAGCATACCGCGGATCTGCGGCGTCTCAGGAACCACAACCGCGTGGTTAACCCTTGTTAGGCGGAGCCTGCGGATGGCATCCTTTATCTCAGAGCGCACATTGACCAGGCCCCTTACGAGCACAACAGCGTACGCCATTACCAATCCACCCCTAGTACAACCATCTGCTCCTTCGGAATCTTCGTGGCGGCTAGCTTCTTCAGGGCGTCAATGACCGCCTGTGCGAAGTTGATCGTGTTCCTCGTGTTGCCACGTGCCTTGGTCCATATATCCTTGATGCCAGCCAGCTCGAAGATTGGCTTAATGGAGTCTGGTGCCACGATGCCAAGGCCCTTGGGACCAGGCATCAGCACTATGCTGACCGAGCCGGACTTACCCTCCACCTTGAAGGGGATGGAGTGCGCAGTGCCACAACCACACTCCCAGGAACCACAGCCACGGCGGACGCGTATGATGTTCAGCTTGGCACGGGCAATTGCCTTCTGGAGCGCTGTCCTGAAGTCCTTTGCCTTGCCCAGGCCAACACCCACGTAGCCATTTCCGTTTCCGACGACCACAAGGACCTCAATGGACCTGCGCTTACCGGAGTCCGTCACGCGAACCGTGGCCCTGCTGTCAAGGATAACGAACTTAAGATCTGGCAGAAGAGCATCAACAATCTCGGGTTCGAGTATGGGCAGGCCTGTTTCAAGGGCGGCCTCCATGGTGGTAATATCGCCCTTCTTCACCATCCTGCCCAGCTTTGTCCTGGGCTCCCAATCGCCCTTCATGCTGCCTTCACCTTCTCGAGTATTTCCTCAAAGTGCTTGGGGAGATCCTCTGGAGCGAGTCCACGCTCAAGATACCTTGAGAACTGGCGCTTGTAGCGCTCGGGATCGTTCTCCTTCAGCTGCTTGGCATAGTTCGCGACGTGCTCGCCCCGTATACGATCCTCGGATGGGAACGCCTCTTCGCTGTGGGGCACATCAAGCCCCGCATCAATGGCGCCCTTGAGCACGGCGAAGACAACGGCTCCGCGAACGGGGGTGGTGAAGCCTATGTCAAGCACAGCCTCCTTCACACCGCGCTCCAGCGCGCGCTTGCCGGCAAGGTAGCCGAGCAGATACGCCGCTGGAAGGTTCGCCGTGTACCCCTTCCATCCAAGACGCTTGAGGTCTGCGGAAGAGACGGAGAGGAGTGTAACGTCGGACTCGGGGCGGTACTCTATGATCTGAACGATGATATTCCTGAGCCCCTTGCGCACGACGAGGCGGGGCTTTCCAGACTTGACGAGCTTGAGGCGCTTGGGATAGCGGGTCTTCCCCTCGCGAATACGCCTCAGCTTCACCTTGTAGTTGGGACCGTGTGCCATGATCACCGCCTCAGCTCCTCGAGTATTTCAAGTACGTGGCGCCTGCTACGCACGTGTCCGCCCTTTGCAAGCCTGTAAATCCTACGGTACTCCCTTGGAGTAACCTTGCCCTCCGCACGGAGCGTACGGAGGAAGCGGCGGATCGCACGGATCTTCAACATCCACGCGAGCTTAGGATCAAGGCGCGCACCGGGCTTGCCCTTGCGGGAACCATAACCGCGCCTGCGCCCCTTGCGCTTCTGCTGGTGCAGGTAGCGAGCACGATGACGGGACGGCGAGCGCTTGGGAAGTATCTCGATAACGCCGCGCTCCACGAGCGCTCTAAGGTCGTCCTTCGTCATTGCCTCCTCCACTTCGGAGAGGCCCTCAGGGCGAATGCGAACGCGAGATGCGCCCACCTTGTAGATCTCCGCAACGAGCTCCTTGGCTCGATCGGGCTTCATGGGTTGATCACCTTCAGACCAAGCTGCTTAGCCTTCTCCACGATCTGGGCGCGCTTGCGCTTGCCCACAGTGCGACCGATCCTGATGAGGACGCCGGAAAGGCCATCAAGCTCACTGGGGTTGTAGACGAGCACCTCTGGAAGACCGGAGGGGTGAAGTCCCCTTATGGCGCGGGGCTGCCTCCAGCCGGAACCGGGGTGCTCACCCTTCCCCCACCACTTCTTGCGCTGCTTAGAGTTCTCACCCCGTGGACGCCTCCACGTGTCCCTGAGCCGCTTGCTCCAAGGACCGTGCTGCCTACGGAAACGGGGCTTCCTGCGCTTGAGTGCGACTATGCTCATTCTTCTTCACCCCAAACGGCCTTCTCCACAATGAAGATACCGTCCTGGAACTTGCGCGGGTCGAAATCCGGACCGAGCTTCGTGGCGATTTCGAGGTTCGCAGCAGTCTGACCCGCGGCCTCCTTATCGATGGACGTAACAACGATATCCTGACCGTTTATCTGCACCTTGGCGCCCGGCATGATGCGTGCGTAACGTGGAGTCTTGGCGCCAAGGAAGTTAACGATCTCAACAACGTCGCCCTTGATCTGGACCTTGATGGGGAAGTGCGAGTAGACCACGCGGAGCTTGTACTTCCAGGGCTTCTGGACACCCTTTATCATATTCGTAATGTGGGCGGCGACGGTACCGGCATTGGCCTTGTGCTTGCGCTTGTGGGAGAGGGCGCGGACAATGACCTTGTTGCCCTCGAGAGATATTTCTATGCCCTCGTTGTTGAAGTAGCGCTTGAGGGTGCCCAGTGGCCCGGTCACAGTAACCGTACGACCGTCAACCTGGACCGTAACGCCCTCTGGAATTTCTATTTCCCTTACGAGTCTCTGCATGGATCACACCTCAGTACACGTAGGCTATGAGCCTGCCGCCCAGGCCCTTCTGCTTAGCCTCCTCGTGGGTCATCAATCCTTCAGGCGTGGAAACGATGAGTATACCGATTCCACGGGCCGGGAGGAACTGCTTCTCCCACTCAACCCATCCATCCTTCTTAACGGCGTAGCGGGGGCGAATGGCACCACACTTGGTAATGGTGCCAGCAAGCACTATGCGGACCATGCCCTCCCTGCCGTCGTCGATGAACTCAAACTCCTTGATGTAGCCCTTCTCCTGCATCACGCGGAGGACGTTGAGCAGGAGCTTAGAGGCTGGGTACACAGTTATCTCGCGCTTGCCGGCCATCTCTGCGTTCTTGATGGCATTGAGTGCGTCTGCGAGAGGATCAACCCTGACCATGAGCACCACCTTACGAATACTTCTTGAACCCCAGCTCCGCGGCGACCTCGCGGAAACACTGGCGGCAGAGCATCAATCCATACTTGCGGATGACCGCCTCAGGCCTGCCGCAGCGCTGGCACTTCACGTTCTTCCCGTGCTTAGCACGACGCCTCCGCTTTCCCATCAGACTACCTCCACTCCGAACTTGTTCTTTACGAACTCAATGGCCTCATCCTTTGTGATCAGGTGGCGCTTACCAACCTTGGCACGGCGCACCTTGCGCCGTGCAACCCGGAAACCGGGACGCTCAAGGGAAACACAGACATCCATACCGAAGATTCCGATCTTGGGGTCGTACTTCATCCCGGGAATGTCGATGTACTCGCGAATGCCAAAGCTGAAGTTGCCGCGCTCGTCAAAGGAAGATGCCGAAATCTTGTTGTCCACCGCGGCGAAGGCACGCTTAAGGAACTCCTCGGCATCCGCACCACGGAGGGTGACCTTCACGCCGATGGGGAGTCCCGGACGAACGCCCCACTTTGGAATCTTCTTCTTGGCACGGGTGCGGACGGGCTTGTGTCCGGTGAGGCGCTTGAGCAACTCCTCTGCCTTGTCCAGACGCTCACCGGGCTCGCCCACACCGATGTTGATGACTACCTTGGAAATGCGAATGGCACGCATGGGGTTCTCTGCAGAGGTCATTCATACCACCTTACAACGTTATGGCGGGGTTCTGTACACCGACGACGAACACGTTCCTCGCCGCGGTCTGCATCCTGTCACCGCCTACGGTAATGACCACGGCGCGCTCCCTCACGACGTCACCGGGGATAACATCCTCAATGGTACCAACGGTACCCGCGTGACGCCCGGAAAGGACGTATGCGAGGCTCCCCTTGCCGAGGGGGTAAATCTCAAGGATCTTCTGGTCGGGGAGCTGGATCTTGATGGCGTCACCGACGTGGATAGAGTCCTTGTCATCGATGAGGAATGTTCTACCGTCGTGCGTGCCGATCTGAATCTTTCCGCCCTTAATGGTCTTCTTACGCTCAACACGGACGATCTTGACATTTCTCTCGGATTCTGGCACTTCCTTGGGCACAATGCGGCCCTTGTCGTCGAGAATGATGCGGTAGACCTTCTTAAGCTTGGGGATCTCCACGACGTCGAAAAGACCCACGGGGAAGCGCGGGTTCTTGCGGACACGCCCGTCCACGAGAACCTCGCCGGCGCGAATAATGCGATCGGCTTCCTTCGTCGTGTACGCCAGCTCCAACAGATCGCGTATGAGCACGCGCAGTGGAACAGAGCGTTCCATGGGGTGAGGACCGGGAATAGGCTTGACTATCCAGGTGCCGAAGCGGCGCTTGCGCTTGATCTTCCAGGACGCTGGAGCAGCAAGGCGCTTAAGGTGCCGAGAACCTCCACCAACCAGGGCCATTACGCGAACCTCCTGTCATCTTCTCTGTACACATCGATTACCATGAGATTGGATGCATCCAGGGGAACCATCACTTCGGTGCCGTTGGCCTTCTTGACCGTGATGCCCTCCACGTAGACCTTGCCCTTGCGGAGATCCACGCGGGCAACCACGCCCTCCTTGCCCTTGAACTTGCCGCGCATGATCCTCACGGTGTCGCCCTTGCGGACGGTGATGGACCTGCGGCCGAGCTCCTTACGAAGCTCCTTGGAGAGCGTTGCACGGACGAAGCGCTTCCTGAGGTGCAGGGGAGCACGGTAGCGGAAGCGCCTCTGCTTCCTGGGCTGATAACCGATCTTGACCGTCATGGCTCACACCACGATGGATGCTATTCTAACAACCTTGGGGAACCGCTCGCCCACCTCCTTGGCGACCGGCCCCTTGATCTCAGATCCTCGGGGCTCACCACGATCGTTGACTATGACCGCAGCGTTATCCTCAAAGGCGATTCTCGTGCCGTTGGCGCGCCTGTAGGGCATGCGCTGACGGATGATCACAGCCTTGACAACCTTCTTCCTCATTTCAGGGGTACCCTTGACCACGGAGGCGACCACAATGTCGCCCACACCAGCCTTGGGGTAGCGGCGCTTCACGCCCTTGTAGCCGATCACACCGATAACCTTGAGGACCTTGGCACCGGTGTTGTCGGCACAGGTGAGGAGCGTGCGAACCGTAATGCCCTTAGTAACGGAAGCGCTAATCGCCTTCACTGTGCTCCCTCCTCAGCCTTCTTAAGAACCTTCAGAACCACGAAGTTAACGGTTTTTGCGAGCTTACGGGTCTCGCCCAGCAGAACTATGTCGCCCACGTGCGCGTTCACACAGGGCGGGTTGTGTGCGTGGATCTTGTACGTAACGCGCATGTAACGCTTGTACTTCTTGACGTAGCGGCTCGCCTGCCGGGCGACGACCACAGTCCTCTGCATCCTGTCCGAAATGACCTTGCCCACGATGAGCTGACCATGAACGGTGACGTTACCGTGGAAAGGACACTTCTTATCCCCACAGTCCTCCTTGGTGGGGGGTTCGATAACCTGGTTACCCACGACCACTGCGCGCATAGACCTTCCTCCAGAGCTTCCTTGTCCTCTCATGGGGACGGACGGTTATTTCAGCACCGTCCACACAAATTCGCTCCCCGTTAGGGAGCTCAAACTCTACCACAATATCAGGCTTGGGAAGTTTTTTAATCCCTTCCGAGGTCTCCACCACCAGCAGGTTTTTCGTCTCGTCCACAACGGTTCCCTCTATCCCTATGTAGCCGGGATGCGTGGCGTTAACCACACGAACCCGCAGACCGATGAGTTCCCCCAGAAGGGCAGGGTGCAGACGGCGCACGTGAAGAATTGGAGTAAAGGCTTTAAGGAAAAGTAGGGGAGGGCTTATACCACGTCGATGTTCTCCTCAGGGAAGCCCTCCTTAATGAGGAATTCACGAACCTTGCGGGCGTGGTCACCCTGTAGCTCAATCGTCCGGGTCTTCGGGTCGTAGGTACCGCCGCAACCAAGGGTGCGCTTCAGGCGCTTAGCGAGGGCCTTGACATCAACGGTATCGTCAAAACCGCTGATGATCGTCATCATTTTGCCCCATTTACGCTTCTCGCGGCGGATTTTAATCCGCATCTGCTCGCGGGTCAAGCTCTCTGGCTCAATGAGCTCCTCGTCAAGCCCGATCACGTCTGCAAGGTCCTTTACCACTTTAGCCTGCCACCTCGTTCTCCTTTTCTCGGAGTATCGTTAGTATTCTGGCAATGGTCCTTTTTAACTCCCTCGCCCTGCCGGGATTTTCGGGGCGCACCCCAGCGGCGGTCTGGGCCATGATCTTGCGCAGTTCAGCGCGATACTCGGAGAGCATGGCCTTGAGCTCCTCAACGCTCTTCTGCCGCAGCTCCTTCGCCCTGGCTATTGCCATTCTCGCTCACCTCAGTAGCTGATTCGGACCCGGACGCGGAAACAGCAAGGCCAAGCTTCTGAGCGATGGTTTCCTTGGGAACGTCCGGGATCTCCACGTGGTCGGGGAACACGGTGTCCGGGTGGACGATATACACGTGAACACCGATGGTACCCCAACGCGTGTAAGCGACAGCGTGGCCCTGGTCCACGAGCTTCACGGGGTCACCACACTTCTTCATGTAGCCGGCAAGCAGGCGCTCCGTGCGTTTCTTCGCACCACGTGCACCGAGCTTACCCTTGATGACGATTTCACAACCCTTTGCGCCGGCTGCCATGATCCTGGCGAGGGTCTTGCGCATCAGGGGACGCCAGGCCTGCCCGCGCTCCAGGGCAAGCGCTATGCGCATAGCCTGCACCTGGGCGTCAAGGGTGGGGTTCTGGACAGGCACCACTTCAATCTGTGGGTTCTCAAGACGGAAGCGGCGCTTGACGTCCTCCGTGAGCTTCTTGATGCGGGAACCCTTGCGACCGATGACGAGAGCCGGCCTGGCAACCTTCACAACGATGCGAGTAACGAGAGGGGTCTTGAGCACCTTTATCTCGGACGGGAGAGCCTGGCGAAGCTCATACATGAGGTACTCCTTGACCGCAAGGCCAAGGGTGGCATCCTTGACGAACTCGCGCTCGATCATTCGCTCACCACCATTTCAACGTGCGTGGACTTCCTGCGGATCACACGCAGAAGCATGGGCTGAATCCTGGGCCTGCGGTAACCCTTGGACGCGGAAACGTGGATGATCCTGAGCTTCTCCACATCGAGGCCCTTCTGCTCGGCGTTGTTCTTGACGTTCTCGATGAGCTTGAGGAAGTAACGAACCGCCTTGTCCATGTACCTTCCGCTCTTCACGCCTGCCTTTACGCCCTTGCGGTGTGGAACGTCCCTGTTGAACCTGCGAATGGGTATCCAGTCCTCGTGGCGCAGGACACGGCGGAGGTATGCCTCTGCATCCACCAAGCGCATGCCCTTAATGGCCCTGCCGATCTCCACTGCCCACTTGGTGGAAATGGGGGCATTGACAAGCATGCCCCTCGCCATGCGCTTAGGGTCGTAGTCCTTGTGCGAGTAGCGCTTCTTCACCATGACCATCACTTCCTACCCACGTGCTTGGTGGATCTCGACGCACCGACACCCGGCGAGCTGTGCATCACGCGCTTCCTGGTAAAGACGAACTCGCCGAGGCGGTGACCGAGCATCTCAGGCTTTATCTTCAGGGGGACGAACTCCTTACCGTTGTAGACCTCTATGGTCAATCCTATCATCTGTGGAACGATCACGACATCCCTGCAGTGCGTGCGCACCTTGGGCTGGGGCTTGCCCGCATCCACGGCCTCCCTGGCCCGCTTTACCTTCTCCATGAGCTTCTTGCGCATGGGGTCCTTGTAGCCACGGAGCAGGGTTCTGCGAGCACGGGAGGGAACGAGCTTGGCGAACTCGCCAAGGGGCATCCCCATTAGCTGATCGACGGTGTAGCCGCGGTACTTAAACTCCTTCGCCATGAGCATCACCTTTACTTCTTGCGCCTACCAGTGCGGCGCGCTGCAATGTGACCCACCTTGCGCCCGGGTGGCGTATTCCTTGCAACGGTAGTCGGTCCGGGCGGGTGGTGCTCCTTACCACCGTGTGGGTGATCCACAACGTTCATGGCCACACCGCGCACCTTGGGATACTTCTTGCTGAGGGCGGCCATTGCGTGGTAGCGCTTGCCAGCCTTCACGAAGGGCTTCTCGGTCCTACCGCCACCAGCAACGTTGCCAATCATGGCCCTGCACGCAGGGTTGAAGGATTTGAGCTTGCCCGAAGGCATCTTCACGATAACTTCCCTGTCGGTACGGGTGGAGACAATGGCGTAGGCGCCGGAGGTGCGCACGTACTTGCCGCCATCCCCTGGCACACCCTCTATGTTGAATATCGGGGTACCCTCGGGGATCTCAGCGAGCGGCAGTACGTTGCCAATGGCGAGTTCGGCCCCGGTGCCGAACTGGAGCCAGTCACCCACAGCAATACCCTCGGGGGCGGGAAGGTACACGGTGGCCCCATCCTCCATGATAACGACCATCACGGGGTAAGACCGCCCCACGTCGTGAACCAGGTCAACAACCTGGCCACGAACAGTCTCAATGCTGGGGCGGGGGTAGGAAACCTTCTGAATCTTCCTGCGGTGGTCTGCAACCCGGAAAGTGGGACTGCCCCTTCCGAGCCTCTGAACACGAATTCTCTTCCCCATCAGATCACACCCAGTTTCGTTGCTAGGTCTACCGCAGAGTAGCCCTCCGCAAGGCGCACATAGGCCTTCTTGCGGCCATCACGGGTGCGGAGGGTGTTAACATCCTGAACCTTTACGTTGTAGAGATCCTCGATCGCGCGGCGAATCTGCTGCTTCGTTGCATCGGGACGCACGATGAAGACTATTGTGTTGTTGTTGTGGATCTGCGCAATGGCCTTTTCCGATATGAGGGGGTAGAGGATGATTTCCTCCATTTTACATCACCACGAAGAGGTTTTCGAGCTCCTCGATGGCGTCCCGAGTCCAGATGGCCAGCCTGCCGGGGTGTGCACCCGGGGCGAGGAGCTCAGCGTTGAGGTTGCGCACCTCCACCACATCCACACCGGGCAGGTTCCTAGC
>JALVAT010000005.1 GCA_027011045.1 Microcaldota archaeon | reverse complement strand
ACCCCTCATGCGCCCATGGGTTTCCGAGGGGCCCCACGCTGAGCGCTTTGCGGAGATCGTTCAGCGCGTAACCGGCGAGCCGCAGGACGTGTTCGTGGAGCTTGGGGGAACCGACGGTGTGCACTTCGCGGATCGCATGCCCGTGGTCCAGTTTGGCCCCATGCGCCCCGAGAACAACATCCACGGAAAGAATGAGTTCGTCTACCTAAGGGACGTCGAGATGGTCCAGAAGGTTGTCGAGGAGCTCCTTCGCTCTGGGATTTGACGAATCCCCTCCTCCTTTGCTTTATCAGCCATAGTTTGAGGAGGTTTTTCATTATCTCCCCCGCATGCCACGCCCTGACGTAATACGGATCACGTTTCCATAAAGTCCGCTGCATCCATATGTGTGTGTGAATCTGCTCCAGCTACCTTGCCCTGCGATTTCTGCCAATGTATAGATCAAAGGCTCCGTGTTTGCCCACGTTCTCCGGCCTAGTATCCACTATTATGTATTCGTCCCCCTTGCCGATTGCCCCCGGGGCGAGTCTCGCCAGCGCGGCCAGGCGCAGGAACCGCTTCGGATCTTTTGTCGCCTTTGTCTCCCTCTGCATGCTCAGTCGGGCGAGCATCCTCGTGCCGTCTTTCCTGTGTAGGTACGTAGTCCTTCCCTCGATTTCGTTTCCTGCCGTTGCCAGGAGTGCTATGGCGTCAGCATCCCCTAGAATCCTTCCCAGTGGTCCTGCCCTGGTTTCGTACACGTCGCCGAGGTATCCGAGCTTGGCGTATGCTCCCGTATTCTCCTTTTCCAACCGAATTGTTGCAATTTCTGCCTCAAACATCGCAGAGCCCTCTGCCCGTGTTGCCTTGCCGGTTATTCTGTGCGCTTCCCCATCTACCTCTAGCTGCTTGCCCAGGATGTCCTCTTTCTTTGCCGTTAGGAATTCGACAGCCTCTAGCCTCATTTTCTTTCGCTCTGGCTCCCCCACTGTAATCACCGTTGTTCATCCAGAGCAGTGCCCGCCTATCAATTCACCTACGGGCTTTATAACCCTGCCCCGTGGAGGAGCCACATGATCGCGGCGGACCCCAGGGGCACCGTTACGTTGTCATCCACGCCGTAGAACGCCTCGATAAGCGACGCGTAGACTGCCGCTACGAGCCCGGGAACGCCCATCAGCACGTATCCAATGGGGGCGCAAACGAGGAACATGGCGAGGTTCCCCAGGTTTAGCCCCTTGACCGCGCGCTCGTTTTCCCTGCGCCCGTAATAGTGCTCCTTTATGATGCCCGTGATCCCGTCGCCGAATGCCATGAAGAGCGCTGCCGTAACAGCTATCCACACGTTTAGGTCCCAGAAGATAGAGAATAGGACGAAGTAGGAGAACGTAAAGTAGACTTCTCCATACTTTCCTTCTATTTGGAACCACTCGAACCTCTTGCCGAGCGCGTGCGGGATGTACGTCACTATGAAGAAGCCGAAGGATGCCAGGACCATGGGCCACTTTGTGTAGAACACGTAGGGTGCTAGGAGTGCTACAACTCCTCCTGCGAAGTAGTGTATTGCTTTCCTGGCCCTGTAGTTCGAGTAGCGCCGGTAGAACCACTTGGAGAGCCAGAAGACCACGAACACAACCCAGCCAAAGAGGAGAATGGATACCAGGAGATCGTGGAGCAGTGCTTCCATGTAACTACTTGGCGGGAGTTACTTTTATTTCTTCGCCATTCTCCACAGCTCCATCAGCTTCTTTCCCAGCGCGTTGTACGGTTCCTCGTAGCGCTGGAGCCCCGCGACGATGGCAAGCCATTCCTTCTCGTCGATCCTTTTAGGTATTCTTTCGTGGAGTTCCCGCGCGATCCGTTCTATCCGCTGCAGATCCTCTTTGTCTGGCTTGTATATAAGCGCCCCTATGTTCTTCTTGTGGAGCTCCTCTATGGTTCTCCAGATCTCTGCGCTCCACTCAGGATCCACGCGCTCTGTATGCTCTCTCAGCCGCTGCACCGGGTGGATCCCATGCTCCTCGAGGTATAGCTCGTGCTCCTTCTTTATTTTTCTCGTGCGCCAAGTCTCCAAAACGCGCCTCGTGATACGCCTCAACACCAATTTACCCGCCCCCGCTTCCCATTACCTTCTCCAAGATTCCGTAGCGTTCCAGGGCATCTTTTATTCGTGCAAGATCCCCCGAATCTCCGGGCTCCTTCACGACGGCCAACTTTTTCTTCAGCTGCATTAGTGGCGCGTCGTTTCCCGTAGCCTCGGCGTACTTCGCGATCATCGCTACCCAGCCATCGTCGAAGGCGGCCAGCGCGTCCACCAGTTTCAGCAGCTTTCCCGTTTTTGTTGTGGGCTTGTCCCTCGTCCCGTGGTTCCTTATCGCGTCCAGCATGCGGTTCACATCGTTATCTGTTATGTAGAATTGCCTTAGCCATTGCTCTGCCCACGCCGCCCCCACTTCCCGGTGCCCCGAATCCACCACTGCGCGCCCGATATCGTGCAGCCACGCAGCAATCTCGTCTATTACATCCCCGCTCCGTTCCCTCACGAGACTTACAACGATCTTTGTGTGGAACAGAACGTATGGATCCAGGAGTGCTGCAGCGAGGTTCCTCGCCCGTAGGAGGAGTGCGCCTTTGTCGTTTCCGACATCCAAATCGCTTCTATCCGCCAGTTCGCGCAGCTTCTCCACCGCTTGGCCAAGGTCCGCCCTATCCACGGTTCCTCCTCCTCAGCATCTCCTCCACGGCTGCGTGGATTATTGCTGTGGCCCACGCCTCCAGCTCCGGGTCTGCTGTGGATCTCCTCGCGGCGGCTGCGTGTAATGCAAGCCGTCTGAGCTCTGCATCCTCCATATTTTGCACATCCCCTTTCATCTGTTCGTATGCTCGACGGTATGCCCTCTTTCGCAGGTCGTTCGCAGTTCTCAGGGCCTTCCATCCGAAGTACGCGTACGGCACCATTGCGCTTATTCCCAGCTTGAGAAGCCCCGACGCAGCCGTTGTATGCCCCGCGTTGTTTAGGCCTTGCGCAGCGGCAAGGCTCCCTGCACCGATGAGCCCCGCCACCGTGGCAGCCCGCAAGTTCCCCTCGAACTCCTCGTGCTCCCTGTTCTCTCCTGCACCTATTTTTGCCCCAATTTTACCGATCAGCCACTCCCTTGCCTCGTATGGGTTGAGTTCCCTGGCCTCCCGCTCGATTGCTCGGATGTGTTCCCTGAGCGCCCTTTCCCTTTCGGGCATTTCCCAATGTACTCGCCGAAACAGTTTCACGGTTAGATGACGCTTTTCTGAAATAAAAAGAAAGTGGTGGCGTCACTCCACCACAATCGCCGGCTTGAAGGGGAGCGCGCTCCGCGCCTTGGGGTGGTCGTAGCTCTTCACAACTTCCACGGGCACACCTATCTCCCGCTCGATGAACTCCTTGGCTTCGCTCAGCGCGGAGAACTCGTCCTCCTTCGTGCCAATGATCTCTGGGATCCGCTTGGGGTTCTTTACTGCGGAGGTAATGATCTTGGCAACCTCCCTTCTGTACTCTGGCGGAATGGCCTCCATCAGTGCGCCGACGTTCCTTTCACCCTCTGCAAGGAGCTCCTTGACCCTCTTGAAGGCATCGTATTTCCAGTCGTCCCCCAGGATGATCACGATGCGCTTGGGCTCCTCCACCTTTGCCAGGCGGAGCACCTCTCTTATGTCGTCCACGGTCCTCTGGACGAATTCCTCCAGCTGTTCGACCCGCTTGTCTATCTTTTCCTCCTCAGCCTCCGGGAATCGCTCCAAGGAGACGAAGGAATCCCTTCCAAAGACCTCGTGCCATATTTCCTCTGCCGTGTGTGGCGTTACCGGCGTCATTATCTTTACCCAGTTTTCCAGCGCCTTGCTGAAGATTTCCCTGTTCGGATTATCCCCTGTGCGGCGCAGGTAGTACTTGACGGTTCGCCAGAACTCGAACCACGCTAGGTTCACGATGTTCCTCGTGTTCAGCTTCTCGTACTCCTCGTCGACCTCCCTTATGATCCTGTTTACCTTGCTCTCGAACCAGCGATCTATGTTCCTGTATTCTGCGGTGCCCTTGCCGTACCACCTTCGGATGAACTCAATCCAGCGCGGTAGCTCTTCCACCATGGCGTCAGCAACGCTTGTGTCAAAGTTCGCATCCTCCAACGTTACGTTTCCGGCGTATGCCTCTGCGAACCTCGTGGCGTCTGCTCCCCAGCGCTCCTGTGCCATGATGATCGTGATGAAGTTGCCCTTGCTCTTGCTCATCTTCTGGCCGTTCAGCAGCACCCATCCGTTGGCGGTCCACCGCCTTATGTGCTTTCCGGGGAAGAGCGCCGCGTGGTGGAAGATGGAGAAGGTCACGTGGTTCTGCAGCAGGTCCTTACCCGTGCTCCTCAGGTCCACGGGGTACCAGTACTCGAACTCCTGGCGCATCCTCTCCACGATTTCCCTGCTCGTGCCGATCTTTTCCGCGATCTTGGCTGGATCTCCCTTGCCGTAGAACACGTAGTCAAAGAACTCTTCGTCCAGCGCATCCACGTTTATTCCGTACTCCTCCGCGTTCTGCAGGAAGTGGGCTATGGTGTAGTACGCCATGTAGACCGTTGAGTCGGACAGGGACTCCACATACTGCGAATCGTCCCAGGGGAGCCTTGTACCCAGGGATGAACGGACGTCGCGGGTGCACGCCCAGTCGTGCAGCCAGTCTATGGTGTGCTCTACCGCCTTGCGCGCGTCGGGCTCCGGATCAAACTCTGTGGTCTTCAGCGTTTCCTTTGCCATCTCCTTCCACTTCTCGTCGGAGTACTTGAGGAACCACTGGTTCTCCACAATTTTAACGAGGCATTTGTGCCCGGCGCGGTCCTCTATGGGTATTGGGGTTATCCACATGGTTGTAGCGGCGTTCATCTCCTTAAAACGTTCGATGAGCTCGTCCTTTACGTCCTGCACGGTCCTTCCAGCGTACTCCCCGAAGATTTCCTTCAGCTTCCCCGTGTAGAACTCCTTCTTGTATATCTCCTCCGTTGCACGCTCCAGAGCCTCTTCGTCCCTCTGGCTCTTAATGCCGTACTTTTCCACGGCGTCCCGTGCGGGGAACTCGGAGTAGCCCTCCACCTCAATCAGGCTTATGGGCTCTATGCTCTTGACGATTTCCTCTATGCCGTATTTCTTCAGGGTTTCTTCGTCCTTCTTCAGGTCCTCCAGCGCTATCCAGTCGTAGGGGGCGTGGGCGGGCACGCTCATGACGATGCCAGTAGCCACGTCCGGGTCAACGAAGCTCGCGGGGAGTATGGGGACTTCCTTGCCAGTTACGGGGTTCTTAACAGTCTTTCCGACGAGTTCAGCGCCCTTTATTCGGTCTATGATCTTCA
Organism: Microcaldota archaeon; assembly: GCA_027011045.1. GTDB lineage: Archaea > Iainarchaeota > Iainarchaeia > JAADDC01 > JAADDC01 > SZUA-1452. The sequence goes on along the minus strand of JALVAT010000005.1, from coordinate 8,238 downwards.
CGTCGTGCAGCTGCTCCTTTAGGTGCTTCGCACCCCACTCCGATATGATCCAACGCTCCCCGTCTACTTCAGCCACTACGTACTCCACCTCTGGGTTTATCCAAATGTTTGTTACTCCGTAGACCGTTTCTGGCCTGTACGTGCCCGTGGGAACTACCGTGCCGTCGGGCAGGCGGAACTTGATGACCACGATCTCCTCGGGGCCGATGCCAGCATACTCATCTGGCCTGTCGTGATCCCCCACCGGTATCTTTTCCACCGGACACCAGACAACAGGGTGCGTACCCCTCACCACGAGGCCCTTCTCGCGTAGTTTTGTGTACTGCCAGCGCACGAACTTGTCGTAGGGTGGGTTGAGCTCCGTGGTATGGAAGCTCCTCCTCCAGTCGATGGAGAAGCCCATTTTGTGCAGGGCGCTCTTCCAGCGCGCCACAAAGGTGTCAATCCATTTCTTGGGGTCTCCAAACTCAGGGATCTCCTCGTCGCTGAAGCCATACGCCTTCAGGATACGTATGTACTTCGGATCCCCCTCTCTAATGCGTCGAGCCGCCGCAACTATGGGCTGACCTGTGGCGTGGAACCCCTGGGGGAACAGGACGTTGAATCCCTTCATCCTCTTGTATCTGGCGTAGAACTCGGCGTGTAGTTGACTGTAGAGGTGGCCCAGGTGTCCATCCCCGTTGACGTAGGGGTATGGGAACGTGACGAAGATCTTGGGCCTGTTCGGGTCTGCATCCGCCTCGAATATCCTTGTCTCTTCCCAGCGCTTCTGCCACTTCTCCTCAATACTCTGCATTACGTCCTTGGACAATTCATACACCTCCAATTCGATAAACTGGGCCAGTTGGGGGAGAAAACGTCATGCGTGAAGAAGGCACACACCCTTCACGTTACTATTGTGCTCCGCTTCTTTTTAAAGCTTCCTTCGCCCGCCGTAGCTTCGCGAGCACGTAGCCCTTGTAGTAGTAATCCGGCCCGTTCTCAAGGGCCTGCTCGATCTCTTTTTGCGTAAGCCTGAGGGCAATTATCGCATCATCCACACTCCAAATTCGCGGGTCGAAGCCGTGCCTCTTGATGAACGCATTCATCGTGTCATTGATTGCTTTTCTGAAAAGTCCCACCATTGCCGGGGGCGTTCCTAAGTTTCCCAGATCGCTTTCGATCCTTGCCCTCTCCATCCCCAGCTTTATGGCGCGATCCACTTCTGCTTTCGATAGGGGCGCCTCCTTCTTTCCTTGGGCCTCCCTGAGCGCGTCCATAACGTGAGTGAGTGCCAAGGCACTTGGCGGAATCTTGGGGATCTTTGTTGAGCCCCTTATTGCTATATTTTTCTTGTACCACACGTTGTCCTCGCTCTCCAGCGAAAAGCCCGTTACCTTTCTAACCGCTTCCTCTATTCTCTTGAGCGCTGCTGAGCGTAGCTTGGCCCGTTCCTTGTACGTTGCCCGGTCCGACCTGACGAGGTTCTTTAATGTGGCTGTCCGAATGTCCAGACCGTCTGCAAGCGCCTTCCAGCCGCCGCGTGCCAGTATTTGATACCGTTTTGTCCTCTTCCAGCTCCTTCCGGTGGGAGACGTCTCCAAGGGATCAACGTTGCTCCTCTGCGCGTCCATTTTGTTTAATTCCAACGCAAGCCGCCAGAACCGGTTCGTTATCTCATCCTTTATTGCCCTTGCCTCGTCCGCGGTTTTCGCATCCCGTAGTTTCCAGAGAAGTCCCTCGATCACTGCCGCGTACGGGTAGATGTCTACAAGGTCGAGGTCGGTTCCGTACATCGTTTTACTCAGGGTATTTTCGATGAACTCCCTGTATCGTTGCCCATAGAAGTGTTTGCCGAAGTACTTGGCGGCAATATCCCTCGATGCGACGCCCATGTCCCTGAGCTTTTTCAGCTCGAAGGCTTCATGGCGCTCCTTAGGTATTGCGAGCTTGACACCCATTACATATGGCTCTTCCCTCCTGCGGACCAGCTGCTCCACCCACTCGTGGGGTCCCCCAGCCCAACTGTATGGATCCTCGTCTTCAAGGGGTGAGAGCTCGAGTATGTCCTGCGGATTGAATCGCTTTTCCTGCGCAGACTGTTTCCTATTTTGTTTCCACTGTGCGAAGCCCCTCTTACCGAGTATCTCGCGGGCAGCGCTTGGAAGAAGGTTATATCTTGCCCCGTAGACCTTCCAGTAGTCCTTTTCTTCGGGGCTGGCCGCGTACCTCGCCAGGGGTTCAAGATCTCTCCTTGCGCTCGCTGCTTTCGGGGTGCTGTTCCTTCGTTCCTCCGCCACAACCAGAGTTGTTCTTCCACGTTTATCAAGGTTTTCCTTCACGTCGTTAACATGGCTGAGAAGTTGGTGGCTGTCTGGGATTCCACTAAGTGTTTGCAGTGCGGTCTCTGCGTGGGCGTTTGCCCCGTGAACGCCATCCGTCTCACCGAGCGTGGTATTGAGATTGATGTGGAAAAGTGTACAGGATGTGGTATTTGCGTTAAGGGCTGCCCTGTGGCTGCCCTGGAGCTGAAGAAGATTGTTCTGGACGGTGGTTCTCATGAGAAGTGATTGGGACGTTGTTGTGGTTGGTGGTGGCCCCGGCGGTCTGTTCTTCGCCATCAAGGCCGCTGAGAAGGGGTTGAAGGTTCTTGTTCTCGACAAGAAGCAGGAAATAGGGTCCCCCGTGCGCTGCGCTGAGGGTTTGGGCATTGATGCCGTTCGCATGCTTGTAGATCACGGCCTTCCCGACACCGAGAAGTGGAAGGGCCATCTTGTGCACGGCGCTTACCTTTACGCGCCCAACGGCAAGAGCGTGTACGTTCCTGGCGAGGGCTACGTGGTCGAACGCACCATGATGGAGAAGGAGATGGCAAAGGCGGCTACGCGGCGTGGTGCGAAGGTACTCGCCAGGCACGATGTGTTTGACGTGATCAAGGAGGATGGCAAGGTTGCTGGCGTGCGTGCGCGATTCCTCGGTGAGGAGCGCGAGTTCTACGCACCTTTAGTGGTTGCAGCTGACGGATTCGAATCGACGATAGCTCGGCTTGCTGGCCTTAACACGTTCCAGCCTGCATACCACGTGGACTCTGGTTTTGAGTATGTAATGTCCGGCATCGAGCAGGACGACGACGCAATACACCTCTTCTTTGGCACAGAGGTCGCACCCCGTGGCTACATCTGGATCTTCCCCAAGGATAAGGATACTGCCAACGTGGGGATTGGAATCGATGCTAGGGATGAGAAGACCGCCAAGTTTTACCTGGATCGCTGGATGAAGGAGCACGACGATGAGTACGGCTTTTCCAAGGCGTCAATTATTGAGGTGCGCGGCGGCGGCATCCCCGTGGGCGGGTTCCTCAAGAAGATGACCATGGATGGCCTTATCGTGATAGGGGATGCGGCCCATCAGGTGCACCCCCTCCACGGCGGCGGAATGGCCCTTGCGATGGAGGCGGCCAGCATAGCGGCGGAGGTTGCAGCAAAGGCCTTTGAGCAGAACGACTTCAGCGACGCCACGCTGGACGAATACAACAGGAGATGGTGGGAGGTCCGCGGCCGCGAGCTCGAGAACACGCTGAAGATGCGCTACGCCTTCGAGCGCCTAAGCGACGACGATTTCAACTACTTTGCCGAGCTGCTGACGGACGAGGATATCCTGGCAATTTCCCGCGGCGATGTGGACCGCATAAAGGCCATTGCTCTGCGGGCTCTCAAGGAGCGTCCCCAGCTGGCCCTGAAGTTCCGCGAGTTCATCGGCGATGCGGTAAAGGGTCTGCTGGGTTGATTGTTTTCATCACCTGTTGTTTTTACCCATCCTTGCCCATTTTTCCCGGGAGATCGCATACTTTGTACTACTCACATATTCCCCGTTTTTCATCGCAGCGTACTTATCAAATCCCGCCGTTTCAAACCCTATCTTTTCGAGAAGCTTTTGCGAAGTTTTGTTGTAGTCATATACATCAGCCTCTACCATTCTTACGGGATACTCGCGGAATATGTGATCCAAGAGGATTGAGACTGCCTTCGATCCGATTCCCCTTCCCCGCATTTCCCTGACAATTTCGTACCAAATTTCGGCGGAAAGCCTCTTCCACTCTATACTGAATCCACATAGTCCTGCCTTCTCCCCACGATATTCTATGACGTATACGTTCCCTCCAGGAGCACTACTCTGGTCTACTTTTGGGAGAAACTCGTCGCTGAACCACTCTTTGAACCTTTTGAGAGAGATTGGTCTGTATGGCGGACCGTCTGAAAACGGTGACGTATCAACATCATACCAGAGTTTGTAGACAAAGTCTAAGTCGTCTTCTTGAAGGGGCCTCAGCTTGATATCGCCAGCTCCCAGCCAAATCTTGCCCTCCATTGTTCATATATTGTTTCACGCCTTTATTTTCTTTCATCCTTGTTCCCTTGTTTTGCCGTTTGTTTCTCTCCCCCTACCGTGGTAACAGCGGCGCCCTACATTTATAACAACCTTCAGCCCTCTTCTTTGCGTGCGCGGATTTGCGGCACTGGTGGCGGGCTTCGTTATTATGGTTGTGCTCCTCGTGGCTGGCGCAGCCTTTCTTGCCGTTTATCTCCACAGCCAGGGGAGTGTGGAGTCTGCGCAACGGTTCTCCGCGGAGGTTCAGCACCTTCAGAAGTCCGCGCACATAACCATTCTGCACTATGAGTGGAACGCCGAGGTCAACTACCTTTATCTTGAGGCTGTGAACGATGGAACGGTACCCATTCGCCTCCACGATATTGTTCTTTACGTTAATCACGTGTATCTGGGTCGCTGCGGCGAGATAAACTGTGTCGACGCCACGGAGAACAACGTGCTTTCCCCCGGCGAGCACCTCTACGTTGCTACCCCCCTGGATCACGACGCCGCTTCCGTAACCGTATCCGCGGGATACACCTCCACTCTTCAGCGCAACTGGGTGCCCGGGTGCCCCCATCGCCGTGTAATCCTCGTTTACAATGGCACGAACAGCTCGTTCTCTGACTACCAGGTGCCCATCGACATCAACGATCCGGACATACTCGCCTCCGACGCGAATCGGATCGCCCTGGCCCTTTCCGACGGTACCACCCTTGCCCCCTTCTGGGTGGAGTACTGGGGGAGCTCGGGTGGACGCATCTGGGTAAAAACCCCCATTCCTGCCAACGGCAGGGTGAACATATACCTCTACTACGACTGCAATACTGCTCGCACGTATTCGCCTGCGGACGTCTTCCTCGCCGATATTAACGGTCTGATCGCCTCCTACTTTATGGATGAGAACGCCGGCACCGTCGTTCACGATAGCTCGGGTAATGCCTACGATGGCAACTTTGTTGGGGCTGCCATCGGCTGGGCCACTGGATACTGGGGCAGTGCGGTGGAGATGAACAACAACAGCAACACGAATGAGAGCTACGTTAACATCGCTCCCAGCGCGCAGTTTAACACGGGCAACACCATGACGATTCTTTCTTGGGTCTACTGGGTGCCGAAGAATACGAGCAGCACGAGCTATCTCGTGACGGACAGCACTGTATTCGCCAAGTACCAGGACTTCGAGTTTATCCTCGACTCTGGCGGCTACGGCTGGTTCGCCTTCTACGATGCTGACACCGGTGATTGGGAGAGCAATAGTTCCTATCCGCTCTACGCCCCCAGCGATAGCTGGCACTTCGTGGCCCTGAGCTTTGATCGGCCGGAGATTAGCTTCTTCTTTGACGGCAACGTGACGGTTAAGAAGCTTGACGGGTCCATTGGGGCTAGCGACGGCAACGAGTACATCGGTATTGGCATCTCTGGCCAGGAACCCTTCAACGGGAGGGTGGATGAGCTGGCAGTATTCAGCGTACCCATCTCCACCGATCTTTTGGATTTGATCTATCGGAACAGGGGCTATGCAACCCCCTACTATCCGGGCCACTTCCTGGTGCGCCGCTATACCCAGCCCCCACCCACTGTCTACGTGTCCACCGTGGCTGAGTCCTATGTGCGCGGTAGCTGAGGGAAAGGTTAAAGCCTGGGAGGTTGTAATACTATGGTGAAGCGCGGGTTTACCACAGCCATGAGCAGCATAATCTTCTTCATAGGGGCAATTTTGGCAACATCCCTCGCCGTAGCGGCCATTGGCTTCATGCTTAAGGAGGTTCAGGGAGCGCTCCAGGCGAGGACGAACACACAGGTGCTCCAGACCCAGACGATACTTTCCGTGGCGGACACGGGCTACGACACCAACCACATCTGGGTATACCTGCGCAACATTGGCAAGACAGACCTCAACGTGGATAGGATGGACGTATTCGTCAACGGATCGTGGTGGGGGTCCTGCAACAGCGCCAAGGTCACATGCACCGACGAGACGAACAACGGCATCCTGTCGCCGAATGAAGTGCTCGACGTGAATATCCTCTATCCAAACGTTCCTGCCGGTAGCTACCGCGTGCGCGTGGACACCGAGTACGGTTCCTACGTTGATGCAACGGTGGTGGTTGGCTGATGTCCACCCAGGAGCTCATGATCCTCTTCATAGGCGTGGTTATCGTGGCGGGGCTTGCCGTTACCACAATGACTGGGCAGATTCGTGCCGCACTTGGAACGTCAGAATCCGTCACGCAGCAGGCCAGCCGGCAGGTATCCACTGAAATGAGCATCGTTTCCGTGTACTCCAATGGTACCGACACGAACATCTTCATAAAGGGCATTTCGGGGCAGATCGACGTGAACAACGCCACAGTCCTTATCAACGGGTCCCCCGTTACCCCCCTTTACCGCGGATTCGTCAGGGATTCCGGTGCACCTGGTGTGCTGGATCCTGGCGATGCCTACATTATTGAGGTTCCTGGCAGCTACGGTGATCGTGATTGCATAATCGTTGATACGCCGAGCGCAACCGCCGTTTGGGGACTCTGCTCTTGAGACGCTAAACAACGCGTATCACGCTGCAGTTTTCGTCAACCTCCACGAAGTGGTGCGCCTTCCCCTCCCTATATGCGGTGCACTGGTTCTGTGGCAAGTTGTCCACGGGCTGCCTCGGCGAGTGGGCCACGTCGCAGACCCAGTCGGGGACGTTCCACTGGCTTGCGAATAGATCTGAGAGGCACGGGCCTGGCGCAAGGTTTATGTCCTGAGCCTTCGCGTAGTAGCAGAGGTGTTGGCATTCCTTCACCGCTACGGGGGCCGCTTGCTTTGCCAGGTATCCGTAGAGACCGAGGCTCAGGAATACGACCGTTCCAAGAAAGACCACGAGCATTCCAATGATCCACGGGTTCCAGCCGCGCATACTATAACCATGGGCTTAGATGCTGAAAAACCTTGACATTCCGAGCACGGCCAGCACTACAACAATGATTTCTACCAGATCTCCGACGCCGAGGGGCACCAGTCCGAGCACCACCCCCGCCGGTGTGTAGACCAGGGCGAGCTGGAGCGCTATTATTGCACCCACGGTCACCGCCAGGAGTTTGTTCGTCCATATGGGGCTATCCCTTACCGTCTGCATCCGTACGGCCTCCATGATTACGAACCCGGTAAGCACGGCGGTCTGGGCTATTGCCACGTCTGATGCGTTCAGCGCGTAGATCAGCACTAGGCCTATGCCCAGGGTCGTGCCGAAGAGAATAACCCTCTTCCATAGGTCTTCCTTGGAGAGTATCTGGGCGAACTCCGCAGGTTTTCTCTTTTCCACGTTGCTTGGCGCGGGATCCGTGGTGAGAACAAGTGCTGGCGGACCGTCACTCACGAGGTTCAGCCACAGTATTTGTACGGGGCGCATGATCACCCATTCCAGGAGGCTACCGGCGAATACAGCCACCACTTCTGCGGTGTTGGCGGATAACAGGTACGTGACGGACGACCTTATGTTGTTTATTACCCTCCTCCCCCACATAATGGCCTTTACAATGTGCTCGTAGCCGTTATCGCTGAGAACCACGTCCGCAGCACTCTTTGCAACGTCGGATCCGTTGCCCATCGCTATGCCGACGTCCGCAGCCTTTAGTGCCGGTGCGTCGTTGACGCCGTCGCCGGTCATGGCTACCCTGTGCCCGTTTCTCCGCAGTGCCTCCACGATGCGCAGCTTCTGCTCTGGGGATATCCTCGCAAAAACCGAAACCGTTTCCACCGCTTCTTGGAGTTCGTCGTCATCCATTCCGTTGATCTCTTCCCCGGTTAACACTCTTTTTGCCGGGATGCCCGCCTCTTCCGCTATGCTCCTCGCGGTTTCCGGATGGTCCCCCGTGATCATCACCGTCCTGATGCCCGCCCTTTTTG
>JALVAT010000004.1 GCA_027011045.1 Microcaldota archaeon | reverse complement strand
GTGCTCGGAGTGCTTCGTGCCTCGCATCTTTCTTACGTGGAGCGTTCTCGTGGCGTTTGCTCCGAGTCCCCCGTACTGTAGGACGATTACGCCATCCGCCACGAACTCCTCGACGCCGTACTTGGAGTAGACCCCTGCGTTCTCTGGAATCTCCGTTGTGACGATGGACGTAACCCCTGTCCTGGAAAGGACGTACGACATCTTTAGAATAGCCTTTCGTACGTCTGCTTCCGTATCATACTTGAATCCGAGTGCTGGAAGCGAGTCCACAACGAGGCGCTTTGCCCCGAGCTCCTTTATGCTCTTTATAATTTCTACGAGGAGCTTGTCAAGGTTGAACCCCGTTTCTGGCAGGGAAAACTCCTCCTCGGAGGGAATGCCCACCTTCGTTACCGTTCCATCTATAATGCGGAGCATTCCCTTCTCTTCAAGCGCCTTGAGATCCCACCCGAACTGCAGCATATCCTCGCGGATCGTGGCTGGCCGCTCATCCAACGTTACGAATATACCCGGTTCATCGTAATCCACAGCTCCCCTGTAGAGGTACTGTGCCGAGAAAATAGTCTTTCCCGTACCGCAGGATCCCGAAACGAGGACCATACGCCTCCTTGGAATACCACCCTCGATAAGCTCGTCCAGACCATCTATTCCAGTCGGTGCGCGCTCCATGCTCTTAAGATGGGCGAGGTTGTTTATATGCGCTTCCACTCTAAAGTACCCTGTGGATGAGGGTAGCTCTTTTTCTGCGGCGCGCCGGCGCAGGCGAGCCCCATCGCGTGATGTCACCATTTCTGAGCTAACTGGAGAGGGCGAGCGGGTTGCCGTTCTCTGCACCGTGGTCTCCTTTGACTCCGGCAGGCTCGAGGGTATTGTGGATGATGGGACGGGCACTGCGCGCGTGGTGCTCGATGACGTCCTCTTCGCCGAAAGGATGCGGGAGGGAAGCCTTGTTCGCCTTCTGGGCAGGGCTTATAAATCGGATGACGCCATTATCATAAGGGCGGAGATCGTCCAACCCATGGACGGTGTTGATCCCGCACTTTACAGACGTGTTAGAGAGCTGGAGAGGAGGGTCTACAATGAAAGTGGTTTTTGAGGGTGCCGACGTTCTGAAGAAGAGCGTCAAGGCGTTGTCTGCCCTCATAGACGAGGGTGAGTTCATATTTGACGATGAGGGCATGCGGCTTCGTGCTACGGATCCATCCAAGATCGCAATGGTTGACTTTACGCTCCCCAAGCACGCCTTCAAGGAGTATGACGTGGAGGGCACCGTTCGCGTTGGTTTGAACATGTCCGATCTTCAGAACATATTCAAGAGGGCGAAGGCTGCGGAAACGGTCGAAATGAGCGTATCCGAGGACGGTTCCCGCTTCATTATCGAGCTTGTTGGCCGCGCCCGACGCAGGTTCACGCTCCCCGTTCTCGATCTTGGAGGTATCGACCTGCCCCTTCCCAAGATCACGTTCTCCGCCAGCCTGAAGGTTCTCGCTGACGTATTTGCCTCTGCGCTTTCCGATGCCAGCGCCTTCTCCACCCACGTCACCATGGAGGCTACCAACGACGGCTTTACCATGCGGGCCTCCGGGAGCAAGGGTGAGTATGTCCTTGAGCTGAAGAAGGATGTTCACGACGCCCTTCTGGACCTCCTCGTAACGGAGGAAGCCCGGGCGTCCTACCCCTTGGACTACCTGGAGGACATGGTCTCCCAGGCAAATAAGACCGCTGCAATCTCCTTGTCCTTCTCCACGGATGCCCCTCTGAAGCTCTCCTATGCGATCGGCGATGCGAACTTCGTCTACTTCCTCGCACCTCGCATTGAGGCGGGTTGATGCCCATGGCCCTCCTCTCCCTTTCCCTCGAGGATCCTCGCCCCTGGAAGAATGCAGTGGACGCTCTCCACGCGTTCCTTTCCGACGCGGTTTTTTACTTCCAGGAGGATGGCGTCCACCTTCGCGCCATCGACCCTTCGCAGGTAGTGCTTGTGGAGATGCACGCCCCTGAATCCATGTTTTCGAGCTACGAGGTGAAAACTCCCCCCATCCGCGTGCCCCTCAATCTTGGAGACTACTCGCGCATTCTTGCCCGTGCCGGTGCTGAGGACGTCCTCTCCATGGAACTGGACGATGTCGTTCTGAAGACCGTTTTGGAGCGTCAGGACGGCACCCTTCGCCGTGAATTTGTCCTCTCCCTCGTGGACGTTCCCGATAACGACACGGAGATCTCCCGTCCCGCCGATGTGGCGCACGTTACCCTTGCAGCAAAGGTTATGAAGGAGGCCCTTCGCGACGCGAGCCTCTTCTCCAGCTCTGTGCTTCTTGTAGCCCGCAATGATGCCCTTCTCATCGAAGCCCGGGCGCAGTCCAACTTCACGCGCACCATTGTGAGGCCTGGCCCCAATCTGAACGTTTCTACAACCGCGGAGGCCGCTTCTCGCTACTCCTTGCCCATACTGCAGAACATAGTACGGTATGCTGAATCGGACGAATTCCTGGACCTGAAATTCGGGACGGACACTCCGCTCGAGGTTAACTACAAGCTTGGACCCATAAGAATGCGTTTTTACCTCGCCCACATGATACTATAGAACTTTCCCCCATTCTTTTTCCGTGCGCGACGCATACAGGTACTTCCCGTTTCTTCCAGACGCGCGGGTCCGGGCGCAGCAGCTTGGCGTAAATCCCGCCTCTGCCGATGAGACGATCCTTTCGGCGGTGGCGGCACGCCTGCAGCGTATTCTGTCCGGAAACTATGATATGCCACTGCTGTCTGAGAAGTCTGAGCTCCTCTTCTTCGCTCTTGCCCGCGCGATGCTCTCAGCCCTTGATACACCCCTGTATTATGATCGTTTCGGCAAGTTCTATGCCCGACGTGCCGAACGGGCCCCCTCCGAGTATCGTATGTACCTGTTCTCGGCTACAGGCCTTGGTGATCCGCGTGCCGGTGTTCCCCTTGCCACGTATATGTCCTTTCGCCACGTGTATCCCGAGACAAAGCTGTACCACCTCCCCGTGAGCAAGGGCGTCGTGTTTGTACCCAATCACGTTCTCCCAGCGCTCGCAGGCGCCGTTGCGTACAGCCTTGCCGTCAAGGGGCTCCCTATCCCCCTCGACAGAATCCCCGAGTCTATAAGAAAGTGGGCAAAGCAGGCTGTCCCAAAGGTATCTCTTCCACGCGGTTCTGGACAGTCCGGCCGCTGGGGATTCATCGAATCCATACTAAAGCTCAGCGGAATCCCCGACGGCAGAAAGCGCATCGTCCTCTACTGGATAATGCCATATCTCATCACCGTGAAGGGGCTGGACGTTGATACCGCTGTTTCCATTGCGAAGGAGTGGGCTGAGCGCCAGGGTGCGAAGATCCTCGAGTCTTGGCTGCGTTCCGACGCCGAGAACGTAAAGCGGAAGGGGCTGCACCCGTGGAGCCCCCAGAAGGTTCGCGCCGTTAGCCCTGACGTGTTCAGGATGCTCCAGGAGATGGGGGTGTTCCAGTGAGCGAGCTGCTTGCCAGGGTTCTCAAGGACGCCTTTCGCAGGTATTACAGATCTCACAGCGTACCAGCGCCGCCCAACATTGATGAAAGGGAGTTTGGAGTGGGTGATTACGGCCGCAAGATCGTCAGAAGACACATGAGCTTCGCCACGGAGCGAGAGTTCCAGCGGTATCTCCGGGAGGAAGCCCCATTGTACATTTCCTACTCCGTCGGCTACTTTGAGCGCCCAGAGGCTACACCCATGGAGGCAAAGGGTCTGAAGGGTGCAGATCTCATCTTCGAGTTCGATGCCGACGAGCTCGGCCTCTTCTCCCCGAAGGACATCTGGATCTGCAATCACTGCGGCGCCAAGGGGTTCGTTTCGGATCTGAAGGGCGTGCGTCCAGGTATCTGTCCCCGGTGTAAGGATCCCGCGAAGGTTATCATGTTCCCCGATCCTGAACGCGAGGAGCGCTTGAAGCAGGAGGTTGATACCCTCATAAAGGACTTTCTTATGTCGGATTTTGGCATTTCCAGCCGGGAGATATCCGTTAACTTTTCTGGTAACAGGGGGTACCACATACACGTGCGCTCGGAGGCGCTGCGCCAGCTGGACAAGGAGACACGCGTGGAGCTGACCGAGTACATTACGGGGCAGTCCTTGGACGCCAGGTACTTTTTTGACGTTACTTCGGTGCCCATGCGCGGTCCGAAGCCCTCCGATCCTGGGTGGCCCGGTCGCATCGCCCGCTCCGTTATTAAGGCTATTCGGTCGTCAAAGGATGTCTCGGATCTTGTGATGCTTGGCGTGGATCCGCGGATGGCCAGGAGGATCATGCGGGAACGCCAAACGATCCTGGATGGTATCCTACGGGGGGTTTGGCCATTCCTCTCCCGGGAAAAGGATGTATTCGCCAGCATAACAGCTCTCGTGCGGGCTCTGTCCCCCTTCATGGGAAAGGAGATCGACGCGGGGACGTCTGCAGATATTCACCGCCTGATCCGTGTTCCTGGGTCCCTTCACGGCAGTACTGGGCTTGCGGCGATGCCCGTATCCAACCTGAAGTCCTTTGACCCGTACCGCGATGCTGTGGTGCTGCCCGAGCGGCCCTATCTGCACCTTCACGTGGACATGGCGCCGGAGTTCGAGTTCGCAGGTCAGACCTACGGACCCTACGTGGATAAAAATATCGAACTCCCATTACATGTGAGCGTATTCCTCATTAGCAAGGGGGTAGCCCGTTGGAGCTTAGCTACTCGCGATTGAGAACCGTTTACAGGCTCGAGAAGGCGTCTCAAGCACTTGCCCGTGTGGAGCCGGATTTCTACGACCTTCTGCGGAAGTATCTTCAGGAGGAGAGCCGCGCGGTTCGGGAAGCTTGGAAGAAACAGGATCTTCAAAAGCTCATAGAGTTTGCAAACCTTCAAAGGCTCGTCTCAGATCTCGTGGCTCTGCGGCAGAGGAAAGTGGTCAACGCAGCTGTTTCCGCCATGTTCCTTAACCTACCGGAACCTGAAAATCTCGTGGGCTGGGAAAAGGATCTGTACCGGGATATTATTTCGGTCCTCGAGCAGTACCGCAGGCGCGTGGAGGAACTTATTGGTCTGGCGGCTTCGGAGCCGGAGGTCGAGGCTGAGGAGGAGAAACCAGAGCATGATTTAAATGTTGTGCGGGTTAGAATTCTTAGGAACATTCCTGCGTTTGTGGGTACGGATCTAAAGAAGTACGGTCCGTACCAGCCCGGCGATGTGGTTGAGCTTCCAACGGACGTTGCCAAGATCCTGGAGCTCAGAGGCTTTGCAGAGGTGATATCGGATGCGTAAGATCCCCATGCCCAGGAGCAAGTTCCTGCGGGTCAAGTGCCCCAACTGCGGGGCAGAGGTTATCGTCTTTAACAAGGCCGCCACCGTGGTGAAGTGCCCCAACTGCGGCGAGACCATCGCGATCCCCACCGGTGGTAAGGCAAAAATCCTCGGAAAAGTGGTGGAGACGTTAACATGAGCGCCAAGGCACCTGAGAAGGGGGAGTACGTCCTCGTTCGCATTACGAACATCGTGCCCTATGGTGCGTTCTGTGAGCTTGTGGAGTACCCAGACTACCGTGGTTTTATCCACATCTCCGAGATCTCCACGTCCTGGGTTAAAAACATCAGACAGCACGTGAAGGAGGGCCAACTCCGCGTAGCGAAGGTTCTCAACGTATCTCCTTCCAAGAGGATGGTAGACCTTTCCCTTAAGCGCGTTTCAGGGGCCATCGAGAAGCGCAAGCTTGAGGAGATGCGCCGCAAGAAGAGGGGTCGTGGTCTGCTTTCCGCTGCGGCCCGCCTTGCCGCTAAGCCCCAAGAGGAAATCGACAAGGTTGCCGAGGTTCTCGAGGATCACTTTGGCGACGTTCTCTCCGCCTTTGAGGACGTGGTCTTCGAGGGGGAGCACGTCCTTGACAATGTGCCCATCTCCGCGGACTGGAAGGCGGCTATCATCGCGATTGCCAAGAAATCCATTGAGATCCCACGCCGCACGATAAGGGCGAATGTTCAGATACGTGTTCCGGGTCCCTTCGGCGCTCGGTACATTAGGGAAGCTCTCCTGCGTGCCAAGGAGCGCATAGAGGGCAATCAGCACACGGAAGCGAGAATATACTACGTGGGGGCCCCCACGTACGCAATCGAAATCACCACCACGGACTACAAGACTGCGGAGCGCATTATGCAGGATGCCTGCGAAGATCTCGTGAAGTTCGTGGAGAGCAAGGGCGGTTCTGCATCCTGGGAGCGTGTTGAGGCATGAAGCTGCGCCTCCGAAAGTGCCCCAAGTGTGGCAGGTACACGCTCAAGGAGCGCTGTCCTGTTTGCGGCGCAGAAACGGTTTCTGCCCATCCCCCTCGCTTTTCCCCCGTGGACCCTTGGGGCGAGTACCGTCGAAGGGCAAAGCTCCAGTGGGGTCTTATATAGTTCCGCTCATTTGGGTATATGGACGTTGTCACCCTTGTGGATGAGCTTCCTCGCGCGGAGCGTGTTCTCGTCGGACTTCCAGGGATAGGGAGAGTGGGACACGTCGCCGCTGCATACCTCATCAATAAATCCAACGCTACGCCTGTTGCACAGTTCACCTCTCCCTACTTCCCCCCGCAGGTGGTTGTGGAGCACGGAATCCTCCGCTTGCTCTCTAACACACTGTACTATGTGGATTCGGAGGAGCCCTACTTCGTGCTTACAGGAGATACACAGGTTGTGGGGTCCGCACCCTCGGAGTTCTATGAGTACGTGCTTGATTTTCTGGAGTTCTTCAAGGGCCTTGGCGTTAAGGAGATCTACACCATGGCTGGAATCGACAGGGGCCCTGCCCGCTGGTCCGGCTCCCCGGGCGTTGTTGTTGCAGCCACGGAGAAGGAGATCTTGGACCGTTTTGTGGAACTTGGGGCGAAGGTTGACGAGTCTGGGGCGATCTCGGGGGCTGCTGGCCTTCTTTTGGGCCTGGGGGCTCAGCAGGGATACCGTGGAGCCTGCCTCATGGGCGAGACGTCCACGCAGCTGACCATGCACGGTGATCCAGGGGCAGCCTTTGCCGTGCTGAGCCTTCTGGATAAATACATGCCGCTGGGCGTCGATCTTTCTGAGCTGGAGGATGCCGCACACAAGTTCGACGAGATTCTCCACCGGATGACCGCGCCTCCGGAGCAAGAGCCAAAACCCCCTGAACCCAGCGACTACATCCGCTGACTTCTAAAATCCTTTTCTCCACACCCCCTTCATGGAGGAGGTCTTTCAAGAGCCCCGTGTTTATACGCTCCTTTACGTTATCCGCGACGACAAGGTTCTCCTCATTCGAAAGAAGCGTGGCTTTGGCGAAGGTTTCTTTAACGGGCCCGGGGGTAAGGTGCGCAGGGGCGAGAGCTTAGAGGAGGCCGCTCGCCGCGAGTTCATAGAGGAGCTCTGTGCATCTCCTGGACCTCTGCAGTGGCGCGGTGTTCTCGAGTTTTACAACAATGGAAACCTCGAGATGATCGTGCACGTCTTTGTGACGGATTCATACTCCGGGGAGCTCTGCGAGAGCGACGAGGCTGAGCCCCATTGGTTTCCGAGGGATGCTGTGCCCTACTCGAAAATGTGGGAAGACGATCGCTACTGGTTTCCCTTGCTGTTGAGCGGAAAACGCTTTTACGGCCGGTTCTGGTTTGAAAATTGGGAGAAAATCGTGCGTGGATATGTTTATGAGCTAGCGGAGCACCACAGGCTTCCCGATACAAACACTTGATATTTAAGCAAGGTTCGTGCAATTTTATTGTGGCCGCGCTGTTTGCTACGAGGGGCGTCGCCCCTGCCGTTGTTGGTGCTGTCATATTGATTCTATCGTCTCTCGGAGTTTACGCCGCTGTCCAGTACATATGTTCCAATTCCCTCGTGTATCTCGCAGTTCCCACCTGTTCTGGTGCCACTTGTCTAACGATGGCTAAAATAGGCAGCGATTTTCATTCTTATTCACGAGAGGTTGCTGCCGCGTGGCGCTATGCTAATGCGTACAATTCTGCACTCAGAACTGCTGAGGACAGCTGCGTTAGCATGGACTTCAATGCGCTGGTAGCCCTACTCCGCTCCGTTGTGGTGAGTATGGATGAGTCCGCCCGCCTATCTCTTGTTCACTCAATTTCCTCCGTAAATCTTGCTCGCATGGCTGTCGCGTCAAAGTATGTAGAGCTCAGGGATCTTGGAGCACCGTATGCTCCGTACTCTGAAGTCCGCTCCCTATACGCTGAATTCAAGGCTGCCCAGTCCGATAGCGACGTATCTCCCCTTGGCTCCGCGCTCAAGGACTTCGACGATAGGATTCACCGCCTGTCTTTTCAGCTCCGCGGTGTTCTAAGTCCTTCCCTCTTGGAACGGATTCCACGCGGTGCCGCGTCCTTCTATTCAAAGTCCCTGGGCCCTCTGCGAATAATTCCAGCCGATGTTCTTACCTATGGGTTGATCTATGCGCTCCAGAAGGGTGTTGATCTCATATCCCCCGATGTTCAGCCCGCATCGCTGATAAATTCCGCTGTGGGAGAATCTCAGTCCATATACACTAAAGCAAGGCCCCTGTTCAAGCGATACATATCTGTTATGGGCCAAATGGATGATAGGGCCAAGCAGGATATTGCTGACGCGAAAACTCTCCGCGATAGGATATATAAGGGCAGTGAGGAGCTGCAGCGCTACGTATCCACCCTTCCCGATGACGATATGTTGTCGTACCTTGTTCCTTCGGGGGCTGTGGAGGTTCCAGAGGGCGTAAATCCGTCCACTGCCCCCGATGATTTCAGACTCCTTGCTGACCGCTACTTCCGGGGCGTGCTTAGCGGAGCCAACGCGTATCTACGCCGTGATGTAAACGGTTTCCTTCGCCTTGCGGCTGCGGACGAAAACCTTTCGGCTCTGCACCAGCTTTACACCAGTGAGCAGCGGATGATCGATTCGTATAAGAGCATGGTTGATCGCTGTAGGGCGTTTCTCAGTAGCTACAAGCCCAGGTCCGACTATGCGAAACCGTATATCACAGCCGCGGCCCGAGCCCTTGCCCATGGTGGCAATCTGTCGGACTGTGCCCAGGGGATGCATTACGTACTTCTTGACAAGAACTACGCCTCCGTAGAGGGTGCTTTGAAGGCTTGCTATAGTGAGGCAGCTGCCTTTGGTGGTGTGCACTGTTCTGGAGATTTGTATACGCAGTTGCAGTGTTGTGAATCATTTGTGGAGCGTCAGAGGGCTGATTTACGCGCATCTCCTGAGTACCGCCAGTATTTAGAGTTACTTGGCAAAATCCGACAGCTTCTCTCCTTCTATTATGCTCCGGATCTTGCGGCGGAGTTTTCATCACTTCCGCGGAATGTTTCGACTCCTAAGGCATTAAGGGATGCCCTGAAGCGCGCCCTGGACCTCTATGCAAAGGTGAGGGAGCGCGTCTCGAACTACGTCTCTGCAAGCTATGATATTCGCGGCTTCCTGGACGCACGCGAGTCTACCCTTGTTCCTGTGGTCTTCTACCTTGGTGTGCCCGGCGTGAGTCTGGATACCGTGGTCGATCTGCCCTTTTCCGCGGCGGGGTATCGTATCTTGGATGCAAACGGACTTGTGGTGAATATCCGCGGCAACAGGGCATACCTTCACGGCGGAGGTACTGCCCTCCTTGAGGTCCTTGCCCTTCCAGTCTCCTTGAAGGTGGAGCGGCTGGGGGAGTCTGGCGGCGTTGCGTACCTACGCGTGTCTAACGATTCGGACATTCCCGTGCGATACGCGTATACTGGAAAGGTTTACGCTGTCTCCGGCGCCGTCACGTATGATAGCAACGCAGTCTACTTCAGGGGTCGCGGTTCCGCCATTATTGGGGAGCGGGTGCTGGCGGTCGAGGTATCCCGCTCCGGGGAGGATGCCACCGTGACCGTGTCCAACCCGACAGAGATTCCATACAGTGGTGACGTCGTTCTCCCCTTCTCCGCAGAGCATAGGCCCTCCTACTGCGAGCCCCTCGGTGATGCAACCCTGTGCCGGATCAATCTGGATCCCTTTGAGCGCAGGGTCCTCCGGTTTTCAGGGGTTCGCGAATCCAACGACGCCGCTTTCTTCTTCTCACAGGATACAAACGTGGCGGCACCCCAGCCAGTCCTCGCGGATAAGAATATGCCCCCTGCCGTTGTTTTCTCACCACCTGCCGCGGAAATCAACGCAAACGTCGAGCTTGCCCAAACCCTCCGCTCCAAGCTCCTCTCTGTACTCTCTGAGATGGAACGCGCTTACCGTAGGGCGGAGGAACTGAACGTCGTCTTCCTCCTTCCGTACGATGCGAAGACCGTCCGAGAGCTAAACGCCGCTGCAGATAGCGACGATCCCACGGAGGTTTCCGCCGCCCTCTCCTTGGCACGCCAGAGCTTGGATTCCCTGCGCAGCCGAGCAAGGGTGCTGACCTATGCCCTTCCAGAGAACGTTCCAGCCCGTTCTGTTGCCCTTCGCGCCCTGAATTCGGGAGACTACGTGTTGGCTCTCGCGATCGCATCCCAGTGGCATCCCGCGCCACCAGAGGGTAACAGCTACGCTCTCTACGCATCCTTGCTTGCAGCGGCTTCTCTCGCCGTGCTCGTTTATTTCCTAAGAATTCAGGGGAAGCGCAAGAAACCGAAGAGGCGGCTTCCAAGAATATAAAAAGGGGAAGGGGCTTTACCCGAGGAGCTGCTTGGCAGCGAGCTTGATGTCCTCGGCCTGAACGCCCTTCCTGCCGGCGTGGTGAGCGATCTCAACTGCGAGGCCAGCGATCTCGAGGGCAATCTCCTCGAGAATCTCACGGAGTGCCTCCTTGGCCTCAGCAGAGATGCGCTGAGCGCCAGCCTTCCTCATAATCCTCTCAATCTGGGCAAGCTTAAGCTCTGCCATCGGGATCCACCTCCTTTCTTCTCCGCGTTTTTGCGGATCGCACATATTATATCTTCGGTTGTTTATAAGGTTTTCGAAGAGAGCAGTAGGGAAAGGATGCCGAGGACGCCCATAATGAATCCCTCGATGCCACTTCTATCCGAAACCTTCGCCATTGGGGTTGCGGGTAGTTCGATGTATCTCTCCACGTACGCATCCCGCAGCTCGGGGCGCAGGTGCGTTACTGCGATATCCCCCGGGTTTAGCGGGGAGCCGAGGTTTACCTCCTCCGTTCCGGAGTTCATAAGGATGTACGTTCCGCCGAGCTTGATAAGCGTGATGGCAACATTTTTATCCGCCCTAAACTCGTAGAAGTCGGTGCATGCCTCCTGCTCTCCGTATTGGTCCTTGTATTCCACACAGATAGGGAGCAGAAGCGCCCTGTTTGTCTCTCTTGCAGTTACCATTCGCACCCTTTCTATGATTTGGGATCTTGGGGCCACAGTTATCTCCCTTGTGGGTAGGTGCGCCGAGGTTCGGGGATCGCTTATCTTTATGTATATTTTTGCCGGGGCGGTGCCCGTGTTCCGCAGCTTTATGTATATGTCCGTGTACCCGCCCTTTTTCCAGAGTTTTGGCACGGTGGCGTTTATGTCCACGATGGGAACCCTTGCGCAGGCTACGAAACTCCCCTCTGGATCCACAGCTGCGGAGTCCTCGTAGCTCCGTCTCTTTATTTGGAGGGTAACGGCGCCCTTCTTCGTCGGAAGGAGCACACGGTACCAGCCCGGCTGTTTCGCCGTGAATATTTTCCTTCCATCGTAGTATACGCTGGCAACTCCACTCACAAGGTGCAGCTCGAGAAACGGCGTGCAGATTCCCGTGAATTCGAAGGGGATCGCCACATTTTTCTCAGTGAGTGGCGCGTAGACCGTGGGCATTGCCCCCATGCTGGCCAAGGTCTGCGCCCGTGCGAGGGAAGCCATTACGAGCAGCGCGAGTAGCGCCCATACTCTCCGCATCCATAGAATTTGGAGTTTAGCTAATATATCCCTTTCTGATCCACTCTTCGAGCTTGTTTGACCAGTCAACCTCTTCGTAGATCCTTTTTCCACCCCGAAGTGCCTTCTCTATGAGCTCGGCAGTTTCCTTTGCTGTTCTGTGCGTCGTGTCGATCTGCCATATCTTCTCCTGCGGATACTTGCTTGCAGCTCTCACCAAGCAGTAGTCCAGGAATTCGGCCATTAGGTTCTCCTTTATCTTTTTTTCAGGGTAGTTCCTGGGCTCGAGGCGCCTTTTCAGCACCTCTGGATCCGTTCTCAGGACGATGACTGTGTCGACGGGGAGCTTAACTTCGCAGAACAGGTGGCCCTCCAGTATCGCCCTGTCCATCTTCCTCAGCGTCCAGAGTGCCTTCATTCGCAGTTTGCGCGTGTCTATATATTCTCCCCGCACGAGATCCTTTACGGTTATCACAGGTATGCCGAGGCGCTGTCCCAGTATTCTGGCCACTGCGCTTTTTCCCGTCCCCGGGGTGCCCGTGATGATGAGCTTCATGGGATTACCTCAGTCGTAGCACGTCAAGGAGCCTCGGAGCGTAGGACTCCGTCCTGTACATGCGCCCCAGGTCCCTCGCCAGCGTTGTTGCCTTGTCCTCTTCCCCGTGGACCACAAGGATCCTTGAGGGCTTCTGGGGCAGGTGGCGTATGAATGCCTCTAGCTGTTTCCTATCCGAGTGGCCCGAGAACCCGTGGAGCGTTTCTACCCTTGCCTTGACGTGGAGGGCACGCATCTTGCCGTTGCTCATTTTAACGGGGATTTCCCGTATGCCCTTCTGTAGTTTGCGCCCAAGGGAGCCCTCGAACTGATATCCCACTAGTGCCACGGCGTTCTTTTCATCCTCCGCGAGCCGCTGGAAGTAGTCCACGGCGGGTCCCCCGGTTAGCGATCCGGAGGGCGCTATTATGATTGCCGGCCCACCCTCCATGATCTCGTCTCGCTTGGCGTAGCTGTCCACGTACACGAAGTGCTCCATTTCAAAGGGAGAGTCGTCGGAGAGGATCCTGCGCTGCACATCCCTCCTCAGGTACTCTGGGTACGCCGTGTATATGGCGGAGGCCTCCTTAATCATTCCGTCTACATATATGGGCCATTCGTATCCGTGCTTTCTGTAGAAGGACTCCAGCGTGAGCATTATTTCCTGTGCCCTGCCCACGGCGAACGCGGGGATAAGGAGTTTCCCACCCTTTTCCAGGGTATCCTTCATGAGCCTGTGGAGTGCCTCCTCCGTTTCTCGTCTGGGTGGGTGAACGTCGTCCCGCCCCCCGTAGGTGGACTCTATGACGACGGTTTCTACGCGGGGATACCTCGTGTCTGCGGGGTTGTGGAGGCGCGAGAACCCGAACTTCAGGTCCCCCGTGAACACGATGTTGTGGAAGCCCTGGCCTATGTGCATGTGCACCGTTGCGGATCCCAGTATGTGCCCCGCGTTGTGGAAGGTGATCCTTACGTCTGGCGCTATGTCCGTTACCTCTCCGTACTCACGGGTTATGGTCTTCAGGGCCGCTTCCTTTACCCAGCGCTCCGAGTAGGGCGGTTCCTTTCCATCCTTGACCAGTACGTCCACGAAGTCAAACTGTAGCAGGGCGGACAGATCCCTTGTGGGCGGCGTTGCGTATATGGGCCCCTTGTAGCCAAGCTTCAGCAGGTATGGCACCATCCCAGAGTGATCCAGGTGTGCGTGGGTCACCACCACGGCGTCTATTTCGTCCAGGGGCATCCTCAGGACTTCCCACTCGGGAATCATGGGGCCGTTTCCAGATACATCGGCACCGGCGTCCACCAGTATCTTGCTCTCGGGTGTCTCCACAAGGTATGACGATCTTCCAACGAAGCGGCTGGCACCCAGGAAGTGGACGCGCACCCACTGCTTGTTGGACGTCTTTGGGCGGTTTATGTGGGCGAAGACTTCCTTGTAGAACTTTCTACGATCCTTTATGTGCTTTATGAGGACCTTTCTGATCCCCTTCAGAATTTTGCTCTCCATTGCGGGGGCTCGATAGACATTGGGGAGCCATCCGATCTGCTCAACGATTTTCTTGAGTGTCTCGCCGCCCTTTCCAATCACAAGTCCTGGCTTTTTCGCCTCTATGTAAACGGTGCCCATTTCGGGGACGAACTGTATGTCCGTGATGCCAGCCTCCTCTGGAACGATTTGGAGTATGATCTCCTTGGACTTTTCAGGGGGCTGGAGTATGGACGGGTCGCTCCTTATATTCACCCGCTTCTTGAGCGTTGATGCGATAGCAGCAACCGCGTCGTCGTGCTCCAAAAAGTACTTGGGATTCCGCGTGTAAATGCCCAGCTCTGGCCCTTCGGGCTCCACCTTTGTTATTTGAGCTTCTTCACCGACTATTTCAACTACTTTTTTCAGTAGATCGTCCGCCAAAGGAACCGCCCTCCTTACTTGAGGGACTTCTTGATCTTCGCGATTTCCTCTTTCGTGAGGAACGTGACTCCGTCCTTGTCTATGACGGCGACGTCAATTCCGGGCTCCCTTCCACCTGTAAATGTGTTCCTGATGCGAGCAGCCTCTATAGCTTGGACTGCGAGCTCAATTGCCTTCTTCTTGGTTATTCCTTCCTTGTAGCCAGCCTCGAGCACACCGTACGCCACGGGGCTTCCAGAACCCGTCGCGCTTATGGGCTCAGTGTCCGTTACGCCTCCCGCCGCATCTATGCTCGCCAGATACGGCCCGTTCTTGTACCCCGCGAGGAGCAGCTGCACCAGGTATGGGAAGTACTTCGTGGAGTTCAGTATTGTCCCCAGGTATATGGCTATGCGGCGCGGATGGGGCTCCTCGCCCTCCTCTATCGTGAGGCGCTTTATCTTTGCCCGCAGGAAGCGCGTGAGGAGCTGTAGATCACCCACCATTCCAGCGGTGGTTATAGCCATGTGGGGCGCGATTTGGTGGACCTTCTGTATGTTCAGATCTGCTGCCAGGTCGCCCATGGATGCCATCTTGTCAGCAGCAACTACCACAAAGTCCTTTCCCACTATTCCGACCGTTGTTGTACCCTTCTTTGCCTCCATGAAAACGCACCCCAGAAACCGAACGTACATATGCGCACGCAAATTGTTATAAATGGTCCCGTCGTTCTCTCATCATGATCCTGGGGAGAAGGGAAATACTGGCACTCATGGAGAGCGGAGACATTAGGATCGAGCCCTTTGACGAGAAGGCCCTTGGGCCAGCGTCCTACGATGTAGCCCTCGGGTCTGAGTTCCGCATATTCGATAAAACGCCTGAATTTATAGATATCCGCTCCGACGACTTTGACCCAGCCCAGTACGGGGATTTAGTGGACGTCATAGATGGTCCCCTCGAAATACAGCCAGGGCAGCTGGTTTTAGGTGTTACAAAGGAGAGAATAACCCTTTCCGAACGCGTGATGGGGTGGATATCTGGGCGTTCCCGCTTTGCCCGCATAGGGTTGCTCGTTCACGTCTCTTCAAACCTCATACAGCCGGGCGTTTCCAACCGTCAGATCCTCGAGATTGTGAACCTCTCCCCGCGCCCCATCCGGCTCTGGCCCGGTGTTAGGATCGCCCAAGTGGTCTTCGAGGAAGTTAAGGGTGCGGAGCTCGGCCCCGTCGACCGTCGCTATTTCTACCAGACGCATCCGTGATCGCTCTTCAGAATAAGAAGAAGTAGAGTATGATTAGAGGGGTTCCTTTGGGCGATATTCACCCACTCTTTCCCTGAGAAACAGCAAGAGTACTGGTTTTATTTGATGGAACACTTCCTCACGGCGCTCTGCTTCTTTTTCGTATCTTTTCAATAAGTTCTCTATTTTTCTGTGCTCTTCTTCAGTCAGTGTCAAAATGCCATACTCGACTTCAGGATCAAATGTCTTAGCGTCCTTCAGAAGGTGTTCTCTGTGGGCCTTTTCTAGGCGTTCTAGTACTTTTCTTACTTCCGTTTTCCGTAATGGAATTTCTTCCATTCTTTACACCTCCAACTCTCCGCCAGGGGGCAGGATTTCGACGCGCGCCTTGTCATCCACGATCCGTTTGAACTCCTCTGGGTCCTGACGGATCAGCGGGAACGTGTTGTAGTGCATGGGGATGGCAATCCTTGGCTTTAGGAGTTCTACAGCCTTCGCCGCTTCCCTTGGACCCATTGTGAAGAATCCCCCTATCGGCAGGAGCGCCACGTCGATTGGTCCGTAGAGCTCGCTGAACAGAGCCATATCGCCAAATACGAAGGTGTCTCCAGCGTGGTAAACCGTTTTTCCGTCCATTTTAACGATATAGCCTGCCGGATTTCCGATTTCTTGGCCGTCTATGGACGAAGAGTGCCAGGCGGGAACCATGACGATGTCGACACCTTCGATCTTCGCAGGCCCGTAGTTCATCCCGTAGGTCTCGATACCCCGTATGTGCTGCGATATGTCGTACATACAGACAATGGGCACCCCCGTGCGCTTCGCAATCTCAATAGCGTCGCCCAGGTGGTCTCCGTGCGCGTGCGTTACGAGGATGAGGTCTGGAGTGCCCACTGGCTCCGCTGCAAGGGGATTTCCACTGATGAACGGATCTATGAGGATGTTCTTGGACCCGATGAGCTGGAACGCCGCGTGTCCCAAATACCTTATGCGCATGGGCACACCTCCTTTTTGAGTTATACAAAAAGAATTAGGGAAAGGGGTTAATAACCTTAACCGCAGTTGCCCTGTGCTGTTGGCGTCTCTATGGTTGCTCCACAGGCGTCCTTGGGCGGGTTCAGCATAAAGTCGCAGAGTACCTTTGTGAAGTCTGGATTCCTTATATCGTACCTGAACCAACCGTCTATGAAGGTCGTTGGTGATCCCGTCACGCCCTTGAGCTGTGCCCCCAGGGCTTCCTGAGCGGCAATGGTGTTGAAGTCCGCGTTGTAGCAGGCCTCTATTGCGTTGGCGTCGAGGTTCTGCTCCTTGGCTATGTTCTGCCAGCAGCTGTCTGCGTCCTGTGCGTTGCACGCGTTGTTTATGGCCACGGCAAAGTTCAGCCATGCTTCTGGCCCGTATATGTTGTTCACACACATCTCTCGGATGTCCTGGTGTAGCTCCTGTGGCCCGTGGAGCGAGGAGAACTTGCCGTTGTTGTTGTAGATGATAAAGTGCGGCTTTACGACGATCCTGTCCCCGAATAGCTTCTTGAGCTTGGCTGCAACGTCCTCTGCCTGGTTTCCGAAGGGACAGAAGCTCATGACGTAGAGGTCTATGGTCACAACCTTGTCCTTGGGCACGTAGAGGGTGTTGCCCTCCACCTTTGCCGTGGGTATCGCCCTTGCGAGCGCCTCCACCACGTTCTTCGGTCCAGTCAGAACGAGGACGTAGTTTGCCTCGGGGGCCTTCTTGACGATTTCCGCGTTCACCACGGTTGTGTAGAGCGCCGGTTCGATCTGGTTTGCTATTTCATCTGGGGCCGCGAGGATTATCTTCGTCACTGGCTTGCTTGGGTCGTAGCGGCGCACGGGCCAGCCCGGTCTGAGCACGTAGTAGTTGCCCACCTTGAGCAGGAGCCTCTGGGCACCGCCGTACATGGCGAGCTGCCTGTCCAGTGCCTTGTAGAATGCCGTCTGCTCAATGTTGCCCTCAAACACAATGAGTGGGACGATGTCAATGTTGTTGTCCACGAGTACTTGGTAGATCTTTTTGCCCTCAGGGCTGCTCACGCTAACCCACTTTAGCTTGACGGAGTTCAGGTCAAAGCGCTGGAGTAGAATGTCGTACACCCTGTTGAACTCCCGCATGCACGTGGAACAGCTTGGATCTGCCAGCACGTAGCCTACCGCAGAAAAGCTCGCTTCACCACCACTCGCCCCTGCAGTGCTACCCTGGGTGCTGGCGAAGTAGTACGCTATGCCTGCCCCCAGGGCAAGTGCGGCAACGGCAATTGCAACGACAATCTCCGGCCGTATTCCCTTGTTCTTCCCCGCGGATTTCTTGGAGCGCTTTGTGCTTCTCTTCTTTTCTTCAGAGCCCGCAGCGGCATTCGCCTTTACCGTTTTTTCCTCCGCTTTAGGGGCGGTTTCCTCCGCCTTCTTGGCGGTCTTCCTTCTTGTGGACCTTCTCTTCACTGGCATGTATGAACGGGATGCAAAACGCTTATTTATTGAGTGGTTCAAATCATTTCATGGTTGAGCACGTTGTTGAGAACGCTGTTTGCCCCGCATGTGGCAAGAAAACCCTCAGAACGGTCATTGTGGAGAAGGAGCTCCCCCATTTCGGCAGGGCTGTCATCGTGACGTCCAAGTGCTCCTCTTGCGGATACACGCACACTGACGTTATGGAACTGGAGGACAGGGGCAAAAAGGTGGAGCGTCTGCGCGTCGACTCACCGGAAAAGCTGAACTACGTTGTTGTGCGCTCCTCCTCTGGCCGTGTGCGAATTCCGGAGCTCGAGCTCGAGATACACCCCGGTCCGTTCTCCAACGGTTTCATCACGACTGTTGAGGGTGTTCTGGACCGCTTCGAGGATGCAACGAAAAAATTCCAACCAGAGTCTGAAGAGGAAAGGCGCCTGAAGGAGCAGGCGCTTGATGAGATTCGCCGGGCGAAGGAAGGAAAGCTCACGTTTACCCTGGAGATAGAGGATCCCCGCGGCGTTTCTGGCATCCTGCCACCGGAGAAGGTGGAGTCCCTTAGGCGCGATGACGAATCTTGACGGCTATTCCATCGATTTCTGCTATCTCCCTCGCGGTCAGGGCGCTTTTTCCAGTGGCGACGACGTTGTCCTCTGCGTCGACGACGATTACCTCCATGTTTGGCCTGAGCTCGGGATCCACGTCCAGCACGTAGCTCGAAAGTAGCGGTTTCCTCTCGCGCACGGCCTCCACGCCGTCTTCGTCGACCACCACTCGCCTGTGGGGCGGGGTGGTCTTTTCCATTATGTACTTTGCTCCCCTGATGTTTGGCACGAAGAAGCCGTCTTCGAAGCGGATAAGCCCTATTTCCTCTCCGTTCACGAGAATCTTGCGCGGAATCCCGTGCCTTAGCACCCATTTTGCGTTTTCTGGCGGATCTATACCCCAAGGAATCCTGAACGCAGCCTTTACAACCTGCTCCGGCGTGGGCTTTGCGGTAATTTCTGGTGGATACGTCTGTCCGAAGGGGTACGTGTATGCACACCACTCCACGGGAACCTTTGCCCGCTTTACCATTCTTTCCCCTAGGATGTGCTCAGGTCTCCTTATTTCGAGCCCATCGAAGCGATATATGCTGGCATTCTTGGGGAAAGGCATGTTTTCCAGTATCCACTCAAGGGTTTCCCCCTTGAGGGCTTCCAGGAAGCGACCCCACAGGGCAGGGTGCGTTAGTGCCCGCCGCAGGGCATACTCGAAGAGCCTTCCCTCTGCAATTGCGTTTCTCGTTTTCCTTGCTTCCTCCTCGAAGAGGATTTCGTTGTGTAGCTCGATGAGGTCCGTCCTGCTCCTCAGATCGGAGGGGTCGCGGTTCTTGCATACTGGGCACGTGCAGGGGAGCTCCTGGAGCTCAGTGACTGGGCGTATGCTCGCTTCGGTTATGTAATCCCCCCTCTGGGCGTAGCGGGCGTGGGCTCCAGAGGTGAACACGTCTGCCCCTACCATTGCGAGGACGGGGATCACGGCGGGGTGATGGATGCCGTAGATAACGAGCACCTTGTTCCTCGGCATGGCTTTGGCCAGTTCTGCAACCTTCTTGGGGTCTTCGCTGGCCAACGCGTAGCCCCAAGCCCATCCGGCTGTGGCGTCTGTGAATACCTTGATCTTATCGTAGTCCCAGCTCCTTTCCACCTCAAGAAGCAGAGGCTTCGAACTAATTTCCCTTGCGAGCCTCGCGTTCGTAATGGCGTCTTCCACCCTTGCCGATGGGAAGCTGGCTACGATGGGGAACCCTGCCTCCACCTGAATCTCCACGATATCCTCCAGGGTTACATCATCGTCGTACTTCTTGATCTGGCGGTATCCGCTCTCAGGGATGATGATCACGTCGTCCCGCTCTGCAATCTTCTTCGCCAGGGCCCTGTGATCCCTGGTGGCCCAGAGCCTGTACGCGTTGATTGAGACGATCTGCCTGTCCCCTGGTTCAAGCACGCTGGGGGCGAAGGCTGGCGTCCTCACACCCCAGAAGTCCAACACCCTTGCGGCCAGATCCCGCTGTCGCACCCTCATACCTTATACCTCAGTATTGCGCCTACTCCTCCAAACCCCTTTGCGAGCTTTTGGCCCTCCTCCGTATCCGGCGAGATGAAGAAGACCTTTGCACCCGTATCTTCGGCCATCTGGATCATTTCCTCTATGGCATCTTCCTTCACGTCGAGCTCCATGGTGCCCCCGCACATCGGGCATTTCATGGTTCCCGGTAGCTCGTCAGCATTCTTCACAACGACCTCTTCTTCGTGTCCGCAGTCCTTGCACTTGTACTTGCCCACCCAAGCCTCTGCGTCCTCCACAACGAGCAACGTATCCACTCTACCCTCCTTGAGCGCCCTGTAGACCTGCTTTAGACCGTACTCCGCCAACCCCCCCTTTACCACTTCCGCGATGAACTGCTCAACGGCCTTCTTCTGCTGAACAATCTCTGCGTCGCGGAGGATGTCCTTTGCGTTCTCTATGGCTTCCCTGATCCCGTACTCGTTGGTGTATCCCGTGTCGACGATGCCGATGATCTTCTGCTTCACCCGTGGGTCGAGGTAGTCCTTGTTGAAGAACTCGTTCTTCTTCGGGCCTGGACCCGCGAGTATGATCCCCTTCAGCTTGTCCCCGAGCTCTACAAAGACCTCTTTTGCCTCCTCGGCCACCTTCTTCATGTATTCGTGGTCCGCTATCTCCCTCAGCCTCTCAAATCGACGGGCGGACTGGCCTCCCGCGTGGTGCTTTCCTGGGGCGAGGGATCTGATCCTGGAGACGATTTCAAAGGTATTCCCTTTTATGAGGGCGATTGTGGCCTCCTTTCCGTCCATGGCGATGATCCCGTAGTATTCGGTGGGCTTGACCATTTCCTTAAGTGGCTCGAGGTAGAAGGTCGAATCACATCGATAAATCTTCGGCACGGGCTGCGGGGGCGCCACGGCGAACAGGCGGAGGTCTTGCTCCCCCGGCTTCGGTGATACGTTGCCACAAAATATTACAAGGCCATTTTCGGGCAGCCTGTAGTCTATAGACTTGAGGTAGACCATAATCTTGGCGAGCGCTGCCTGCACGTTCTTCCTCGTCGTCTTATCCTTTATGTTGCCCGCCTTGCTGTGCTCATCGGTGAGCATGGAGGATATTTCGCCTCGAGGGTACTTTGGCGGAATGTACAGGGAAATTAGCTGAGTTCCCGTACCCCTTATGCTCTCAAGCTCCCTGATAAGGCGCTTTAGGTGTGCTTCTTCCATCGCTTCCCCCTCCTTTTTATATTCGGGCAACGTTTTTTATGCATGCTCCGGCGCGTGGTCTTTTCCGTGGGCGGATCGGTCATCGCTCCCCACGACCTTGACGTGGATTGGCTGCGTGGTTTTGGCCGCGTTGTCGACCGTTTCTTTGAGCATGGTGTTGAAATCGCACTCGTTGCCGGCGGAGGGCACACCGCACGGCGATACATTGATGCTGTGGCTGAGCTCGGGGGCTCCAAAACGCTTCAGGATCAGGCAGGTATCCTTGCCACAGCTCTCAACAGCTGGCTCCTTGTATCTGCCGTTAAACATGCGTACTACGAGCCGATTTCCGATATCTGGCGCGCCCTCTCCTACCTCGGTAAGTACGTGCCCGTGCTACGTGGCAGCGTCCCAGGCGTGACCAGCGATTTCTCTGCGGCGCTCCTCGCAGAGGCTGCTGGCGCTGTGTTCGTGAACATAACGGATGTTGACGGTGTCTACACGAAGGATCCGCGGGTCTATCCGGACGCCGAGCTGATCGCCCAAATGACCCACGACGAGCTGATGCGCCTGGTGGATCTTGCTGACCGGCGGGTTCCCGGGGCCCACGCCCCTGTAGACCGTGCGGCTGCTGCCATCCTCGCCAGGTCCAGGGTGAAGACGTACGTAGTTGGCAAGGATCTTAGGAACCTGCGTCGCCTGCTTGAGGGCAAGAGCTTTGTGGGGACCGTTATAAAAACGCCGTGATGCAGAGCCCCACCGCCGACAGCGCAAGCTGAACTACCCCAATGCTGGGCAGCGCCGGCAGGATTCTCTTCCATCTCCTGGCAAGCCATATCGTCGTTATCAGGCCTATGAGTGCTCCCAGTGCTGAAAGAACCGCTGGTAGGATGCCAACGCGCAGAAGGGATACCGCAACGATCCCTGGGATGACAATGTCCCCCGTTCCGAGCATGTGGATTTCCCCGGATCCCCGTTCCCTTGCGCCGAGGGCCTTTGCAAGGGTTACCATGTGCTTCGTGACGAATACAGAGATGAAGTCGTAGGTGGCCATTATTGCGAGCAGGAGCACTGCAACCGCTGGCGCCACGCTGAGGCCCACTACTGCTGTGGACACGGCGGCAATTATAAGCGTGGATACGTTCTGTGCGATGCTACTCCTCCAGAAAATGGCTCGGAGCACTGCCGTTACGATTCCTGCTATTGTTGCGGCGGTTTCTGGCAGGAAGAGACTGTACATAACGGTGCTGGTTCCCCATAGGAAGAAAATCTCCAGGGCTGCAAGGAGCCACCTGAAGCCCCTTGGGAAGAAGCGCGCCAGTATGAGGAACACCGCCGTGGCGATGAGTATGTACAGGAGGAACGTGCCCGCGTAGCTTGGCTGGCTCGCCTCGCTTTGTACGGGTATCTGGCTTATCGTTACTGCTCCTATGAGTATTGCGGCCATTTGCGCGATTGCATACATTAGAACTATCTGTCTGAAGCTTCCCTTGATTGCCAGCACGCTTAGCACCTCACAGCGGTACGATGACGCCCTTTGTATCCACGTATATATTCGTTGCTGGTACCTTTATGCGCTTGTTCCCTGAACGGATTACTATGATCTCCTTTTCCGGATCTACGTCTGCCACGACGCCCACTACGTTGCCCCGCCTATCGTATGCCCGCGCTCCCACAAGCTTTCTGGACGTCCGTACGCTCTCGTCGAATAGGTCCGCGAACTGCACCACAACGATGTAAAAGAGCGATGCTGCCCCCATTACCCAGTAGAGGTCCGTCACGCTTGCCTTCTGCAGGATGAGGTTGACCGTCGCCTCCGTTAGCGCCCATACGATGAGCAGCGTGGCCCCGTAGCGGATGTATCTGCCTATTGCGTATGCTCTCTTTTCAAAGTGTGCATCCACGCCCCTGCCAACGAGGTACGCTATCCCTGAGATGGAAATCGTTGCTACCATCGTTCTAAAGGCTTCAAGCATGGCCTCCGTTCCTGTGAGGGCTGTGTAGTTCTGGTACGCCATGTATGTGCCGATGGGGAGGAACGCGAGGGCGATTATGTAGAATAGTGCACCCTTTCCCCTCAGGGATATGCCCCGCAGGATCGTCTTGACGAGACCCTCTGCCGCATCCCAGATTCCGAAGGCTTTGAGGACGAGGTACGCGCCCGTTATGGTGAGGAAGAGGCGGATACCGAGCGCCCCGAAGAGTGCCCATACGAGCAGGGCTATCCCGGGTATTCCGAGTATGATTGGTGCCAGGTCCTTGTCGCGGAGCGCGTTCTTGATCACATAAAAGGTGCGTTCGAGCTGAACTGCCTGTTTGACCACAACGGTCTTTTTGGATATGATTGGCGCATAGGACAAGAGAATGGGGATTACCTGGTCATCCTCCGCACCGTCCGTTACGAATACGATCCCGTCTGCCGGAAACTGGTTGAACACGATCTCCAACTGCTTGTTTATATTCGTATCGGCAACGAAACCCAGCGCCTTATGCCCGGTAACCGTGGCTATTTCCACATTCTCGCCCTTCTCCTTTAATTCTCGGTAGATTTTGAGTGCGGCGAAGATCGTATTTGCATCGCTGTCCTCCGGGTCCGCGAGCGCCAGCTTTTGTGCTACCTCCAAGTTCTGCTCTTCCCCAATAACGGGTCCTGGCGTCCCTATCTTTACGCCCACGTCGTCGTCCCTGTCCACCACTAGAACGAGAAGTCTCCGCCCGGGCATTGCAATTAAATAGGGGGTCCCCCTCTTTTTAAGCATGGACGAGGCCAAGATGCGCGTCCTCATCTTTTCTGCCGTATTCGTAGCCCTACTCCTGGGCGTTACCGTGCTCGCTTACGCAGCTGCTCACGATCAGCTGGCTCTCTTGGCCGTGGGAGCGCTTCTAGTGCTTCTTGTTTACCTGTCGCTCAAGTATCCCGTTCTCCTTCAGCTTAAGGAGTATGAGCGCGCCGTTGTCTTTCGCTTCGGGAAGTTCGTGGGCGTTCGCGGCCCCGGATGGGTGATCATACTTCCGGGCATTGAGAGCTACGTGCGCGTGGACCTTCGAACCCAGACACTCGACGTGAAGCCCCAGACCGTCATAACAAAGGATAACATCGAAGTTGTCATAGATGCGGTTATCTATCTGCGCGTCATTGATCCTGCAAAGGCGGTTCTGAACGTGGAGGACTACAAATCCGCCGCCATCCTCTTCGTGGAGTCCACAATCCGTGAGGTTGCGGGTCGGATGACGGCCAGCGAGATTATATCCAACGTGGACAAGATCAATGACCAGCTTCGCAAGGAGCTTCAGCAGATTGCTCGGGAGTGGGGTGTGGAGGTCGTTTCCGTAGAGCTGAAGAACGTGCAGCTCCCGGAGGGGCTTATCAAGGCCATGCACCGTTACAGGGAGGCAGAGCAGCAGAAGCTGGCAGCACAGCAACAGGCGGAGGCCGAACGCATAAAGATAGAGGCGGTGAAGGCTGCTGCCACTGGACTTGATGATAGGGTGCTCGCCTACTACTACATTCGCGCTTTGGAAAAGATTGCAGAGGGCAAGTCCACGAAGTTCATCCTGCCCCTGGAGATTTCCACCCTTGCGCAGAGCATATCTGCGGCCCTTGGTGGTGCGGTCAGCCCGAAGAAGGTGGAGCAGGATCTCGAGGGGAAGTACGCCTATCTGCTGGACGCCTTCAAGAAAATGCTCGAGGAAAGGAGCAAGGGTTCATCCGGCAGCGATAATAAGGGTTGACTCCACCGCCGCCGCTATGTAGAGCAGCACGATCCCAGAGAGCATGAATATAATCGCGTCAAGCATGAGCTGCCTGTTCCATCCTCTCTGTAGTATGACCAGCGAGATGAGCGCCGCTGCGAAGCCCCCAATGATGTATGCGCTATATTCTATGATGCCGTGGGGTAGTATGCCGAGGAATCTGGCGATACCACTTATTACGGATCCTGTGCTGTAGATCTGGCTTGCGAGCAGCGCGCTTACTACGGACGCGTTCCAGGATAGTATAAACACACCTCCCGTTCCGTATATGAACGAGAGAACGATTCCCGTTACGTAAACGCGCAGGTTGTGCCAGAATATTGGGCCCATGGGCCCTGGAAACAGCGCATTACCCGTTATAGCGCTCCTGACGGATATTGCAAAGGCGATGTCGCTCAGCTGGAGGCTGGCCACGCGCTGAAACTGTGCTGGGCCCACGCTAAGGTACGCAATGGTGTAGCCCGCCACGAGCCCAAAGAAGAACCACATGAACAGCCCGATTACGCGGATTTCCCTCGTTATGACGCTTCCGGGGTAGAGATCAAGCATATCCGCCTCGAAGTCTATGATCCTGAGGATGAGGGGTACTGCTGCAATCGTCGTTAGGCTTACTGCAAGGCTACTTGCCGCGTCTGACCTGAAATAGAGCGCCAGGGGTACGGAAATTAGAGAATAGATGAGCCCTGCCACGAACATGAGCAGAGGGCGCCCTTCGACGTCCCTTGCGCCGAAGAGGTACTCAAAGACCACGATAACCACTGCTACCACGTTTTTAAAATCCCCCTTCCTCTTCTTTGCATGGCTACTGATATGTCCTATGTGCGCGGCCGCCTGGAGGGTCTTTTTGAGCTCGTCACGCTTCTCAAGGACATGGTCCACGGAGACGTCTCCGGGAGCGCCGAGATGCTTCAGAAGATGGTGGACCACGTCTATACAGAGCTGGGCGAGATCCTTGACATTATGGGCTCCTCCGTTGCTCCTCACGTGGAGCGCAGCGCCGCCCCCGTTGCCCACAAGGTTGCTGAGGCAAAGTCCGAGTCCAAGGGCCCCGTCAAGGCAAAGGACGTGCTATCAGAGCTTCTTACCAACAACGAGTGAGGTGATCCCTTGGTAGTAACCCCTGGCGAGCACATCGCAATTGCAGAGGAGTTTATGCCCGGTGTGGGCGCCTACGAGCGTGACGGCGAAGTGTTTGCCGCCGTGGTGGGCGAGCCCAAGTTTGATCAGATCGAGCGAGAGGTGCGCATCGACTCCCCGCGCAAGATCCCCCGCCGCAACGTCGTGGGATCCATCGTCTACGGTAGAATTGTCCAGGTTTACGATAAGTACGCTGTTGTGGAGCTATTCCCCTACAACACCCGCCGTTTTCGCCTGGTCCCCCCCTCTCGGCTGTCCACGATCCGTATTGCGAACATTCGAAGGGGTTTTGTGAAGACCGTTCGGGATGAGTTTGGCGTTGGCGACTGGATCCGCGCCAAGATTCTCAAGATCCAGAAGCGTTTCTACGTGGATCTCTCCACGGAGGGTTCTCGCTTCGGCGTCATCAAGGCATACTGTCCCAAGTGCCGCAGGCCCCTTGTTCGCAGGGGTGCCGCGCTTTACTGCCCGCGGTGCAAGCTCACCGTGAAACGCAAGATAGCGGAGGACTACGGCAACCCCGTTCTCCCGAGGTGATTGTATGGAAATTCACGTGCTCAAGGACGAAGGGAACGAGCTGGAGCTCGAGATCTACGGAGATAAGACCATCCCGTACCTGGTGAAGTCTTACCTTGTGGACGACGATCGCGTTGACTTTGTGGCCATACGCACGGGCCACCCCCTCGAGGGCAAGGTGTACCTTTACCTCCGCGCCAAGGAGGGCTCTCCAAGGGAGCTGCTCAAATCTGCAGTCGAGAAGGCGAAGGCAGACCTTATTCTATTCCGCACTGCCTTTGACGAGCTCCAGAAACAGTGATTTCCCCCTTCTTTTATATGTGCAGCGGTGTTAGCGGCTTGCCGCTCATGAGTTCCGCTATCCAGAGCTTTATTATTCCGATTCTGGGGATAACGAAGATCACCTTGCCAAGCACATGGTCTGCCGGAACGGGATACGGGTATATGCAGAGCCCCACGTCGCAGTCCTCATCTATTGCCGGATTTGTTGCCTCGTTGTCCCCCTTCGTTAGGAAGAACCAGCCATCTGCGGCCTTGATCTTCAGAACGGCCCGGTGAATGATATCCTTTCGGTACACGTCGTTGTAGTATACGATTATGTCTCCGTTACGCTCCAGGGAGATCTTCTTCCCATTTACGAGGAAGCCCACCGTCTTAACGCCTTCCCTGAGCACCTTTATTGGCGTTCTGTCCAGGGGCGTATCCCTGAGCTTGGCATTCACATCTACCTCTGGCGCTTTTATGTCGCTCGGAAGAACCCCCTCTACGATGGCGATGTCCCCTGGCCAAAGGGTGGGCTCCATGGACTGGGATGCGACGATTACCGCGGGTCTCGGCGTGTGCAGTATTAACCCGAGGAGAAGGTACATAAGGTACGCCACAAGTATTGCGTAGAAAACCTCTGCTATGAAGTATACCGCTTCTTCCCCCGCGGTCTTCGGCCTTCCCACGTAGCGGAACCAGAACTTGTCAAACCAAAAAAAAGGATCGAGGCGCTGGAGCAACGGCCTCACTTCCTGGAAACGACGTAGCGGATGATCTCTCCGAAGGCGGGCCTTGTGATCAACACGCCCACGAGCACACCCACTATCGTCGTCAGGGCGAATCCTACGAGCGTAGGTATGCCCGAGAAGAGCACGGGCAGCATGGCCATGATGAGCGCGCTGGCCGTTGCCCAGACGATGAAGAACGCACGGCGAATCTTCTTCCATATGCTCTTCTTCTCGCCGGTCTCCCTTTCTTTCTCCTCGCGCTTGGCACCGCCGTGCAGCACCTCATCCGTAATGACGATCTGGTCGTCCACGCCGGTACCCGTGGATGCGATGATACCGATCATGGACGGTATGTCGATCCTCCAGCCGATTAGGGCCGCGAACCCGAAGATCATCACGATCTCAGAGAAGACCGTGATGCTTATGGGTACGGCGATGCGCAGGTCCTTGTATCGGGTGGCCACGTATATGGACACCGCAATCATCGCCAGGAATATCGTGATGAGGAACGTGTAGAACGCCTGTTCTCCGTACTTTGCCGGTATTCTGCGCTCAGATACGAGCTGCAGCCCCGCCGGAAGAGCTCCGGACTCGAGTATGATCCTGAGGGTCTCGGTCTTCTGCTTTGCGTCCTCGTAGTTCTTTGCCCATCCCGTGATCACGAGCTCGTTGCTCGCGTGCTCGGGGGTCACGTTGGTTACGTCGGGCGTGAGGTGCACCACGGATCGCAGGTTCGTGGCTGCCCATATCCAAGATTCCCCGGGCTGTTTTGGTACGAGGGTGTACGGTATGTTGTGCTCCTGGAGGAATGGGACAAGGTAGTTCTCCTCCGGTGCAAGGATCACAGGGGCGTTCAGCTCCAGGAGTACCTGCGGGTTAAAGTTCCTGTCTACGATAAACCACTTCTTCAGACCTGCGTTTTTGAGGAACTCTACCATCGGGATCCGCTGGTCGGCGGGTGCCTGTTCTACTGCCTTGAGCTCGGGAATGGTTGTTAGAACGTTTTCCTCCTGGGCGATGTCCTTTGGAATGAGGAGCACCTTCCCCACGGGCCTGTCAATGTACATGAACACGTACGCGCAGCGGCCGTCGGGGGTGCACTTGCCGTGTACACCCGTGTAGAACCTTTTGACGCCCTCCGGTGTGAGCACGAAGGGGAGTTTCCACGTGTAGCCGATCTCCGCCGGCGTTATGATGGGGGGCTTAACCGCCGCAATGTCCTTGCCCGTCAGGACTACCTTCTGGTCTACTACCGCCTCGAACTTGCCCTGGCGAAGGACTGATTCCTTAATACGCTGGATCTCCTGCGGATTGTCCGTGCTAAGCTCTATGACTACCTGCTGGTCTCCCCATCCGCGGACCCGCACGCTGCTGAGTCCTGTCCAGTTCAAACGCTTCTCTATAATGAGCACCGCCTGCTGCATTTCCTGCGGTGTCAGCGGTCTGTCGAACTGGAAGATGAGGACGGAACCACCCTTGAAGTCGATGCCAAACTGCACTCCCCTGAACACAATGAGCAGGGCAGCGATTAGCACAGATATGATGAGCAGCCTTACCCTCCAGCTCTTAAGCAGCGGATGCATGCTTT
Source organism: Microcaldota archaeon (assembly GCA_027011045.1). Classification (GTDB taxonomy): domain Archaea; phylum Iainarchaeota; class Iainarchaeia; order JAADDC01; family JAADDC01; genus SZUA-1452. The sequence continues at coordinate 11,662 of JALVAT010000004.1, read as the reverse complement.
CTCACCCACGTAATCATTACAGGTGCGTTGAGGAACCACGTTATGACGATGTCTGCGAGCACACCGAAGATCATCACGGCACCTACGCGCATAACCGCGAGGTTTCTCGTGAGGTATCCCACTGCGAGGATAAAGAGCATTGCCACGAGCGTTGTTCCGCTCATGTGAAGTCCTGTGGTGGCAGCCCTTGCGGCGCGCGAGAACTCGTCTCCCTCCTCGCTCTTTGTACGCTTGAGCAGGTGCGTGGATAGAACGATGTCCGTGTCGATGGAGTAACCAACCATCATCAGGAGGATCGTTATCGTGTCGAGGTTAAGCGGGATGTTGAAGAGCGCCATGAGGGCGAGCATCCCTATGAGGTCAAATATTGCGGAACCGATCATAATTGCCGTGGGGATGCCCTTCCTGAAGAATGCAAAGACGGATATGGCCATGAGCACGAAGGCCCATATTGCCATGTTCATTGCCTTGTTCCAGAAGGTGCTCCCTATGGCGGGGGTGACGTCCTGGATCACGATGTTCTGCGCGTCGGGAACGACCTTCTTTATCGCCTCGAGGACCTTCTGCTTAAACTGGTCTGCGGTCAGCTCGCTTCCCGTGCCAGCCGTTAGCTGTGGCGTCTGGACGTTTGATTCGGGGACCAGCTTTATGTTTTCGGGGTATACAACCTCCACTATTCCGCCATAGCGCGGTCCCGTTCCAAAGCTCTCCGTTGGGACCACGGTGACTTCAGCCACGCCTGTTGCTGCCTTCACTGCGGCGGCAAGCTTGTCTGCAGGCACTGGCTTGTCGGAGGCAAAGGATACGAGGATACCTCCGCGGAAGTCTACACCGAGTTTTATGCCCGGGTACACAAACGCGATAAATACGTTTGCGACAAATAGAATAGCGGGTATTAACCAGAGGATCTTGTAGTGCTTCCGGTAAAGCCCTTCGAACGCCATGAGAACACCCGGTGATCGCATGGATTTGACTGCTGGTGGAACGGTGCTAATAATATTGGGAATGCTTTTTATTGCTATCGGGCTGTTAGTTGAATTGCTATCCGCTTCACGCTCCGGAGAGGTGCATGGCGCCGCCGTTGTGTTTATCGGGCCAATTCCGCTCGTTTTTGCAACGGATCGACGCTCCGCATTCCTCGCGCTCATGGCGGGGCTGGCGGTGGTGGTAGTATGGCTTTTGATATCGATACTCTCTACGGCAAGGTGATACGGCGGGTTAACAAGTATATGGGAACCGTGAAGCTTCCTGGGCCCTCTAACATCGAGAAACTCCGGAAGTTGGAGCATATTCGCATAAAGCAGTACGACAAGGCCTTTGCACAGGAGTTGAATAGTATTGTCCGCAGGTTCCCCGATCTTGAGAGCCTTCACCCGTTTCACAGGGCGATGCTCGAGGCCCACATGCCCATAGACTCCTTGAAGAGGAAGCTTGGCCAGATATCCGCTCTTACTCGCGTGCTGGCGGCAATTCGCGACGATGCCCTCTTCCAGATAACGCAGGCAAAGTCCAGGGGCCAGCTGCTTCGCATAAGGCGTGCATATCTCGGCCGTGTTTGGGACGTGCTTGAGAAGAACCGCGGCGTCTTCCGCGAGGTCGGCAAGATGTACAGGGCCCTTCGGCGGCTGCCCAAGATACGCAGGGACGAGCAGACCATTGTCCTCGCGGGCTTTCCGAACGTTGGCAAAAGCACCTTGCTCCGTGCCCTGACCGGTTCAGAACCAGAGATCGCGCCGTATCCCTTTACGACGAAGGAGATCCGCATAGGGCATTTTGAGCACCATTTCAAGCGGTTCCAGGTTATTGACACGCCCGGGCTACTGGATCGACCCGTCGAGGAGATGAAGCCAGAGGAGAAAAAGGCAATTGCCGCGCTGAGGGAGCTTGCAGACGTTGTAGTCTTTATCTTCGATCCGCTGCAGGATCTCCAAGAGCAAAGGGATTTATTAACTAAGGTAAGGGATCTTATTCGGGCGCCCGTTCTCGTGGTGGTCAACAAGTTGGACGCGGCGCCGCAGGCTGCGCGGCAGCTCGCGGATGAGCTGGGGGCGCTGCCCATATCAGCCCTCACGGGAGAGGGCGTGGAGCGTCTTCGCGCGGAAATACTGAAGACCCTGGGGTGGTACCATGGAGAGTGACATTGAGGCTGTGGTTCAAATTATGGACGATATCATAAACGACAGCTCCGTTCCGCGCAACATACGGCGCGCCGTTGCTCAGGCCAAGGAACTCGTGCTCAAGAAGGAAGGAGACCCTGTTGTCAACGTTACCGAGGCTATTTATCTGCTTGACGAAGCCAGCAATGACATAAACATGCCAATGCACACGCGCACGCAGGTTTGGCAGATTATGGGCGCTCTTGAGAGCTACAGGGAGAAAATAAAGGGTTAGCGAAAATTTTTCGACTCCGGACTTCCCTTTTTCATAGCTTCCCCTCAACCCATTACGTGGAGGCGGAGGCACAGGGTACCAGTGAGATCGTCAGCTACGTCGCCTCGAGAATGGCCATAATAACCCCCGACGCGCTTCAAATTCTCTCCGGCAGGCCTGATTATAGGGAAATCATCGACGAGGTGCTTTCCCGCGGTGTTTTTGTAGTGGATGCTGACCTTGTTCGCGACGTCCTTGCTCGAAGAACCTCTTCTACGTCTCCTGAGCCCCTCGAGCTTCATGAACCGCAGGATACCGGGGTGACGGATTCTTCGGAGTCCGCTGCGCCAGAACTGCCCTCCACTGATAATGAAAGCGTTGTTTCGGGTTCCCCTGAATCCGATCTGACGGAGAACCAGCAGCCTTCAGAAGAGGTCGAATCTGCTGGCAATGAGGGCGAGGGGGAGGTCTGGTCAGATGCTGTGGACAATGGCTCCGCCGAGAAGGAGGTCGTTGTCCTTCGCGAAGGTTGGCACCCGCTTGCCAAGGAGTATGATGGCCGTATTCGCGTCTTTGAAGACTTTGATGTGACTGGAAAGTCCTTCTGCGAGGGCACGGTTCAGGACTTCGTCCGGTACTTCCGCGACCGCTACGAGCGCCTCTCCGCCATGCTCAAGGCACGTCCGCACACGAACCTCAAGCCGTTGGACAGGATGCACCGTTACGTGGGCGAGGAGATCGACGTTATAGCCATGGTTTACGACATCCGTGAGACGAAGAGCGGAAACCTCGTGGTGGAGCTGGAGACGCCAGATTCCTATGGAAAGGCAATCATACCAAAGGCCTCGGATCCGAAGGTGGCCCAGCTTGCCGAATCTCTGCTACCCGACGACGTTGTGTTGCTCCACGGCCGCGTTTCCGGCAGGGGTATGTTCATTGTGTCTGACATCGCCTGGCCCGACGTTCCCCTCGACCGCGTGCCACACTACTCCGATGTGCCCCTCTCCGTTGCCATCACCTCTGACTGGCACGTGGGCAGCCGCTTGCACATAAAGAAGGCCGTTGAGCGCTTCATCAAGTGGCTGCGGGGCGAGATTGGCAACGAGCGAAGCCGCGAGCTGGCTGGCAGGGTGAAGTACCTCATCGTAAACGGCGACGTTGTGGACGGCGTGGGCGTTTATCCCCAGCAGATAGACGAGCTCGAGATAAAGGACATATACAAGCAGTATGACGCCTTCGCAAAGTATCTCGAGCAGATTCCAGACTACATCGAGGTGATCATAGGTCCCGGCAACCACGATGCGGTTCGCCGTCTCGAACCCCAGCCTGCCCTCGATAAGGACTTTGCCGCACCGCTGTACGAGTTTGATAACGTCACCCTCGTTGGATCCCCCGCTTACTTCTCCCTGGAGGGCGTGGAGTTCCTCACGTACCACGGTACCTCCATGGACGACCTTATCTCCCGCGTTCCTTACCTTTCCTACACGGAGCCGCAGTACGCCCTGCGCGAGTATTTGAAGCACAGGCATCTCGCCATCCAGTATGGCCTTAAGAACCCAATCGTCCCCGAAAGAAGGGATTATATGGTCATTGAGCGCGTTCCCGACGTTTTGACCTCTGGCCACGTCCACAAGAATGGATACGGTGGGTACCGCGGCGTCTCCCTCGTGGTCTCAGGGACCTTCCAGGATCAGACGCCCTTCCAGCTGGAGCACGGGCACGTCCCCACCCCCGGCGAGATCCCCGTGTTTGATCTCTCCAACCACAAGCTTGCAAACATCCGGATGTGGGTGAAGAAGGATGCAGCAAATTGATTACTCCCACATCCCCATCGGCAGGCCCGAAATCAAGGAGTACTTTGACCGTCTTCTTGAACAGGCGAGACGGGAGTGGGAAATTGCGGAGCGCGCCCGTGCCAAGGGCCTCGACCCCACGGACGAGGTGGAGGTAAAGCCCGCCGTCCGCATGTCTGAGCGTGCCGAGGCACTTCTCGGTGTCCCTGGCCTGGCAAAGCGATACGAGGAGCTCTACGCCGAGATCGGAGATAAGTTCATGACTTCCGTCCGCCTGATGGAGGAAATTGTGGACGGAAAGCTGGGAAACTTCGACAAGCTGGACGATCGCTTGGAGTACGCCTTAAAGGCGGCTCTCCTCATCTACACGGACGCTGTGGTAGTGGCGCCCATCGAGGGCATTACGGATGTTCGCGTTCTGGAAAACCCCGACGGGACAAAGTACATTTCCGTTGGCTTCGCCGGGCCCATTCGATCGGCGGGTGGCACCGCTGCAGCCCTTGCCCTTGTTTTGGCAGATTACCTTCGCCAGCGCGTTGGTCTCGACGTGTGGAAACCCACGGAGCGCGAGCGCGCGCGTTGGGTGGAAGAGACTCTCCTTTACTTCCGTGTTTACTCCCGCCAGTATCGCCCGTCGAAGGAGGAGCTTGAGATCGTCTACCAGCATATTCCCGTGCGCCCGGACGGCGAGCCCACGGAGTCCTTTGAGGTATCTGCCTATAGGGATCTTCCAGGTCTGTCCAACCGTGTACGCGGCGGTCTCGCCATAGCTGTGGGAGAGTCTCTCCTCCTGAAGGCCAAGAAAATCAATAAGATCGCAAAGAAGCTTGGACTTGACTGGAGCTGGGTGCTCGAGGCAAAGCATCACCACAAGTCGGAGGGTGGGTCCTCTTCGCTTGCCGTTTACCTTGAGGGGCTTGTGGCTGGCCGTCCCGTTTTCTCCTACCCTGGTCGTTGGGGCGGCTTCCGCGTGCGTTATGGCAGGTCGCGCAACGTGGGTGTCATGGCCTCCGGGGTGCACCCCGCCACGATGGTGCTCACCGGCGAGTTTATCGCCACGGGGACGCAGCTGAAGCGAGAGCTTCCCGGCAAGGCCATGGGTGCCACGCCCGTGGACGGCATAGAGGGCCCCATTGTGCTCCTGGACAACGGGGACGTGCTCAAGGTGCAGGACGTTGACACGGCGTATCGCATTCGGGATCGCGTGAAGAAGATCCTCTTCCTTGGCGACGCACTCATCGCCTACGGTGACTTCCGGAAGGCGGGGGAGAAGCTCGTGCCCTCCGGTTACGTCGAGGAGTGGTGGGCCCGCGAGCTTGAACAGCTCATTGCGGAGGGAAAGGTGCCCCCCGAGTTTGAGCGCCTTGTCAGGGATCCCTTCTCCGTAGATCCCGTCACAGCCGTGAAGCTTTCCCGTCAGTACGGGATTCCGCTCCACCCGAAGTACATCCACTACTACCGCATCCTGAGCGAGGAGGACGCCCTTAGGATTATTTCAGCCGTGAAGCAGGCGCAGGTAGAAGAACGCGACGGTATTCCTGTACGTGCTATCCTCAGCAGCGAGATAAAGCCCCTCTTGGAGAAGACCGGTGTCCCGCACCTCTACCGAGAGAACCGCATTGTTCTCGAGGAGCCCTACGTGTACCCATTCCTCCTCACTTTTGGCTACTACAACCCGTCCGCCGTGCCCGACTTTGAGCGCGCCGAGGGCGACGTGCTCCAGAAGCTTTCTGCAGTGGCGGGCGTGGAGATCCGCGATAAGGCGGGGACTTTCATCGGCGTGCGCATGGCCCGCCCCGAGGCCGCCAAGCCCAGAAAGATGAGCCCACCGCCCCATGGTCTCTTCCCCGTTGGAACGGCGGGGACGAACCAGCGCCTCATAACGAAGGTAGTCCTCTCCAAGTCCAAGCCGGAGGTGGAGTATGCGGCGTACTACTGCCCCAAGTGCAACAAGGTGATGCCCTACAGGCGCTGCCCGTACTGCGGATCGGAAACGGTGAAGAAGCGCTGGTGTCCGAGCTGTGGACGTATGGCGGACGCCGACGAGACCGTGTGCAAGAACTGTGGCGCCAAGACGCTCCCCTACGTGCGGAAACCCCTTGATGTGCCTGCGCTCTTCGATGCAGCCCTCAGAAACCTTGGCGAGGGTAGGGCACCCGACGTTGTGAAGGGCGTTATGGGTGTGACTAACCCCGAGCGCGTACCGGAGCGTCTGGAGAAGGCGATACTGCGCGCGAAGCACGATGTTTACGTCTTCAAGGATGGTACCATTCGCGTGGACCTGTCAAACCTCCCTCTCACGCACTTCCGGCCCGATGAAATCGGCGTTTCCGTGGAGAAGCTTCGGGAACTGGGATATACCCATGACAAGGACGGAAAGCCCCTTGAACGTGGAGATCAGGTGGTGGAGCTCTTCCCCGCGGACGTGATAATCTCTGAGCACGTTGCAGACTACCTCGTGCGCGCCTGTCAGTTCGTGGATGATCTTCTTGAGGAGTTCTACGGCCTCCCCCGGTATTACAACGTCAAGACGAAGGAGGATCTCGTTGGAAAGCTAGTCATAGGGCTTGCTCCACACACATCTGCCGGCGTCCTTGGCAGGATAATTGGGTTTACCCGCGGCTACGTCCAGTACTGCCATCCATATTACATGCTGGCCCGCAGGCGCAACGCCGACGGAGATGAAGACGCGTATTTGCTTTTGCTCGACGCGTTGCTCAACTTCTCAGTCCACTACTTGCCTGAGAAGCGTGGCGGCAAGATGGATGCTCCCCTTGTCGTTACTGTAGTCCTAAACCCCGCAGAGGTAGACGACGAGGTATTCGAGATGGAGTACGATTCCAACTATACTCTCGACTTCTACAAAGCCACCCTTGAGCGCAAGGACGCGTCTGAGGCCCCCGTTCACGTTATCGGCGAGATCATAGGGACCCCAGATCAGTTCCGCCAGCTCGTGTATTCCATCGAAACGACGCGCTTTGATGCGGGACCCGAGCACACGGCTTATTCAAAGCTGAACAACATGATTGAAAAGATAGAGACCCAGTTGAAGGTCCAGGAGAAGATCGTGGCCGTTGACAACGCGGATGCCGCCGAGCGCGTGCTTGTTTATCACTTCCTCAAGGATATTATGGGCAACGCGCGTGCTTTCGGCCGCCAGGAGTTCCGCTGCGTCAAGTGCAACACCAAATACCGGCGTGTTCCGCTTGCCGGCGTCTGCAGGAAGTGCGGGGGCAAGCTCGTCCTCACGGTCTCCCGCGGATCTGTTGAGAAGTACCTCGATGTATCTAAACGCGTGGTGGAGCAGTATGGTCTGACTGAGTACACGAAGCAGCGCCTGATGATTCTGGAGAAGGAGATAAAGTCCGTTTTCGAGAGCGAGGGGAAGCAGCAGAAGACGCTCGCCGATTTCTGGTCGTAGGCTCAATTATAAACTTTAGCACCCCTATTGTCCCGTGACGTCGCTCCCGGAGGAAAACGATGCGCGGCGAAGGCGCATTATCGATCTTCCGCACCGTGTTGTTATGTCCCCTGGTGCCCTGTCGGAGCTTCCCTCTCTTTTAGATCAGTATTCGCGAATCTTCTTCATTGTTGGTCGGCGCACGCGGGAAATTCTGGACGCCCACGCTCCCGGGCTTGTCAGCGGTGATAACAGCTTTGTTGCGGATAGTGCCACCTTGTCAGTAGCTGAGCAAGCTGTTTCAGCCGCCAAACGCCTCGGCGCTGACTGTGTTGTTGGTGTGGGTGGCGGAAAGAACATTGATATTGCCAAGTTCGTCGGTGCCCGCCTCGGTATTCCCGTGGTATCCGTGCCCACCGTACCGTCGCACGACGGCATTGCTTCCCCCATGGTGTCTCTAGGTGGCACATCTCATCCGTATTCCGAGTATGTGGGCCCCCCTGAGCTCGTTGTCGTGGATACACAGGTACTCTCTGAGGCTCCTCTTCGCTTCTTTCAGTCCGGCTTCGGCGACGTGATCGGCAAGTATACTTCCGTCTATGACTGGTGGCTGGCGCATATAGACACGGGCGAATATTTCGGGCACTACTCCGCAGCCCTTGCCCGCATGACGTTCCGCCACGTGGTCCGCTTCCGTAGGGCAATTGCTTCTCGAACGGAGGAAGGGGTTAACGTGCTCCTCGAGGCGCTTGTGACGAACGGGCTCGTAATGGGTATTCAGCACTCTTCCCGACCAGCCTCAGGGTCCGAACACCTGATCTCCCACGCCCTGGACTATCTGCGCGGCAGCAAGGGCCCCCATGGCCTGCAAGTGGGACTTGGGACAATTGTGGCTGCGTACCTTCAGGGCAGGGACTGGGAGCGCATACGGCGCTATTTGGAGGACGTGGGCGCCCCCACCACCGCGGAGGCCCTTGGAATCCCCGAGGATATGATGGTCATGGCCCTTGTTATTGCCCCGACGCTCCGCAAGAGGTACACGATCTTCAACAGGGTTAAGATGACGGAGGATCTTGCCCGTTCTGTCTTGAAAACCGTGGAGGTGATCTGATGTCCGTGTATGATTCCCTTATGGAAAAGCTACGCGAGCATCCACTCCATTTTACCCTTATAGACCCTGACGAGATAGGATACGACAATGCCGCCCGCTTTGCGGCGGAGGCAGAGCGTGCTGGCACCGATGCCATTCTCATTGGTGGCACCGTTGGTGTTCAGGGGGAGCTACTGGACGAAACGGTCAGGAAGATAAAGAATGCCGTTAAAATACCCGTTATCCTGTTCCCTGGTGATATTTCGGGCATCTCCCCCTTCGCAGACGCCATCCTTTACCTATCGCTCCTCAACTCCAGGAACCCCTACTACATTTCCGGGGTTCAGGCTCTTTCCGCACCCATCATCCTCCGCTGGGGTCTCGAGGTCATCCCCACGGCGTACCTCATTACCGAGCCCGGTGGGGAGACGGCAGCTGGTTGGGTTGGCGACGCACGGCCGCTTCCTGTCCGGAAACCCAGCATAACCTATGCCTATGCACTATCGGCGCGTTTTCTCGGATACAAGTTCGTCTACCTCGAGGCGGGCTCCGGTGCCGCGTACCCCGTGGACGATCGCCTCGTAATGGCTGCCAGGAAGGCCCTTGGCAACGCACCGCTCATTGTTGGTGGCGGGATCCGCAGCCCCGACGTTGCCGTCCAGAAGATCCAGGCGGGCGCTGACGTCATCGTCACGGGTACCGTTCTCGAGGGTGCCGACGACGTGTACTCCGCGGTGAGCGCCTTCGCCTCCGCCATCCACTCGGCGGAGCGCAAGCGCTAAAAGATACCTTTTCCAATTTATTTTGTGGAGCCCCTCGTAATCGATGGTTCCCACGGCGAGGGTGGCGGCCAGATTCTGAGAACCGCCCTTGCGCTTTCTGCGGTCCTTCAAAGGCCTGTTGTTGTGAAGAACATACGGGCAAAGCGTCCCAAGCCCGGGCTGCGATCTCAACACCTCGCTTCTGTTCAGCTGCTCGCCGAGATGACGGACGCCGAGGTGCGCGGTGCAAGCCTCGGTTCCAGCGAGCTTTACTTTTCCCCCGGACTCATACGTGGCGGGCGGTACTCTGTAGACGTGGGCACCGCCGGCGCCGTCACCCTTGTCCTCCAGACCATCATTTTACCGGCTCTCTTTGCAGATGGCCCTGTGGAGATCGTAATCCGCGGGGGGACGGAGGTTCCCCACGCCCCCACCGTGGACTATGCCGAAAATGTCTTCCTGCGTTTCCTCAGGGACCTTGGGGCGGACGTGCATTTAGACGTCGTGCGCCGTGGCTACTATCCCCGCGGAGGTGGCAAGGTAGTCCTCCGCGCATCCCCCTTTAGAGATTTGCCGTCCGTGCGCATGTTGGATATGGACGACGAGCCCGTGGATGGTGTTTCCATCTCGGCGGGTCTTGATCCGGGCATTGCAGAGCGCCAGCGTGCTGGGGCAGAGCAGATCCTCCGTTCCGCTGGCGTTTCCGTGGGTAAAATCGGCCTACAGCGCATTCCTCGCTCCGAGGTTCTGTCCCCTGGCACGAGCATTACCCTGTGGTCGCGCAGGGGCTACGTGGGGGCCTCTTCCCTTGGAGAACGGGGGATCCTTGCGGAAGTGGTCGGTAAGCGGGCGGCCCGCTGGTACCTGCGCCAGATCGCCCCCATGGCCCCCTTTGATGCGAATATGGGTGACCAGATCGTTCCCTTCCTTTTCCTCGCGAGGGGCGATTCGAGTGTGCGTATTGCGGAGCCGACGGAGCACCTCGTGACGAATCTCTGGGTCTGCTCGCAGTTCTTCGGCGAGTCATTTGAGGTTGTAAAGGAAGAGGCTGGCTCCGTACGTCTTGATGTCCACGGCTCCAGTAGCGGCGAGTAGCGTTAAGATTAGGGCTGCTGCGAGGAAAGGTCCGAGCCTTGGAAGGTGTTCCAGCGTTTTAACGCTCCTTATGCCCGCATTCCGTAGCAGCTCTATGTCCTTCTTCTCCAGCACCTTCTTCCCCGGTGGCAGCACGTCAACGGGCTCAGCCACAATGTCTTCGGGAACCAGGGCGTCTACGGGTTTTTCTTCCACAAATAGATCTTCCCTGTACTTATCCCCTATGTATGCGGTGAGCCCGCTGGCGTATACTGCAGCAAACCCCGGCGGTAGCAATATTTCGGGGATTACCGCCAGTGCCCAGAGCCTCGCCCTCTTTTCCGCCAGCCTTAGCGCGAGGAACGGTCCGTAGAAGAGCGGTGATAGCACCAGGCTGAGCGGCAGAACGATGAGGGGTGTCGGAAGGCTTACCACCCCGATCTTAACGAAGGGAGCCCATGCCGCGATTCCCGTTAGTAGAAGTCCGTCGCCCCCTCCGAGGAGCCCAGTATAGTAGAAGGCGTACCCGATTATGAACGTAACAACTGCTACGACCGCCGCAGCGACTATGAAGCCCTGCCACCACGCGTATATGAGCCCGAGGACGATCATCGGCACCGTGATCCACTCGGGGATCTCCCCCGTGAAGGCGTCGTATATGCCTGCGGCGATGGCGCCCAGGGTTGCGGCAACGTAGCCAATCATCATGTCCCACACACCCTTATGGTTACGGGCCCCCTTACTTCGGCGAAGTCCTTAAGGTTCGGCCTTGTGGCATCCCCCTTCACGAAGCGCTCTACGTTCAGGGGTCCGTCGAACCTGATGCGTATTTTTTGAAGCCCGTTCTCTTCGCCATACTCCAGGGAAAGGACGTTTACCCTTCTGTTCCCCTTGCCGTGTATCATCTGGAAGATCTTGCGTTTATCGCAGCTCTTCGGCTGGCCCTCGAATAAAAACTCGTAACAGCGGGTTTTTATTTCCTTCACCGCTTTTACAGCTCCCTTGTTCCCTCTCTTGAGCTCCAGAAGCTCTACCCCGCTGGAGCTTCGGTTAACCTCTTGGATGATTAGTTGCTCTGCGTTGCGGGGATATCTCAGGGGATTTTTTACCTCGAGGGCGAAGGGCACGCCCTCCCCCACCACGGCGAGTTCCCCCTCATTGAAGGGTGTATGCA
>JALVAT010000003.1 GCA_027011045.1 Microcaldota archaeon | reverse complement strand
GTTGTATCTGTAATATCAAGTGTGTAATCGTAAGGATTATCCCCTGCCATGGCGGAAACGAGATCTTCTTCTGTGAAGAAGAAGGAGCGGTATACATTGTCAGATGGCATATCCATGCCCGCCGGTGTTTCTTCTACCTTTCGCCAATAGTAGCGGGCGTGTTCTTTCTCCTTTCTGCTTGATGCCCATTTCCCCAGTATGCCCGCCACTATGGCGGCAAGGAGAGAGTACCATGTCATTTTCATGGCGGTGTCGGGGCTGGTGCTGTGTGCCTCCTGCCAGTTTTTTACATCTTTATAGGTTTGATCTACATATAGTGCTTTCTGAGCCTCTGCCGAAAGTATGGTTTTGGGATACACACTATCTAGTTCCTGAACGGTTCTAACATCAAGGTTTTTTACCTCAAACAGGACAAACTCACATCCCTTGTGATACGTGCCGATGGGACCGCCCTTCGGCAGGAATCTGTGGACCATGAAACAGGGGCAGACAGAGTCATTTTCATCGTATTTAGGTAGGTTTTTATCGCAGGTAGGTTTCTTGGGTAGTATAAAGGCGGTATAGTAGTGATCTACAGAAACTTCGCTCTTTCCCAGTTTAGGAAGCTGGTAGTATGTACGGGCAAAGTCCTTTCCTACGACGGTAATGTCGGGGCTAACCTTGTAGTGCACAAGGAGATACAGGTGATCGTCCATAGGTACAGATATGTCAAAGTCAGGCTCTGTTCCTAAGATATCCAGTTTGTGGAGGTGGGACTTAATCCTTGCCATGGCTTGCTTTATATCTGTTGGTGGGATATCAGAAAGGGAAACATCACTGGCATAGGCTTCAAATAGTGGATATGACAGTGTGCGATTGTAAAGGTCGTAATCTGTACCCAGATGGTATGGGAAAATGGCACTGGGAGGTCCGCCGTCAAAGTAGTATTCCCGGTAGTCGTAAACATCAAGGGAGCCGTCGGTGTTGAGGTAGACAATCTGCCATGCCAGTGGCAACTTGTATGGCCCGCTGGCATAGGCAGGTGAAGGTGCTGCCAGGGATAGCATGCCTATGGCAAGAAACAGAAGAATGAATACAAAAAGAACCCTCATCACAAAAATTTTTATTTTCATATATCTCTCCCCCTTCTGATGGGTATTCTCTCTTATATATTATTACGAGTGATCTTCTGACAGAAGGAATTTTATGAGTTTCCAGACGATGGTTTCTTCCTCCTGGCCACCTATCATGCCCTGCATAGATGCCAGTCGGAATAAAACCCGTGCCTTGGCGCGGTCTTGAAGGAGGTTTTCCATGTGGTCAAGAATGTCCTTGAATATGGATCGGGTAAAGGAGGGATCTTTCATGGCAAGGTATCTTATAATCCACTTATTCTCCTTGGAGTGGTCCATTGTTGCCCGCAGTATGTCATATATATCATCTATGGCAAGGACTTTTTCTTTAAACTCTACAGATGCCATCTTGGCGGCCTCCATAATAAGGTCTTCTTTGTTTTCAAAGAGTTTGTAAATGCCACCTACCGATATGCCGGCGGCAGATGCCACTTTCCTCATAGATACCTTTTCAGGACCACCCTCTGAGAGCATCTTAGCGGTTATCCTGAGAATCTTATCCCGATAATCACTTAGCGATTTGCCCCTCATTGTCTTCACCTTCATCTTTTATTGTAGCATTACCACCTTGTTCACTCTGGCACATAATCTCCTTTGTGGGTACATGTTCTGGGAAGAATGCCATGTTTATTTCCCTAACATGTGGGTTCTGCTCTTTTACAAATGCCGATATCTTCTTTCGCAGGGAGAAGAGATCGCCGACCGTGAGGTTCTCATCAACTTTCAGATCGGCGTCTACTATATACCACTGACCCATTTTCCTTACCCTTATACGGCTGATGTCCTTTATGTGGCCACATTTCTCTATAGCATTTTTTAGATGGGTGTAAACTTCCATTTCTTCCGGTGGAAGTCCCTCCATCAGTTCATATACGCTGTCTCTGAATATCTCAAACGCCGTTTTTATTATGAATAGGGACAGAAGTATACCCAGGATGGGATCAAGTATGGCAAGCCCCATGCGATTAAGGAGAATACCTATAAATACCAAAGAAGACATGAGGATGTCGTTTCTCATATTCATGGCTTCAGACATCATAGCCTTAGACTTCTCGCGCTTTCCCACGTAGTATTCCAGAAGAAACAGAAAGGTCTTTATCACCACAGAGAGCGCCATCACAATCAGGGGTAGGGGACTGGTTATAACGTGGTACTCATGGAATATAAGTCTCTTGGTGCTCTCAACAAGCAGAGAAATACCCGCATAGAAGATGATAAAAGATATGATCTTGGCACCAATGGTCTCCGCCCGCTCATGTCCGTAAGGGTGTTCTTCATCGGGAGGTTGTGATGCCACATGTATGCTTATAAGCATAGTGAGAGATGTGAGAATATCTGTTGATGAGTCTATACCATCGGCAAGGACAGCCATAGAGCCAAAGAGCCATCCCACCGTTACTTTCAGTATGGCAATAAGCGTATTGAGTGATGTTGCCAGTATTGCCACAGTTTTCTTCTTCACCCTATACCCTCCTTTCCTGTAAAGGATACCACGACAAAAATGCCATATCCATAGCATAAAGTTGCATAGTTATGACTATTTATGCTATAATTTTTTCAAACCTCTTAACTTTGAAAGGGGGCTTGTAAATGAGTAGAAAGGTTCAGTGGGCATCCCGTTGGGGGCTTATTGCCGCTGCTTTAGGACAGGCCATTGGTGCTGGTAATATATGGCGCTTTCCCCGTAAGGCTGCCCAGTGGGGTGGTGGCTCCTTTATCCTTATCTATCTGCTTTTCAACCTTGTATGGGCTGTGCCACTTCTCATGTCCGAAATGATCCTTGGTAAGAAGACAGGAAAGGGTACTGTTCAGGCATTCTCAGAGTTCCTTGATGAGAAGTTCTCCTGGATGGGAGCGTGGCTGGCGTGGGTTACCCTTGCCATTGGCTTTGAATATGCCGTGGTGACATCGTGGATTCTGAAATACCTTGTACTCTCTCTGCAGGGTGTATTCACAAAACCCGGTGTAGATACTCAGGCTATCTGGGACAACTTCATGGCTTCTCCGGCGGAGAAACTGACATATTTCTTTATTGTTGTCATTCTTGCATTTATCGTCCTTTACGGTGGTCTGAAGGTCTTTGAGTGGGTGGCAAAACTCCTTGTGCCATCTCTCATGGTGCTACTCGGTATTGTTGCCCTTGTGGCACTGACACTCCCCGGCGTGACAAAGGGTCTTGAATATATGTTTGTGCCTAAGTGGGAATACCTGACAAACTCCCGAACATGGCTTGAGGCACTAACGCAGGTGGCATGGTCTACCGGTGCCGGTTGGGGATTCCTGCTAACATTTGCCGCCTATGCTAAGAAGAAAGAGGATATTGCCCTTAATGCCTTCACAACCGTGTGGGGCAATATGTCCGCTTCTTTCCTTGCGGCAACGGCCATTGCCGTCACGGTCTTTACATTTCTACCTGTGGATAAGGCATCTGAGGCTCTGGGCTCTGGAAACTCCGGCCTTGCCTTTATATACCTGACAAAGCTCATGGCAAACATGCCATTTAGTTATCTGGTCTCTGTGTTCTTCTTCTTGGCATTCTTCTTTGCCGCTTTCACATCACTTATTCCCATGTATGAGATATCCCTTACAAACTTTGTAGATGCCGGGTATTCCCGCAACAAGATTGCCGCTATCATATTTGTCTTTGCCATCTTTGCCGGCATTCCATCTGCCCTCAATATATCTTTCCAGGATTCTCAAGACTTTGTTTGGGGACTGGGTCTCTGGATTAGCGGTATGTTTATCACCTATGCCATTATGAAGTTTGGTGTAGATAAGGCAAGGGATTACATCAATGAGGTTAGTGATATTAAGATTGGTAAGTGGTACGACTTCTCCATTAAATACGCCATTCCTGTTCTCTTCGTGGTTCTCTTTGGCTGGTGGATCTGGCAGTCCTTCCAGTGGTATGATTTTGACTTTGTGAAGATTCTCTCCTTTGATGGCACAGGATATAACCTTGGCACCATACTGGTATGGTGGATCTTTGCACTCATGACAGCCATGCTGGGAAGCACGGCTATTGTGAGTCGCAGCAAACAGGGATAGGGTGGTGAGAGACCATGAAAGGTTGGATATGGTTTATTC
>JALVAT010000002.1 GCA_027011045.1 Microcaldota archaeon | reverse complement strand
GTAAAATCCTTCTCGACGGGGAAAACATAACGGAGCTTCCTCCGCACGAAAGAGCGAGGCGGGGCATTTTCCTCGCGTTTCAGTCGCCTCCCGAGATAGATGGGGTGACGCTTGCCACCTTGGTTACCAGGGCGGCAGGCAGGGAGCGCGATCCCAAGGCTTTTTCGGAGCTTGCGCAGCTGGCTAACCGTCTTGGCCTTCCGCCTTCTTATCTCTCCCGCCCTGTGAATGTTGGCTTTTCCGGCGGCGAGCGGAAGCGATCCGAGCTTCTCCAAGCTCTCTTCTTGAAGCCCAAGTATGTTTTGCTTGACGAAATCGATAGCGGTGTGGATCTTGCAGGTCTCCGTACAATAGCATCGGCCATCGATGAACTGCGGAAATCCGGTGCGGGGATCGTTCTCGTATCCCACAATCCTAAGCTCTTTGATTACTTGCGCCCGGACCGTGTTGTGCTCCTAAGGGATGGTGAGATTGTAGATTCCGACAGCGGGGAGCACTTAGAACGCTTTCTTGCGTCCCTGGAGGGCGGTCAATGACAGAGGTGCAGGAGATTCGCTACGAGGCACAGCGCATTTCGGAGGAGAATCGCGAGCCAGAGTGGATGCGGCGCCTTCGCCTCCGGGCTGTTGAGCTATACGCCAGGCTCCCCGAGCCGCGCTGGCTTCCCAATTGGGAGGGCCTTGACGTTCAATCCATGATTCTTTACCGTGGTTCTGGAAGGGCCGTCAGCAGCTGGGAAGATTTGCCCCCAGAGGTGCGCCGAATCTACGAACGGCTGAACCTTCCGGAGCTAGAGAAGAAGTACTTGGCGGGGCTCTCTGCGACAATGGACAGCAGCACCGTTTACGCCTCTGTGTCGGAAAAGCTACGCGCCCTTGGTGTGATTCTGGAACCGATGAATGATGCTGTACGCACCCACGGGGATATCGTCCGCAGGTACTTTTCTCGCATCTTTCCCGCCGCAGAGCACAAGTATTCCGCGCTTCACTATGCTCTTTGGTCCGGCGGGGTCTTTCTCTACGTCCCGCCGAATGTTCAGGTCGATATGCCCGTAGAGGCGTTTTTCTACATATCCACTGCACTCGAAGGTCAATTTGAGCATACGCTAATCGTGGCGGACCGCAACAGCTCCGTGCACTTCATCGAGGGCTGTGCAGCCCCCATATTTAGGGATTTTACGTTCCACGACGGTGCTGTGGAGATTTACGCCCACGAGGGGGCGAGGGTGCGGTTCACCACCATTCAAAACTGGAGCAAGAGCGTGGTAAACTTCAACAACAAGCGAGTGATCGCAGAGCGGGGCGCAACGGTCGATTGGGTGGAAGGGAGTATCGGATCCAAGTACTCTGTGGTCTATCCGTCGGTGGTTCTCAAGGGGGAGGGCGCTTCCACGTCCATGCAGGTCTTTTCCATATCCAAGGGCTCCTATATCAAGGACGGAGGAGCCAAGATCTTCCACCTTGCACCTAACACGCGTAGCACCATCGTTTCCAAGAGCATATCCGCGGAGGGCGGCGTAAACATATACCGAGGGCTTGTGCGGATAAACAGGGGCGCAAGAAATGCTGTGTCCTCCGTTTCCTGTGACTCGCTCCTGCTAGACGATCGGAGCAACGCAGCTACGATCCCCCACGCCCAGATTGATGAGCCCACCGCCGTGTTTTCCCACGAGGCGGCTACGTTTAGGCTTTCTCCGGAGGTACTCTTCTACCTTCAGTCCAGAGGGCTGGATGAGGATGCTGCCCGCGGTCTCGCCGTGCTCGGGTTCATATCCGACATAATACGTGAGTTGCCCCTTGAGTATGCATCTGTTCTGCGAGAGGTGGTCTCTGCAGACTTTTCCGGTGGTGTTGGATGATCACCGTGGACGAAATTCGCAAGAGGGCAAGGAGCGCACTTCCAAATACTACATACAGGCAATTTGCCGACTCCCCCACCATTCGGGAGTATACCCGTTGGAGCGTTTTCGACGAAGCGTTTTCCAAGGATGGTACCGTTCGCGTAACGGGTGCAGTGGGTGCGAGCTCCGTTCCCCGATTTTCCTTCGATCCCACGGCACACAGGGCGCTTGCGGAGCACTTCTCACGGATCGACGTATTGCACATTGCGTCAGGGAATGAAATAGCTTCGGACACGGTGTCGGGGCACGGTCGGCTCCACGTCTTTCTCTGCATTTCCGGCGAGCGCGAGATCGTTCTGGATGATCGGGCGGTGGGCGGTTCCAAGAGCGTTACCTACGATGTGTTTCTTCGGCCTGGCGCCCGCGCCACCATTTACCACTATGTTCGGTCCGAAAACCCCCATTACGTGCATGTGCGCGTTCACGGTGATGAGCGGTCTTCGCTTCGTGCTGTAATTGTTGCCCGTGCTACGGAGGCACACGTACACTACGAGCTTTTCCCCGCGGAGGGTGCAGACCTTGTCGTAGATGCACTCCTGCTCGAGGGTGGGACTGATCTCGTGGTGGACGGGGTGGGGGCGCCCCACGCGAGGATTTCCAGCAGATCCATCCTCCTCTCCTCCGTGGGGAGCTTCCTCGTATCCAGGGGCCGTCTTTCGGCACCGCTCCCGTCTAAGGAGGCTTCTTTATCTGCGGATGTCCTCTACCTGAGCTCTGGGGGCCTTGCGGTTGGTGTTCCTGAGCTTTCCGTTGACGATCCCAGCGTGTCCGAGGCCCGTCACGGCGTACGGAGCATCGCCCTCTCCCCCGAGGCGCTTTTTTACCTGGAGTCCCGTGGTTTGAGCCCAGGGGATGCCCTGCACATGTACGTCGAGGGTATTTTGGCGTCTGTTGTGGGTAGTAGGGTGCTCGGCCAGCAGTGGGTCTCGGAGTCTGTTGCTAGCTTTGTAGAATCCCTTCTACGTCAATCCGCTTCAGAATAGGCTTCGGGTCCACGGGGTACGTCCTGACGATCTCCTCCATGTACGGTATCTCCCCCGCATAGGTCCCGCCGAGCCCTTCGAACTCTTCCCGTATCTTTTTTGCCCTGCTTTCGTCGAGCACTTTGTTGATCACGAAGCTAAAGGGCACGTTAAAGTGTTTTAGTACTCCGACGGCCCATTTCGCGTCGTTTACTCCAGTAACGCTGTCCTCGATGACCAAGAGCGCCCTGTCAGCACCGCGTATGGATGCTATTACTGGGCAGCCCCTTCCCGCGGCGCCGTCAATTAACATGTGCTTTGCCCCTTCCTTCTGCGCGATGTCCTCTGCAATACGCCGTATCTCGTACACCAGCTTGCCCGAGCCGGATCTTCCAGGAACGAGATCCGCGGAGACGAGAGTTCCCGCATTTGTTTTGTATACTTCCACGTACCCCGCCAGAACGGGTATGAGCTCGTAACTCTCCGGAGCCATCTTTGCGCACGCTCCACAGCCCTCGCATAGGAGCTCGTTCACACTACCATCGTCCCTTATTGCCCCGAAGGGACAAGCATCGGGCCTTGGCGTACCTCCCTTGAACCGCGCTACAAAGGCACCTCTCCACTCCCTGCGCTCCACGGGCTCCTCTGCACCGAGCGCAAGGGCGAGATTTGGCGTGTCCACGTCTGCATCTACCAGTACTGCGTTTTTCATTGCTTGGGCGAGGCTTGCCGTGATCGTTGTCTTGCCCGCGCCCCCCTTTCCTGATAGAACTGTGAGGATCATAGGATTCCCTCCACGGGCAGCGGCTGAAACGTTCCCTGTGCGTAGCGCCGGTGGTAGTCCTTGGAAAACGGAATCGTGTGGAGCGGCACCCCCAGATTCTCAGCTGTTTGCCGAATTAGCCCCTCGTACCGCTCATTGATGCCCCACTTGTTCGCCACGATTTTCATGGGCTTGCCCAGGGCTTGGACGAGCTGTATCGCCTTCCTCATATCTCTGATCCCGAAGGGCGTCGGCTCCGTTACGGCGATTGCCATATCCGCGGCCATAATTGCCCGTGCTACGTTGCAGTGTATTCCCGCCGCCGTATCGATGATTTTAATATCCCCAGTGCGTTCCAGGGCTCTTTTAAGTACGGCTTCCACTATTTTTGCCGTTTCCTCCACGCCCACGTCTGCAATCCCGTCAACTACGGGTATTTCCCCCCAGTTGCCTTCTCTCACTGCGCCCGTCCGTTCGTCCACCGCCTCGATTGCACCCACGGGACATACCCTCTGACAGAGCATGCATCCCACACAGTTCTCCTTGAAAAACAGAGGGATCTTCCCGGGAATGAATGCCAGGGCGCTTGTGGGGCAGGCCCTTGCGCAGAGCCCGCACTTTATGCATTTTTCCTCGTTGATGCGTGGAAACTTTGTGGTCACCGTTTCTAC
>JALVAT010000001.1 GCA_027011045.1 Microcaldota archaeon | reverse complement strand
CTTTTTCTGTCCACTCTATCCAGTACAACGGCCTTAACGCCGCGTGTAGCCTCCACTTCCGCCCCCCGTTATATATCCTGTGCTGTTGCATTCTTAACAGAAGGGATGGAATTAGCAAATCGACAGCGCCAAGGCGTTAAAGATTCTCACCGTGTGATTTATATGATGTCTCTGCGCATCCTCGCCTTCAGCGATATACATAACGATCTCCACGCCCTCCGCACCATCGTAGAGGAACCAGCAGACATCTACGTCTGCGCGGGAGACATTACCTTTGCCGAGCGGGGGATAGAAAGGATTGCAGAGATCCTCAAACCCATTGCAGACCGATTGGTGATCGTACCGGGGAACAACGAACTGCCAGAGACGATAGCAAGAATATTCCCCGGCAACGTCCACCTGCGAAGGATTAAAATGATGGGGGTGCGCATCGGCGGTATTGGGGGATCGCCAAGGACTCCCTTCAACACGCTGTTCGAGTGGGATGAGGACTGGGCGAGATCGGAGCTGAAACAGCTCGGTCCAGTGGACATCTTCGTTTCTCACGCCCCGCCGAACAGAACGGAGCTCTCACTGACACGGGCAGGCATACACGCAGGCTCCGAAGCCGTGCGCGAGTATATCGAGCGTTACCAACCGCGCCTGGCGATAGTGGGTCACGTACACGAGGCTGCCGGGAGGTGGGTAAAAATAGGAAATACCGTTGTGGTAAACCCGGGTCCAAGGGGAAAGCTAATCCTTTGGGGGGAATCGGAGGGAAACGGTGAGTCTATAGACGCGCTTCCCCTGGATCTCGGTAATTAGTCGGTGGGAGCGGATTGCCTTGATGCCGTAACGCCGCTCTATTTTCCTTGCAACCTTGTCAGCAACCTTCTTTGAACCGATGTAAAGATCAATACCGTCCTTTGTAAACTCAACGCGGGAAACAAAGGCGTACTCGCCGCCCTCTCGCTCCACAAGGCGGGCAATTTCCTCAGCATGCTCCTCCACGTCGGCGCCGCGCACCTGTATGATCGCCTGGAAGTAGCCCCCGGTCGCGCGGCCGCAGCGAGGGCACAGCACCTTCTCCACGGGGATTTCGCCCTCAAGTGGGATCTCCACGGGCGTTCCCTCTACTGTACCGCGCACGATGGCCCTGTAGCGTATGAGATCCTCGTCCACCTCCGGGAAGGAGACCCCAATCTGCACCCCCTGCATCTCGCGGACCTTTATGTGATCCACGAGCCAGTCGCGCAGCCTGTCAAGGCTAAAATCCTCCCAGCGGCCAGAAAAATACGCCCTTCCACAGAGGGGACACCGCTTGAGGCGAAGCTTGGGCACCTCTACGAGCTGGTGGTCCCTCAAATAGCAGTCCCTGCAGAAGAAGCCGATGAAGGGCACCTCTCGCTCCGTTCTGCCGCAGCTTGGACACACCTTCACCATGGGATCCCCTTCCGTTAAATACAGCAAGCGCAAAAAGATAAAGGGAGATGATGAGTGCCCCGTGCTGAGGGGTGATGACACCACTCTGTGCTGATCCCGTTAGTCAAGCACCTCAAAGAAGGACTTGTAGGCTCTGTAGGTAGCCTCCAGGTCTATCTTTGCCAGCACCTCAACGGGGGCGTGCATGCTCAGCACAGGAGCACCCACGTCAAGGACGGAGGCACCGCGCCTGGCGAAGTAGACGGCCACCGTTCCGCCGCCAGCCTTACCCACCTTTCCAATGGTTGCGGACTGATACGGGACGTCGTTCTCCTCGAGTACGCGGCGGAACCAGGCAACGTAGGCGGCGCTGGCCTCACTACCGCCCACCTTGCCCCTTACACCGGTGTACTTGGATATGGAAACACCCTCGCCAAGGACGGGTGCGTTCTCCTTGTCGTACAGGTCCCCGTACAGCGGGTCGTACCCCGCAGAGACGTCCGCGGAAAGGATCCTCATATCTGCGTAGAGGTCCAGAAGGGATTCCATGGTAGCGGGACGGCCCGTGAGGCGCAGAATCTTCAGGAAGAAGCGGTCAAGGGTGTGTGCGGCGGCGGAGTCGTCCGTGGTGCTACCGACCTCCTCACGGTCAACGAATATTGCAACCTGCGTGGGGCCGGGAGCAGCGTCCAGAAGCGCCTGGAGCTCGGCGTAAACGGAAGAGCGATCGTCGTGCCCATAGGCAAGGATAAACTCTCGGTTCGCCCCAAAAAGGTGTGGCTTCACCGATGGAACGAGCTGAAGGTCGGCAGAGAGGAAATCCTGCTCCTCCACCCCAAACTCGTCCTTGATCTTTTCCAGCACGTCCTCCTTCTTTCCAAGGGCAACAAGGGGCATTAGCTTTTCAGGGTCGAAGCGATCGCCCAGGCTCTTCTTGTCCTCCTCGCGATCGAGGTGTGGTGCAAAGTCCGTTATAACAGTGGGGATTGAGACGTCGTAGGCATCGCCGTCCACGGTGTAAACAGTGCCCCTAATCTCCAGGGGAAACGCCACCCAGTGGAAATACTTGACACCGCCATAGGGGACGGTCTTCAGGTACACATACCCGTCCTTCTCCACGAAGGGATTAGGTTTGAGGTCGAGGTGAGGCGCGTCGATATGGGAGACGATGGTGCGGAACTCATTTGAACCCATGACCGCTGCGGCAACAAGATTTCCGGAACGGAAGTAAACCTTGTCCCCCTCTGACAGTTTGGAAACGGAATCTATGTCCACGAAGCCGGCGTCGCGCAGCCGTGCCTCTACAGCAGCAGCAACATCCCCAGAGGTTCGATACATATCTAAAAATCCAATGTAATCATCAACCATCGCCATGGGATTATAATGCCCCTGGGAATTAAAAACCGCTTGCTCAGCCGGTTTGCTTGTCATCACCGGTCAGCGGTTGTACACGTCATCATCGCAGAGGGAAAAGTGCGGGGGCTGGGATTCGAACCCAGGCAGGCACTAAGCCACCGGACCCTCAATCCGGCCCCTTTGTCCCCTCGGGCACCCCCGCAACCGTATCCCGGTTGACGTGACCGTGCATGGGGCTTTCAGCCCCATACTCAACCGATTGTGCGTGGGCGAACCCCCCACGCAGCAGCCCAACCGTCACTATCTACGAAACAACAAAAATAAAAATGGTGGGGGAGGGGGGTCAGAGGACCCTGCTCAACAGCGCCACGGCGGCAAGTCCAACAAGAGCTGCCACCACGGCGCTCTCCGGTGCAGCGGTGTTAACCGCAAACACCCGGAGCGTGACAGACCGCACGACGTCCATCCAGCGCGCAGTGACGAGATAGTCGCCGCTCCCCTCTAGGGTAACCTCACAGGCGCTGTGTCCGTCGTAAACGACATCGTGCCTGCTTACTGATGCCATGGTTGCCGTGCCGGCAAGCGGCGACACGTTAACGATCACGTCCGCGCAGCTGAGGTCAGTTACTTTGCCGTCGCGCAGCCCCTGAATGATCACGGTGCCAACGGTGCCGCTCTTGGCAATGAGGCGCAGGTCGTAGGTGTGCACCGCGTTTGTCTCCCCACTCTCCCAGACTACGGGCACAACGGCGTTCTTCTCACTAACGTTGCCCGCAAAGTCGCTGGCCACCGCCGCTATGAGGTAGTTGCCCTCCGCTGACGGCACATACATCGCGGAGCAGCTCAGGACGTTCACGTCACCGCTGCAGGATTTGACGAGTGCACCGTTGACCAGAATGTTCATCTCCATAACCGCGTTGTTGTCGGTGGCTGTAGCGCTCACCGTAATGGCGTTCCCCTCTGCGTTGTAGTCGGCAGCCAGGGAGAGCACAGGTGGCTCGTTGTCCTCCACTGGAGGCACCGGTACGACGGGGGCAAGGACGTTGACGTCGGTGCTCGCCGTTGCAACGTTGTTCGACTCATCCGTGGCAACAGCCTCAAGGATGTGCACACCCGCAGGGAGGTTGAGCTCCACGTTTTCATCGAGGGTGGCCGCTTCGGGCTCCCAGGACTTAAAGAGGTTGCCATCCACGCGGAGCTCCACGCGCTGGAGGCGGTAGTTATCGGCAGCCCGTACCGTGGCCACGAAGGCGCCATTTACCTCGGTGGGTGCCACAATCGCTACAAACGGTGGCACTTCATCCACAGACAGGAAGTTTGCCTCAGAGACTGCGCTCTGTCGGAGTATATTAGTTGCGCTGACGCGGATCACGTACCTCCCGAGCTCCCGCGGAGTGTAGCTTACGTTGCGCTCGAATACGGTGGCAAGGGGGATGTAGTCGAAGCGCTGGAGGTTGCCATCGGGGGCAACGATGGCAACGTCTACCGAGATGAGGAGGGAAGAGCTCTTCACGGAGATGGGAATGCTCAGAGATTTGCCCACGTTGACCTCGGAGGGTGCTGAGACCGTTATGGAAATGGGCGTCGGGGGTGGCACCGGCCTCTTGAGAACAGTTACGGTGGTAACGGCGGGTTTTGACCACGCGCCGTTGTTGTCCTCCACGTACCCGTACGCGTTGTACTCGCCGGCAGTCTCTGGTGCCGCAAGGGTAATGGT